>JBATKF010000343.1:0-2827 GCA_049669185.1 Sedimenticolaceae bacterium | reverse complement strand
GACTTTTCCACCGCCAATAGCGTCGAAAGCCTTCTCGGTGCCAACGCACTACGGTATCAGGGTCAAATGAGTGCAACATCGTCCGCCGTCCGTTTACATGCTTTTCGAACAGAATCCAGAACAGGCGGTCAAGGGCTGACTCCCGCGGCGCTTCACCGACGACTTGAGCATTGCGAGCTGCTGGTGCAGCGCCAAATTCTCTAGGGCCAATCGTCGGTGCGACTGGAATAGCGAGCATAAGGTCGTCAGTACTGTCAGCAATGGATTCAGCGTGCCAATGATGCTTCAATAAACGCCAAGGAGATTCAAGGACTTCCGACTGATTGAGTTTCCAGAAGGCACAGGCCGCTTCTGACTGTGACCGATATGTTGATTGACTACGCACAACCCGGGGCATTCCTGATTGCCCTGTTTGCCCTAGTTGGTTCCCCGGGACCAGCCACTCTGGGTTTAGCCGCGGCTGGGGGTCGCATTCGGGTTTCGAGCCGCCAGGGCCTTTCTGGTTGGCTCCCTTTGCGGCGCCGCTCTGACGATCTTCTTAGTTGGCACAGGCGTAGGCGGCGCCCTGCTGGCTTATCCAGGCGCTGCCCCGGTTATCGTCGGTTTGGCGGTTGCTTATATGCTCTATCTTGCCTATCGGATAGCCATGGCTCCACGGCTGGGCGAACAAGCGTTGAAGGGACGGCAGCCGGGTTTCCTCGCAGGACTTCTCCTAGGCATCACCAACCCAAAGGGCTACGCTGTTTTCGCCACGCTTTTTTCCGGGTTCGTGGTCATACCGGATGACGTCACCGCTGACGCGCTGTTGAAAGGCGGTGTGCTATTCGGAATGTTGACTGCGATCGACATTGGCTGGCTCTTCGTCGGTGACGCTCTACGGCACCTCTTTCACGACCCCGGTATTTCACGGCGCATCAACAACGGTTTCGCGGTACTGTTAGTCGTATCCGTGGCGCTGGCGGTCGGCTTGTAGGGCTGTTCGCTCGGCGAATCCCCGGCCGATGGCTCAACGTCGCGAATTTGGCCGGGTTTTTCGTCGGCTTCTCGCCGAACTCAGACGAAGAACCCGCCCCCCACCCGAAAGCCTGAGCAAATTTCTCAGGCATGAGCCCGCAATCAACTGAAGGCCGATGCGGCTCCCCCCGGGCTACAAGCAGGAACTGATCACAGGCAGCGTGAACAGGCCCTGATGTTCCATGATCTTGGTCATGCGGGTAAATTGTATTGACCAATCAACGGAAATCAGCTCTTTCCCGGGCCTTCCCGACCCCTGATCGGAGGCACTTATGAAATCACTGTTCAGCCCCTTGCTCGGCTTGTCCCTGTGGACGACAGCCGTGGCACAAGAGGGCGTCGGCGACGCCCAGCGTTTCTTTCCGCAGCAGCTGACCGCGCAACAGCTGCTGACGCATTGCGCATCGAGTTCCATGACTGACCGCGGAAGGCAGCAGAAGCGGTACTGTTCGGGCTTCGTCAGTGGCGTAGAGGAAGCGCTGCGCTTCTCGGTTTCCAGTTCGGCCGCAACTGTAGCCGCGCGAATCTGTGTACCGGAGCGAGAACCCGCCCGTAGTATGGCGGACGCCTATATACGCTATGCTGGACGCCGGACCACAGACCTAGCGAAGCCAGCCGCCCTGGTCGTCGTCGAGGCACTGGAGAGTTCTTACCCCTGTCCGGGGTGAATTGGCTTGAAGCATCGGAGCAGAGCGGTTTTTGCCAGCCGGCCCGCTCCCGGACAGGAAAGCAGCATGCGCAAGCTCGTGACCTTTTTCGCTATCGTGGGTGCTGCGGCACTGCTCGAAGGGTGTCTGTACTACCGTCTGGCCCAGACCTACCGGCAGCTCTGCGACGAAAGCCCTCGCATCACCATCGTTCAGCTGGATGCCGGGAACAGGGTCCTGGTCTTCGATGAGCCCACACTCTTAGACACGGATGTCGCCTGTTTGATGGGTGCCGCCCCGTCGATTGCCGAAGTCACGCGTCTTGGCAAGCAGTGGCATTACGTGGCCAGCCCTGTCGGTTCCGAGGGGTCGGCAGACCGGGCGATCACCGTCGATCTTACCTTCGTGCCTGTGGAGGGAAGGTACAGGCTTTCGCGCGCGACGATACCTGCGCAACTGGAGAAGATTCTTTCGCGCCACCTGATCGACCAGTCCATCGCGGCCGCTTGCAATGGTGAGCTCGACCTGATCGGGCACACCGCCCGCGTCGATCTGTCGGGCATCGACCATGCTGCCCTTCCCGACCGAACCTCCGTTATCGAGCTGTTCGGCCCGCCCAATGGCCCGGCGACCGCTGAAGGCGCGCTGTCCTGGCGCTACTGTCTTGGCCGCTGCGCGGCTCGCGGTGATCCAGGGATAATGTCGAACGTGGACGTGGTCTTCGACCCCTCAGGGCATATCGAGCGGGTCTCGGCCGACTATCTGCAATACTCCGCCGATGCGAATTTCACCCAGGAACGGGCGACGGTACCTTCCACGGTTCGATTGCCCAGATCTCCCTGGCCTGCGGGTTGTGACCACCGGCGTCGGGTACCCGAGCCCTTGCCAGCTCTCGGCATATAACATGGGTGCTCCCGACAGCAGAGTGGCAGGGGCCGTTTTTCGCTTTGGCGATCCGCGGCCCAGCGAGGGCGGTCAATGACTAGCCCGCTTATCTCACCGTTTTCCGTCGCGAGCGGTTCGAGACGCCGCTTGGCGGGGCGCACGCAGCGGAGGGCGGTGAAGGCGTAGCCGACACTACGTCGAGCCGGCCGCAACGAGTACGCACCGTCACAGCGAGCGTATCGGGCCGCGCAGTAGGCAATCGGTGAGATATGCAGGTTAGC
>JBATKF010000342.1:0-2251 GCA_049669185.1 Sedimenticolaceae bacterium | reverse complement strand
ATTGCCACCTTTCTAACCCCGCGTAATCCGCAGAAAAACCACGCCAGGCAACGGTTCTGGCCGAACCTTTTCCTGGGGCGGTGGCTCAAGGGGTTGTCCGTTCGCAGTAACAGTAGTCAGTCTAGCGGGTTGAAGTCCCGCCTGGGGAATTGTCCGTACGCCCCGGTAGCATGAGGGAGCGGCGTCTTGGCAACAAGGGGTCGTGAGTTTCCACACAGCAAGAGTGCAGGCCGTAACGCAAGTGAACCTATGAGTAGCCTCGTTAACGAATTGGAGGAGCCGACCCTGTGGACAAAAGGGGACGGCCGTTGGATCGGCGCTGGAAGAACGGAAGTGGCGCCGATCGACTCCCGGGGTAACAGGGTCGGCATGTTCTCGCAGATTGACTACCCAGTGCTGGAGATCCATCCAGGGAGGTGGGGAGGCCACCACCCGTTGTGTATAAGGCAACGAAAGCACCGCGGCCCTGGATGGAAGTCGGAGGGGTTCAAAGTACCGATGGAGGCTGAGGGACAACACAACCCCGGCCGAGGGAAGGGACCCTACTTTGGTCACGCAACCGAAGGGCGGAGGATCAGGGGATTGCGATGTCGCTAGTCACCCCGATGCGTATCAGGACGCTCCAGAGGAAGCTATACACCAAGGCCAAGCAAGAACCGGCCTACCGCTTTTATGCGCTCTACGACAAGGTCAGTCGGGAAGATATCCTCGATCATGCCTGGCGACTTGTCCGCGCCAACCGAGGCAGCCCCGGCGTTGACGGGGTGAGCTTTGAGGTCATAGAGCGCGGCGAAGGGGTAGAAACGTTCCTACGGGGGTTGGCCCGTGATCTCAGAGAGAAGACCTACCGCGCCCAGCCGGTACGGCGCGTCATGATTCCAAAGGCGGATGGCAGTCAGCGTCCGCTGGGGATACCGACGCTGCGTGATCGGGTGGTGCAAATGGCTGTGAAGTTGGTGATTGAGCCGATATTTGAGGCCGATTTTTGTCCGCATTCGTACGGATTCCGGCCTAACCGATCGGCGCATGATGCCGTAGACGACATTGCCACGACCCTGAGGGCCGGGTATACGCAGGTTATCGATGCCGATCTGTCGAAGTACTTCGATCGCATTCCGCACGCGAAGCTGATGGCTGTGCTGGCGGAGCGCCTGGTGGATGGGGGGATACTGCACCTCATTCAGCAATGGCTCAAAGCACCGGTTATCGGTGAAGACGTCAATGGCGCAAGGAAGATTGTGGGCGGTGGCAAAGCCAATCGGCGGGGGACGCCGCAGGGCGGTGTCATTTCGCCGTTGTTGGCCAACTGCTACCTGCATCTTCTGGATCGGATATGGCAGCGGTATCAACTGCGACACCGGCTGAAGGCACACATCGTCCGCTATGCGGACGATTTCGTCGTGCTGTGCAAGGGTGAGGTAGAAGAGCCGCTGAAGGTGGTGAAACGTATCATGGATCATTTGGAACTCGAACTGAACGAGACCAAGACCCATCGCGTGGATGCCACGGAAGCGAGCTTCGACTTTCTCGGTTTTACGATCCGGATGAGTCGAGGGATGAAGACGGGTAACTGGTTTGCGAATGTCAGACCGGCGGATAAATCGCTGAAGAAGATCAAGGCGAGATTGACGCAACTGACAGGCAAGAACCGGACGCTCATCCCGTTGGATGACGTGGTGGCGAATGTGAACCTTAGCCTGCGTGGCTGGGCGAACTACTTCCACTACCGAAACTCGACGAAGGCCATGAGCCGCGTGCGGCAGCATGCCGAGGACCGTCTCCGGCTGCATCTGATGGCGCGCTACAAGGTTCGGCGCCGGTGTGCCGGCTATGTCCGGTTTCCCCGCCGTGATCTCTACGCGCGCTATGGGCTATACAAACCTCCAACGGTCGCGGGCTGGCGCTCAGCGCATGCCTCGGTGTGAAGACCATCGGAAAGCCGTGTGCGGGAAAACCGCATGCACGGTTTGATGAGGGAGGGCAGGCTATCGGGGCTACGGTTCGGCTAGTGAGGCACCGCCAGACGAAAGGGGCGGCAACAGCTAGGCCGGATCTACTGTCACGGGACGCCTGCTCTCTACTCTACTGGTGTTTGTGAAGGAATTCAGACGATTATGAAGTAGCGGGATGGGAATGCCCATAGGGATTGGGGAGTCAGCTGCTCGTGGGAGAAGAAAGTGGATCGCTTCGATAACAAGCACCACAAGGAACACAGGCTGCTGCTCAAGCATCTCGACTACATATGCAATGC
>JBATKF010000341.1:0-2062 GCA_049669185.1 Sedimenticolaceae bacterium | reverse complement strand
GCCTTCGACATCGTCGGGCGCGGCCACAACAACCCCTCGATGCAGGAGATGGTGCTGTCGATCAAGGCGGACGTCGAGGGCGGCACCTCGCTGACTGCCGCGCTGCGCAAACACCCGCTGTATTTCGACGACCTGTTCTGCAACCTGGTCGAGGCCGGCGAGCAGGCCGGGGTGCTCGAGACCCTGCTCGACAAGATCGCCACCTACAAGGAAAAGACCGAGTCACTGAAGGCGAAAATCAAGAAGGCGATGTTCTACCCGACCGCGGTGATCGTGGTCGCCATCCTCATCACCGCGATCATCATGATCTTCGTGATCCCGCAGTTCAAGGACCTGTTCAGCAGCTTCGGCGCCGACCTGCCGGCGTTCACCCGGCTGGTTATGAGCATCTCGGACGTTGTCGCCGCCTGGTGGTGGGCGATGCTGGCCGGGGTCGTGGCCGGCGTGATGGCGGCGTCGAACATCTGGAAACGGTCGCCCAAGTTCCGCGAGACCGTAGACCGACTGTTGCTCAAGGTACCGGTCATCGGCATGATTCTTCACAAGGCTGCGCTTGCGCGGTTCTGCCGCACCACGTCCACGATGTTCGCGGCGGGTGTACCCCTGGTCGAGGCCCTGCAGTCGGTCGCCGGTGCGACCGGCAGCACGGTCTACGAGCAGGCGGTCCTGAAGATGCGCGACGATGTCGCCACGGGCCAGTCGCTGCAGCTGTCCATGCGCCAGCAGGGCCTGTTCCCGCACATGGTGATCCAGATGGTCACCATCGGCGAGGAGTCGGGCGCCCTGGACGACATGCTGGCCAAGGTCGCCGAGTTCTACGAGGAAGAGGTCGACAATGCCGTCGATGCGTTGAGCAGCCTGCTCGAACCCATGATCATGGTGATCCTCGGCACCGTCATCGGCGGCCTGGTCATCGCACTCTATCTGCCGATCTTCCAGCTCGGTTCGGTGGTCTCCGGCAAATAGCAATGTCCGGGCCCGACGTCGCCATGCAGATGGCGCCCTATGCCGCGCTGCTGCTCGGCCTGGTCGTCGGCAGCTTCCTGAATGTCGTCATCCTGCGCCTGCCACGGCGCATGCAGGCCGAACTCGCGGAGGCCTGCGCGGACCTGCGCGATGAGCCCTCGGAGCCGTTGCCCAGCCGCTGGTTCGGGCTCGATTATCTGATCACCCCCGCCTCCACCTGCCCAAACTGCGGTCACGGCATAAGGGCCTGGGAAAACATACCGCTGATCAGTTACCTGCTGCTGCGCGGACGCTGCAGCAGCTGCTCCACGCCGATCGGGATTCGCTATCCGCTGGTCGAGGCAGCGACCGGCCTGCTGAGCATGGGCATGGTCGTGTATTTCGGCGCCAGCCCGACTGCGGCGGTTGCCCTGATCCTGCTCTGGGGCCTGATCGCGATGACGGTGATCGACCTCGACGAACAGCTCCTGCCCGACCAGTTGACGCTGCCGCTGGTCTGGCTCGGTCTGCTGGCCAACCTGAACGGGATGTTCACCGATCTGCCTGCGGCGGTGATCGGCGCCGCGGCCGGCTACCTCAGCCTGTGGCTGGTGTTCCAGGTCTTCCGTCTGCTCACCGGCCGCGAGGGCATGGGCTACGGAGACTTCAAGCTGCTGGCGGTCTTCGGCGCCTTTCTCGGCTGGCAGATGCTGCCGCTGATCGTGCTGCTGTCGTCTCTGATCGGCGCCATTGTCGGCATCACCCTGGTGGTCGTGCGCGGGCGGGATCGCCAGATCCCCATCCCCTTCGGCCCCTATCTGGCCGTGGCCGGACTGGTCGCACTGATCTGGGGCGAACAGATCAATAGTGCCTACCTGCAGCTGGCGGGACTGGCCTGAGACCCACCATTACCCCGTGTTTTACCGGTCGCGCTTGCGTTCGCGATCGGGACCCCGCTCTAATGGGTGCTGAACTCACGGCAAGGGACATCGCATTTGCTCAAGATCGGTCTAACCGGCGGCATCGGAAGCGGTAAGACGACTGCCGGCGATTACTTCGCCGAATTCGGGGCGGAGGTGATCGACACCGACCTACTCAGCCGCGAACTGGTGGAACC
>JBATKF010000340.1:0-15810 GCA_049669185.1 Sedimenticolaceae bacterium | reverse complement strand
ATCGGCTGCATCGTCGACGGCTGTCCGCCCGGCATGGCGTTGTCGGAGGCCGACATCCAGCCCGATCTGGACCGCCGCCGGCCGGGTCAGTCACGCCACACGACGCAACGGCGCGAGCCTGATGAGGTGCAGATCCTGTCCGGCGTGTTCGAGGGCAAGACCACGGGTGCGCCGATCGGGCTGCTGATCTACAACCAGGACCAGCGCTCCAAGGACTATGGCGATATCGCACAGAAGTTCCGGCCTGGACATGCAGATTACACCTACAAGCAGAAGTATGGCATCCGCGATTATCGCGGCGGCGGGCGTTCGTCGGCCCGCGAGACCGCGATGCGCGTCGCCGCCGGGGCGATCGCGAAGAAGTATCTGGGCGAGCGCTTCGGCGTGACGGTGCGCGGCTATCTGTCGGCGCTGGGCCCGAATCTCCCGCAAAGCTTTGCCTGGGAACCCGTCGAACAGAATCCCTTCTTCTGGCCGGATGCGGCCCAGGTGGCGGAGCTAGAGGCCTATATGGACGCGCTGCGCAAGGCCGGTGACTCCATCGGTGCCGAGGTCTCGGTGGTAGCCAGCGGGGTGCCGCCAGGCTGGGGCGAGCCAGTCTTCGACCGCCTGGATGCGGATGTGGCGCACGCGATGATGAGCATCAATGCGGCCAAGGGCGTGGCGATCGGTGCCGGCTTCGCCAGCGTGAGCCAACTCGGCACCGAGCATCGCGATCAGATGACGCCGGACGGATTCCTGACCAACAACGCCGGCGGGATCCTCGGCGGCATCTCCAGCGGCCAGGATGTGCTGGTGCGGGTCGCCTTCAAGCCGACCTCTAGCATCCGCCTGGGCGGGCAGACCGTCGACGTCGAGGGGCATTCGACCGATGTGATCACCAAGGGCCGCCACGACCCCTGTGTGGGAATTCGCGCGGTACCGATCGCCGAGGCGATGCTGGCGATCGTGCTGCTGGATCATGCGCTGCGCCAGCGCGGGCAGAATGCCGACGTGATCAGCGGCACGCCCGTGATTCCGGGATCGCCAGGCGAATAGACCGGGCCCCGCGCCGGAGTCCCTTAACCGGGCCCGCCGTTGCCTCTGCGCGCAGGATTCGTTGTGATTTCTCGTGACTGCAAGCCCTTAGCCATCATGTCAGCCCTGCGCCGTTTGCCGGTGCGGACGACCGGCCAATGAGTCTGCTCGGCGGGGGCCGCGACTGAATATGCCTTACTGGCGCCTGTCTGGATTCTACTTCTTCTATTTCGCCCTGCTCGGCGCGCTGGTCCCCTACTGGGGGCTGTTTTTGCGCGAGCGAGGCTTCGATGCCGTCGCCATCGGCGAGCTGATGGCCATCCTGATGGCGACCAAGGTGGTTGCCCCCAACCTGTGGGGCTGGTTGGGCGACCACCTGGGGCACCGGATCCGTATCGTGCGTCTGGCCGCGATCGTGTCGGTGATCACCTTCGCCGGCATGTACTGGGCGGAGGGCTTCTGGTCCATCGCGCTGGTCATGACCCTGTACAGCTTCTTCTGGAATGCCTCGCTGCCGCTGTTCGAGGTGATCACCTTCAGTTATCTGAAGGAACGGGTGGCACGCTATGCGCAGATTCGTGTCTGGGGATCCATCGGTTTCATCCTCACGGTAATCGTGCTGGGCGCCCTGATCGACAGGCGTGGTCCGGAGTTCGTGCTGCCGGCAGTGCTGACGATCTTCATCGCGATCTGGCTGAGCTCGCTGCTGGTGCGCGATCCGTCGCCGGAACCTCAACTGCACACAGAGCAGTCCCTCACCAGCATCTTGAGGAAGCCCGCGATCATCGGTTTCTTCGGCGCCGTGTTCCTGATGCAGGCCAGCCATGGTCCCTACTATGCGTTCTACTCAATCTTCATGACGGACCATGGCTACAGCGAGACCTTGATCGGTCAGCTGTGGGCGCTCGGGGTGCTCGCCGAGGTAGGCCTGTTTATGGTAATGCACCACCTGCTCGATCGCCTCGGCGCGCGCCGGGTGCTCATCGCCAGCCTGTGTCTGGCCGGTCTGCGCTGGCTGATGATCGGTTATTTTGCGGACTCCCTGGCGGCGATACTGTTTGCGCAGCTGTTGCATGCCGCCACGTTCGGCACCTTTCACGCCGCGGCCATCCACCTGGTGCACCATTATTTCCGGGGCCGCCACGAGGGAAGGGGACAGGCGCTTTACAGTAGTGTCAGTTTTGGGGCAGGCGGTGCCGTAGGCAGCCTGATCGCCGGGTATGCCTGGGCAGCGATGGGCCCGAGCGTCACCTTCGCGGCGGCCAGTGTGGTCGCGGTGCTCGGCGCCGTCGTTGCATGGCGTTTCATCGACAATGAACACGATTTCTAGGGAATGAGGAGATGAGCGGACATACGCTGGGAGATATCGCACGCGCCATTGGCGCTCACCTGGAGGGCGTTGCAGAGCGTGCGGTGGCCGGCATGGCCACGCTGGCCGAGGCCGGTCCCAGTGAACTCTGTTACGCGGCCTCCTCCAGGATGGTCGATCAGGTAATCTGCAGTACGGCGGCGGGTATTATCGTCGACGAGGATTTTCCAACGATACCCGGGCGCAATCTACTGCGCAGCCGCGATCCGAAGACGGCCTTTGTCCTCGCCATGGAGATGTTTGCCCCGGACCGGCGTCTGCCCGGCATTCACCCGAGTGCGGAGATCGCCAAGGATGCCAAGATCGGCGCCGACGCCGCCATCGGCCCCTGCGCGGTTATCGAGCCTGGCGTCGTCGTCGGCGCGCGCAGCCAGATTCGGGCCGGTGTCTACCTCGGGCGGGATGTGCGTATCGGTGCCGACTGCGATATCGGCCCGAATGCGGTACTCATGGACGGCACACTGATCGGCGACCGCTGTATCCTCCACCCCGGTGTGGTCCTGGGCGCAGACGGTTACGGCTTTCAATGGATGGACGACCATCATCACAAGATCCCACAGTTGGGTCGGGTGGTGGTCCAGGACGACGTCGAGATCGGCGCCAATGCCTGTATCGACCGGGCCACACTGGGCGAGACGCGTATCGGCCGGGGCAGCAAATTCGACAATCTGGTCCAGGTGGGGCACAACAATCGTCTGGGCGAGCATGTGCTGATGGTTGCTCAGTCCGGCATTGCCGGCAGCAGCAGGCTGGGCAATGGGGTGGTGGTCGCCGGCCAGGCGGGGATCGCCGACCACGTCGCCGTCGGTGAAGGTGCGCAGATCGGCGGACAAAGCGGTGTGACGGGTGATCTGGAACCCGGGGCCAAGGTTTCGGGTGCGCCGGCACGACCAACGGCGCGTGTCCTGCGTGAGCGCGCAGCGCTGGCCAGGCTGCCTGAACTTTTGCGTGCCTTTCGACGTCAGGAAAAGGAACTGGACGAATTGCGTGATCGCATCGCCAGGCTCGAGCTGCGAGAATCGAAATAGTGCGGCCGCCCCGCCCCCCGACCGCGAGCATGGGACCCGATTTGGATACCATTGTCGACAAGCAACCGCCCCAGGCCCGGCGGCGAAGGCGCTGGTGGCTGCCGCTGCTCATCCTGCTGATGGCGAGTGCGGCGGCGACCGCGTTGATCGCCGCTAAGCCGAAGCCCGATCCCGTGAGTGTCGCCGAACGTGCCTGGCTGGTCAGCACCCAGGTCGTCGAGCGCGCGCGCCATGCGCCAGGGGTTACGCTTTATGGGCGGGTCGAGTCGCTATGGTCGAGCGAATTGACTGCGGGCGTCGCGGCCGATGTCGAGGCGGTACGGGTGGTCGAGGGCGATCAGGTAACGCGCGGACAGCTGCTGGTGCGCCTGGATGACCGCGACATGCGCCTGCAGCTCGCCCAGCGAGAAGCCGAACTCAGACAGGCCGAGGCCCGGATCGCCTCGGAGGTCAGTCGGCACGCGGCCAACCTCGATTCCTTGCCGCGCGAAAAGCGCCTGCTCGAGCTGACCCGCGATGAAGTGGGTCGACTGCAGGACCTGGTGCAGAAGAAGGTCGGCGCCCAGTCGCAGCTGGATACCGCGCGCCAGGCCGCCGAGAAGCAAGCGATTGCGCTGTCGGTCAGACAGCAGGCGGTCGACGAACATGACGCGCGACTGGCCGAGGTCGAGGGCGCGCGTGCCCGTGCCGAGGCCCTGCGCGACCAGGCCCTGCTCGAACTCGAGCGGCGCGAGATCAAGGCGCCGTTCAATGGCCGCATCGCGCAGGTCCTGGTGTCGCCAGGTCGACGTGTCCGCGTCGGTGATCCGCTGGTGAGCCTGTATGACACCGACGAGATGATATTTCGCGCGCAGCTGCCCAGTCGACACCTCCCGGAGATACGTGCGGCGATCGCAGATGGGGCGGAACTTGTCGTCGCCGGTATGATCGACGGCGTCGCGGTGCGTGGCCGTCTGCGCAGTCTTGCCGGCGAGGTGTCCAGTGGCACCGGCGGTGTCGATGGGCTGTTCACGGTCACCGAAGGCGGCGAGCTGATCAGCCAGGGACGCTTTGTCCGCCTCGAACTGGCGCTCCCGGCGCGTGATGACCTGATCGCGCTGCCGCACGAGGCCATCTACGGCACCGACCGGGTGTATGTGCTCGACGCCGAAAATCGCATGCGACCACATCGGGTGCAGCGGGTCGGCGAGGTCTCGATCGCGCCGGGCGACACCCGCGTGCTGGTGTCCGCCCCGGATCTTCTCGATGGGGTGCCGGTCGTGACCACCCAGCTGCCGAACGCGCTCGACGGCCTGCTGGTGCGCGTGGTCGAGGGGCGGTGAGCAGACCATGACCTTCAGCCATCGCAACGATTTCATCGGTATTTTCGCGCAGCACAAGGTGGCGGCGAACCTGTTGATGATCATCATGCTGCTGGGCGGCGTCTGGGGACTCGCCAACCTCAATGTGCAGTTTTTCCCCAACTTCGAGGTCGAGGTCGTTACTGTCAGCACCGCCTGGTCCGGCGCATCCGCAGAAGACGTCGAGCGTTCGATCACTATCCCGCTCGAACAGGTGTTGCGCACCACGGACAATCTGGAAAAGATGTCTTCGACCTCGAGTCAGGGCCTCAGCGTAATCAGCCTCGAGTTCCCCGAGGACACCAACATGGGGGAGGCGACCAACCGGGTCGAGGAGCTGGTCAATTCGGTGCGCAACCTGCCCAGCGAGGCGGAAGACACCGAGGTCAGCCATGTCGTGCGTTACGAGCAGGTGGCCCGCCTCCTGATCCACGGGCCCAAAGACATCCGCGAGCTGCGGCCTCTGGTGCGGCGCATCGAACGCGAGTTGCTCGATCGCGGTATCGCCAAGGTGAATATAACCGGGCTGCCCGAAGACGAGCTGGCCATCCAGATCCCCCAGGCAACGCTGGAGGACCTTGGTCTGTCGCTCAGCGAGGTCGCAGCGCGGATCGCTGCGGAGTCACGCGACCTGCCCGCCGGGACCGTCGGCCGTGACGATGTCGGTCGCGAGGTCCGGACCCTGAATCAGCGCCGCACTGAACCCGAGTTCGAGCAACTGGTACTGCTGGCCGAGCGTGAGGGTCGATTGCTGCGTGTCGGCGACGTGGCCGAGGTCGAGCGGCGCCCGCGTCCCAACCAGGTCGAACTGACGTTCAGGGGCGAGCCCACCGTCGAGCTGCAGCTGATGCGCTCGGCCACCTCGGATTCGCTGGTCTCGGCGCGCCTGATGCAGGAATGGGTCGCCGAGGCGGCCGGGCGCTACCCGCCCGACGTCTCCATCACCGTGTACGACGAGAGCTGGACCCTGATCGAAGACCGCATCAACCTGCTGCTGAAGAACGGCGTCAGCGGATTGATCCTGGTCGTCGGCATCTTGTTCCTGTTTCTCAACGGGCGCGTCGCATTCTGGGTTACGGTCGGTATCCCGGTCTCGTTCATGGCGACGCTGGCGATCGTCTACATGGCCGGGGGTAGCATAAACATGATCTCGCTGTTCGCGCTGATCATGGCGCTGGGCATAATCGTCGACGATGCCATCGTGGTTGGTGAGGACGCCCTGACGCATTATCAGACCGGCGAGGGCTCGCTCGAGGCCGCCGAAGGCGGGGCGCGCCGCATGCTGGCGCCGGTGATGTCATCGTCGCTGACGACCATCGCGGCCTTCATCCCGCTGTTCGCCATCAGTGGCTTCATCGGCAAGTTTCTCGGCGACATCCCGTTCGTGATCGTCTGCGTGATCATCGCCTCGCTGTTCGAGAGCTTCCTGGTGCTGCCCGGGCATTTGCGACACAGCTTTCAAGGCCTGAATCACGCGACACCGGGGCGATTCCGGCAACGCTGGGACGCCGGTTTCGCGCATTTTCGCGACCACTATTTCCGCCGCCTGGTGACCTGGGCGGTCAACAACCGATTCGCGATGGTCGCGATCGCGCTGGCGTTCGTGATCGTATTGTTCGGTCTGCTGCGCGGCGGTCGCATCGGTTTCAGCTTTTTTCCCAATGTCGAAGGCAGCGTGGTAGTAGCCAGTGTCACCTTTGTCGCTGGCACGCCGCCGGAACGGGTGAAGTCCTTCGTCGATGAGGTGGAGGAGGCCCTCTACGAGACCGATCAGGCGTTCGGCGGCGGCCTGGTGCGGGTCGCCAACGTGGCCGCCGGGCGCGGTTTTTTCTCGAACGGTCGCAAATCGCAGACGGGCGACCAGTTCGCCTCAGTCACCGTCGAGCTGATCCCCTCGGACGAGCGCGAGGTCCGCAACGAGGCCTTCATCGCCGAATGGGAGTCACGCCTGCGGATGCCGCCGGGCCTGGAATACCTCACCATCACCTCGCGGACCGGTGGCCATCCCGGACGCGATCTCGAGATCCAGCTTTCCGGACCGGATATCGATGCCCTCAAACAGGCTGCGCTGGAGCTGTCCGAGGCGCTGGTGGCCATCCCCGGGGTGCAGGCGGTCGAGGACGACATGCCGTTCGGGCAGCAGCAGCTGGTCTTCGCGCTGACCCCGCTGGGCGAATCCCTGGGGCTCAGTGTCGAGGACGTCGGCCGGCAGCTGCGCGCTGCCTTCGACGGCGCACTCGCGCAGATCTTCAACGAGGCGGACGAAGAGGTCGAGGTGCGCGTGATGCTGCCGGACAGCGAGCGTTACCGGCTGACCGCACTCGAGGATTTCAACATCTTTCTGTCCAACGGCCAGACCGTCCCGCTGTTGTCGGTCGTCGATCTCGAGGAGCGGCGCGGCTTCAAGTCGGTGCGGCATGCCGAGGGGAAGCTAGCGGTCAAGCTGTATGCCGACGTCGACAAGAAAATCGCCAATGCCAATGCGATCCGCACCCAGCTGAGCGACGAACTGCTGCCGAGCATGGCCGATCGTTACGGCCTGGGATGGGAATTTACCGGGCGCGCCGAAGACCAGCGCGAGACCGCCGACGATATGCGCAAGGGCGCACTGTTTGCGCTGGCGATGATCTATATCGTCCTGGCCTGGGTATTCGGTTCCTATGGCTGGCCGCGGGTGGTGATGGCGATCATCCCGTTCGGCATCGTCGGCGCGCTGTATGGTCATTTTCTGATGGGGATCACCCCGACCATTCTGTCGATGTTCGGCCTGTTCGCACTGTCCGGTATCGTGGTCAACGACTCCATCATACTGGTGGTGTTCTACAAACAGCTGCGCGAGCGGGGCATGGCGGTCAAGGACGCCATCGTCGAGGCGGCATGCCAGCGCCTGCGTGCGGTGCTGCTGACATCGCTGACCACCATCGCCGGCCTGTTGCCACTGCTGTTCGAGACCTCCCTGCAGGCGCAGTTCCTGATCCCGATGGCGGTGTCGATATCGTTCGGCCTGGCGTTTGCGACCTTCCTGGTGTTGCTGCTGGTGCCCACCCTGCTGGCCGGCCTGGAGAGCGCGCGGATACGGATCCTGACAATCGCACGCCAGGTGGCCTGATCTGCAGTGGGCGAGGGTCAAGCGGGGGTCAGGCAGGTATCGATCATTTTTTGCGCGGCATTCGACAGGCTGCGTTTCCGATGCGTGACGGCGCCCAGTTCGCGCGACAGCTGCATCCCCTCGACCGTGAGCGCATGGACCTCACCGTCCAGCACTGTCGCCGGCAGCAGGCTCCAGCCGAGACCGGTGGCAACCAGCATGTGCAGGGTCTCCAGATAATTGGTCGCCATCGCGACATGGATCTCGACGCCGGCCTCCTGCACCGCCGACTCCAGGATCCCGCGGGTATAGGTGGTGGTGCCCGGCAGCACGGCCGGGTAGCGCAACAATTCCGTCAGGCTAAGGGTGTCGCGGCCAGCAAGCGGGTGCTCGCGGCCGACCATGAAGGCCAGCGGATCGTGCCAGATCACCTGCATCTGCAGTGCGCTCGGTTGCGTCGGCGGCAGCGTCACGATCGCAAGCTCCAAGTCGCCGACCTCGACTGCCCGGCAGGCGGCCTCCGAGTCCATGAAGCGGATGTCGAGTTCGACCGCCGGGAACTGCTCGGTGAAGCGTTTCAGCGGGGCCGGCAGCCGGTGCAGTCCGATATGGTGACTGGTGCCCATAACCAGGCGGCCGCCTACCTCGCCCGAAAGATCGACGACCAGGCGCTTGAGTTCGCGGGCGTCGTTGATGAGGCGGCGGGCGCGCGGCAGCAGGGCCGCGCCACTGCCGGTTAGGGAGATGCGCCGCCCGATGCGATCGAACAGGCGGGTACCGAGTTCAGATTCGAGCTGCGCGACCCGCTTGCTCACGGCCGGCTGGGTGAGATACAGCGCCTCTGCGGCCGCGGAGAATGATGCGCGCTCTGCCACCTCGACAAAGGCCTGCAGTGCGGAAATTTCCATTATTCCAGATAAGAATTCGATAAATGAAAAACATGAATTGGAGTTATTGATAATAGCCGCTATCGTTAGCTCCAGCCACATCAGGCAGAGAGACTCGTCCGATGAAACCGAGAACGCTGTACGACAAACTGTGGGATTCGCACGTGGTCCGCGAGGAACCGGACGGCACCGCACTGCTGTACATCGATCGCCATCTGGTGCACGAAGTCACGTCGCCACAGGCGTTCGAGGGACTGCGCCTCGCGCAGCGGCCGGTATGGCGAGCCGGGGCCAACCTGGCCACCGCGGACCACAATGTACCGACCACGGACCGCAGCCAAGGGATCGCGGACCCGGTCTCGCGGCTCCAGGTCGAGACCCTCGACAGCAACTGTGCCGAATTCCACATCACGGAGTTCGGAATGAATGATCCGCGCCAAGGCATCGTGCACGTGATCGGCCCCGAGCAGGGTGCGACGCTGCCCGGCATGACGGTGGTATGCGGTGATTCACACACCTCCACGCATGGTGCATTTGGCGCACTGGCGCACGGCATCGGCACCTCGGAGGTCGAGCATGTGCTGGCCACGCAGTGCCTTATCCAGAAGAAATCCAAGGCGATGCTGGTGTCGGTCGATGGGCCGGTGGCCCCGGGCGTCACGGCGAAAGACATCGTTCTGGCCATTATCGCGAAGATAGGCACGGCCGGGGGTACCGGATACGCCGTCGAGTTCGGCGGCCAGGCTATCCGGGATCTGTCCGTGGAGGGCCGTATGACCCTCTGCAATATGGCGATCGAGGCCGGTGCGCGCGCGGGATTCGTCGCGGTCGACGACAAGACCATCGACTACGTGAAGGGCCGCCCGTTTGCGCCCGGACCGGCGCACTGGGAACAGGCGGTGGCCTACTGGGAGACACTGCACAGCGATGAAGGGGCCGCGTTCGACAAAGTAGTGGTGATATCCGCGGCGGACATCCAACCGCAGGTAACCTGGGGTACCTCGCCCGAGATGGTCGTCGCAGTGACCGACAGGGTGCCGGATCCTCAGGACGAGACGGATCCGGTCAAGGCCGATGGTATGCGCCGCGCGCTCGACTACATGGCGCTCGAGCCCGGAACCGCGATCCGCGATATCTCGGTCGACCGGGTATTCATCGGTTCCTGTACAAACGCGCGCATCGAAGACCTGCGCGCCGCTGCCGCCGTCGCCAACGGGCGCAGGGTCTCGGATCAGGTCAAGCAGGCGCTGGTGGTGCCGGGTTCCGGTCTGGTAAAGGCCCAGGCGGAGCAGGAAGGCCTCCACAGGATATTCATCGACGCTGGCTTTGAGTGGCGTGAGCCTGGTTGCTCGATGTGTCTGGCGATGAATGCGGACCGGCTGGAGCCCGGTGAACGTTGCGCCTCTACCTCGAACCGGAATTTCGAGGGCCGTCAGGGCAAGGGTGGGCGGTCGCACCTGGTCAGCCCGGCGATGGCGGCGGCAGCGGCGATCGCCGGTCATTTCGTCGACGTGCGGGAAATGACATGACCGCGGGGAAAGCGCAGGTGCCAAGCCTTGCGTGTCCCTCGCCGTCTTCGCAGTGAGAGGTAATGCTGATGGATAGATTCGAGACAGTGACCGGGATTGTGTGCCCGTTGGACCGTTCCAATATCGATACGGATGCCATCATCCCGAAGCAGTTCCTGAAGTCGATCAAGCGGTCCGGCTTCGGCCCGAACCTGTTCGACGACTGGCGCTACCTCGACCATGGTGAACCGGGGATGGACAGCAGCACGCGGCCGCTGAACCCGGATTTCGTACTCAACGACGCGCGCTATGCCGGTGCGAGTATCCTGCTGGCACGCGAGAATTTCGGCTGTGGCTCATCGCGCGAGCATGCCCCCTGGGCACTCACGGACTACGGTTTCAAGGTGATCATCGCGCCGAGCTTCGCGGACATATTCTTCAACAACAGTTTCAAGAACGGTCTGCTGCCGATCGCACTGGATGCGGCCACCGTAAACCGCTTGTTCGAACAGGCGGTCGGCGAGCAGGCCTTGCAGCTGACTGTAGATCTCGAGGCGCAGCAGATCCGCGGTGCCGCGGACGGGCCGATTGGGTTCGAGGTCGACCCGTTCAGCAAGCATTGCC
Organism: Sedimenticolaceae bacterium; assembly: GCA_049669185.1. Lineage (GTDB taxonomy): Bacteria > Pseudomonadota > Gammaproteobacteria > Chromatiales > Chromatiaceae > Thiosocius. The sequence goes on along the minus strand of JBATKF010000340.1, from coordinate 4,949 downwards.
TGCTCAACGGCCTCGACGATATCGGCCTGACGCTGCAGCATGTGGACGAGATCAGGGCCTACGAGGCACGCAGACGGGGGGTTACGCCCTGGCTGTTCTGATTGCCAGGTCGCAATATGCGCAGCACTGCATCGTGCCTTCGCTGCCTAGGGCGACCTACCGACGCCTGGCGCCCCATGGTTGCGTGCGCGCCGAGCAAGAAAGGGAGTGTACGGCATGAGCAAACGAGTCCTGGTGCTGCCGGGTGACGGCATAGGTCCTGAGATCGTCGCCGAGGCCCTGAAACTCTTGGATCGACTGGCGGGCGAGGGCCTCGCTATCGAGCTCGACGAAGGCCTGGTGGGTGGCGCGGCCTATGACGCAGTGGGTACGCCGCTGCCGGAGGCAACGCTCGCGATGGCGAAGGAGGCGGACGCCGTGCTGCTCGGCGCCGTCGGCGGGCCGAAGTGGGAGCCTCTCGACATCGCCTTGCGTCCCGAGAAGGGACTGCTCGGTCTGCGTGCCGGCCTCGGGCTGTTTTCCAATCTGCGCCCTGCGATGCTCTATCCCCAGCTCGCCGATGCCTCTAGTCTGCGGCCCGAGATCGTCGCCGGGTTGGATATCCTGATCGTGCGCGAACTGACCGGCGGCATCTATTTCGGCGAGCCACGCGGTGTACGCACGCTCGAAAACGGCGAGCGTCAGGGGTTCAATACTCTCGTTTATGCTGAACACGAGATCGAGCGTATCGTGCGTTCGGCCTGCGACATCGCGATGAAGCGCAGTAAACGCCTGTGCTCTGTCGACAAGGCCAACGTGCTCGAGTGCACCGAGTTGTGGCGCGAAGTGGCTACGCGTGTCGTCGAGGGCGAGTATCCCGAGATCGAGTTGACGCACATGTACGTAGACAATGCCGCGATGCAGCTGGTCCGGTGGCCGAAGCAATTCGACGTGATGGTGACGACCAATATGTTTGGCGACATCCTTTCCGACGCGGCTGCGATGCTCACCGGCTCTATCGGCATGCTGCCGTCGGCATCGCTGAACGAAAGAGGTCAGGGCATGTACGAGCCGATCCACGGCTCGGCCCCGGATATCGCCGGCAAGGGCGTCGCCAACCCATTGGCCACCTTGTTGTCCGTGGCGATGATGTTGCGCTACAGCCTCGACGAGGTCGAGTATGCCGACCGCATCGAGGCGGCCGTGCTTCGTGTCCTCGATCAGGGTCTGCGCACTCCGGATATCATGTCGGAGGGCCTGACCGAGGTGAACTGCGAGGGCATGGGCGACGCCGTCGTCGCGGCGTTGTGAAATGCATTTTCCACCACGCAGGGCATAGCCGGTTACGGCGTAAGCCCTTTGCGGTTTATTCAGTCTGGGTAGGGTAATGATGAGACGAGTAGGCTTTGTAGGTTGGCGTGGCATGGTCGGTTCCGTGCTGATGGACCGCATGCGCGAGGAAAACGACTTCGCGCAGATCGATGAACCGATCTTCTTCACGACCTCGCAGGTGGGTCAGCCGGGACCGGACATCGGCAGGGATGTACCGGCATTGCAAGATGCCAAAGACCTGGCGGCGCTGGGGCAGATGGATGCGATCGTGACCTGCCAGGGCGGCGATTACACCAAAGCGGTGTTCCCCGAGCTGCGCAAGGCCGGCTGGACGGGCTATTGGATCGATGCCGCCTCGGCGCTGCGCATGGAGGGCAACGCGGTGATCATCCTCGACCCGGTGAACCAGAAGGTCATCGACCAGGCGCTGATCGAGGGAAAGCGGGACTTCATCGGTGGCAACTGCACGGTCAGCCTGATGCTGATGGCGCTCGGCGGCCTGTTCAATGCGGATCTGGTGGAGTGGGCGACCTCGATGACCTATCAGGCCGCCTCCGGCGCCGGCGCGAAGAACATGCGGGAGTTGCTTGGTCAAATGGGCGCGCTGCATGACGGTGTCGCGCATTTACTGGCCGACCCCGCTTCGGCGATCCTTGATATCGACCGTAAGGTCACCGAGACCTTGCGCAGTGCGGCATATCCGACCGAGAACTTCGGCGTGCCGCTGGCCGGCAGCTTGATCCCGTGGATCGATGTGGCCTTGGAAAATGGTCAAAGCAAGGAGGAGTGGAAGGCGGTCGCCGAGACCAACAAGATTCTCGGCCGGAGCGACCGCCCGATCCCGATCGACGGCACCTGCGTGCGCGTCGGTGCAATGCGCTGCCACAGCCAGGCCTTGACCATAAAACTGAAGCGGGCCGTTCCGATCGAAGAGATAGAGCAGATTCTCGACGCAGCGAACCCCTGGTCGAAGGTCGTGCCGAACGACCGCGCACAGACTGTCCGCGAGCTGTCGCCCGCGAGCGTCACCGGCACCCTGTCGATTCCCGTCGGGCGACTGCGCAAGATGAACCTCGGCGACGAGTTTTTGAACGCCTTCACCGTGGGTGACCAACTCCTGTGGGGTGCGGCAGAACCGCTGCGCCGAATGCTGGGTATCCTGCAGCGTCAGTGACGCAGTTCACAACTTCCCGCGCGATTTCGCCAACAAGATGTTTGAAGGCGTTTAAGTCTTCGATCCATCGGCCGTTAGTGGCATTGGTAGAAGATTTCGACTCGGCTATAGTAAGGCCGAAATAAATTCATCGATTAGTGGTTGTAACGACCGGATCCGGATGGATCGGGCAGTCACGAAATCGGGGCGGCGAGGCACCTGAGGGGGTTATTCATGGTCCGCAAGTTGGCGTTAGCGGTTTCATTCGCACTGGGGACGATCAGCGTCCCGGTCTATGCGCTGGGTCTGGGCGAACTCAGCTCGAAATCCACGTTGAATCAGAACTTCGAGGGCAATATTCCGCTGCTCTCGGTACTGCCCGAGGAACTCGACGGCGTGCGAGTCAGTCTGGCGGATGCGGCGATCTTCGAACGTGCCGGTGTAGAGCGTCCGTTCTATCTCTCGCTACTCAAGTTCGAGCCGGTCCTGACCGACAGCGGGAAGACGGTCGTTCGGGTGACGTCTGAGTTTCCGATTCGCGAGCCCTTCCTGAACTTCCTGGTCGAGGTCAACTGGCCGAAGGGGCGCTTGGTGCGCGAATACACCGTGCTGCTCGATCCGCCGACGACCACTATGCGTCGAGCACCGAAGGTGTCGCCAGCGGCGACCGCCGCACGTACGGCGGCGCCACAGCCCAAGCCTGCCGTCGCCGCCTCACCGGCAAGCACTGCCGCTGTGGCCAGTGCGTCAGGCTCCGAGTACGGTCCGGTCAAGGCCAACGACACCGCATGGCGCATTGCCGAGCAGGTACGGCCCAACGGTGTCAGCATGGAGCAGATGATGATGGCGCTGCTCGAGGCGAACCCGCAGGCGTTCATCGACGGCAACATCAATCGACTGCGCAAAGGACAGATCCTGCGTGTGCCCTCGGCGCCCGAGATTCAGCAGCTCAGTCGTCAGCAGGCCCGTCAGGCATTTCGCCAACAGCAGGACGCCTGGTTGGCTCAGCGTAATCAGCGCCCGCAGGCCACTGCGACCGTAGAGGTTGCCGGCGAGACCGAGGTGGCCGCGGGAGACGCTGCCACTGCGCAGCCCGACGCCGACCAGTTGCGCATTGCGACGGCACGTCCGGAGGGTGAAGGCAAGGCAGGCGCGGGCGACGACGCCGCCGAGTCAACGACCCCGACCGATCTCGAAACGCGCCTGATCGCCGCGCGCGAGAATGCGGAGACCTCACGCCAAGAGGCGGAGATGATGCGTTCGCGGGTAGACGATCTGCAGGCGCGCCTGGAGAAGATGCAGAAACTGCTCAGCCTCAAAGATGAGCAGTTGGCCCAGTTGCAAGATCGTGTTGCGACCGAGGGCGTTACCGCGACCCCCGAGGCGGCGCTGGAGGAGTTGGCCCTGGCCAACCAGATCGATGCCGCTGAGCGGGCCGCAGCGCAGGCCGCCGAGGGGGTAGACGAGGTGCCGCCAGCGACGGTGGTGGCTGAGGAACTCGCCGTTCCCGAGATGGCGCCGACCATGGTTGTGCCGGGTAGCGACTACCAGATCGAGGATATCCCGCCACAGATCGATCCAGACCGGATTGTCGAAGCGGCTGAACGCGGTGAAGACTTATCCGCCTATCTCCCGGGCGATGTGGCCGGCGAGGGGGGCGTTGAGATGGCCGATACGACGGCGCTCGACGTGGATCTGCCAGGCGTTCAGGCAGACGCCGAGATAGTCGTCGATCCCGATCGGCCCGTTGCGGACGAGATCGTGGTTGGCGTCCAGACCAGCGAGGCAGAGTCGGCGATGACGCAACCCGCGCCGGCAATGCCGGATGCGGCGCCTACGCCCGAGGCCCCGGTTGCGGTCGATTCCGGTTCGACGTCGATAATACCGCAGCCGATCGCCCGCATGATCGAACAGAATGTCCTACCGATCGCGGGGGCTGGCGTTGCGCTACTTGCCCTCATCGGTTGGGGGGCAACGCGCCGGCGGCGTCAGGCCAAGCCTGTAGCCGGCCCGGCGCCGGCTGCCCCGGCGGCAGTGGCAGTGGCAGTGGCCGAGACCAAGGCCAAGGCCAAGGCCCCCGAGCCGGCAAAGCCGCCGGTCGATCAGCCCACGTTCGATGGGGAGGCGCTAGAGGATCTGCCCGACAGCACATTGCTGGATGATTTTTCACAGAGCGATATCAATGCGCTGCAGGATGAGACGGGCGAGGTCGATCCGGTTTCGGAGGCAGACGTCTATATCGCCTACGGACGTTACCAGCAGGCAGAGGAACTCCTGCGGCAGGCGCTCGGCCGCGATCCAAACCGCCTCGCGCTGAAACATAAGCTGCTCGAAGTCCACTATGCGACCAAGAACAGCGGGGCATTTGCGGCACTGGCCCAGGAGATGGTCGCGGCCGGACAGGACGCAGCAGATGAGCGGGCCTGGGCGAGGGCCCGCGACATGGGTCGCGACCTCGCGCCCAACAACGCGCTGTTCGCGGATG
>JBATKF010000339.1:0-1942 GCA_049669185.1 Sedimenticolaceae bacterium | reverse complement strand
ACCCATAATCGTGCCAATTTGGTCAAAATATCAACCGAATCGCGCCCAGGCTCTGGTCCGGGGTGTTTTGATTCTGGGCGACCGCTTGGTGTTGGTTGCTGCCGCTCAGGCGTAACCGGGTCCGAGTCAATTTGATGCCCCGCTGGAAGTGTCGGGGAATGTCCCTTCAGGGTCGTGTCCGGCCAGTCAGGAGATCAGAAAGCTGCCGTTCAGGGAGATTTCCAGACCTATGTCCGTGTAACCAATTCCGAAGAGACATTCTTGTCTGAGAACGGATAGCCGCATCAACCGATGCCTCAAAGAGAAAAGGCGCTCCCCAACACGGGCCCGCCATTGCGCCGTCTGAAAACAACTTCTCCGGCGATGCGGCGATACGGAAGCGACTCAAAAACACCACTCACTCATAGGTGGGGCCAATATATCGATACGATTCAGCAGCTCTTGGGTATGAAACTCGCCCGACGGCGTGCGCCCAACCTCTCAGCCCTGGATCGTTTCCTGCTCATCTTCTGGTCAATGTTTCGCAGACCACGTCATATCTCAATGCAGCGCCTGTCCCAGACGATGCCCTTGGCCATCACGCAGGCCTGTCAAGACCGCGTCACCGTCTTCGCTGACACGCAGTTCCCCGAAGCGCGCACCGGCATAGCGCTCCCATTGTCCTTCCTGGAAAAAGTAGGCGTCGCTTGCCAGCCGTACCGAATCGCCGCGCCTTCGAAAGCGCAAGAGATGTTGGCCCTGGGCGAGTGCCTGCCCCTCATCGAGGGCGACGAAGCTGGCCTCACCATCGGGTGCCAGCTCGACAATGATGCGGCCGTCCGTGGTTTGTGCGTTCTTTGCAGCCTGCGCCACCTCGCTGGCGATGGCGTAGCGAAGGGCCATGTAGTCGCCCTGCAGCAGGGACCGTGGATCCCGCGGCGCCAACCGCAGCAGCATGGTGTTGCCGTTCTCGATGATGCCCTCTTTGATCAGGATCTGGCCGTTGACGATGACGAGTATCGCGCCTGTCATGACGGCCATGACGATAAGGCGTGTCTTCTCCGAGAGACGGGTAAATCGTTCAAGCATGGCCCGGCCCCCGGGGTTCGCGCGTCGCGATCGTTCTGAGAACGGCCCAACGTGAAACCAGTATGGCTGCGCCGCTCGCCACCAGCGTGATGGACTTGGTCAACATGCTGACCTCGATGCCGTAGAAATAGGCGGCCAGGAAGACGGAGAAAAAGACGATACCGGCGCCGATGAATGTCTTGCTGCCGGACTCGGCACCGAGCATGACGATGATCAGCCCGAGGAGCAGTCCCGGTGCGGCCCAGGAGCAGGCGATGATCACAAGCATCATGCCGTAGAAAACCAGCGATGCAGTCATATTTGAGGCGGCCGCAATCATCGCTCGGATCTGTGTGCCGACGTAGAGGAAGAGGGCGCCGAGCAGGATCGTCGATATCCAGGGTCGTGGATAGAACTGGAAGTCCACCCCCAACTCTGGGAGGACGTAGACCGTAGAGAGCAGCAGGACGCCAAACGCGCTCAGCACGAGCCCGTTCATCAGCGGGCCTACGAACACCGAGTATCTGCTCGAGATCAGGCTCGGCATCTGCCTTTGCAGCAAGATCAAGGCGCCGACGAAGACCGGTCCAAGGAGCGGGACCAGCGAATTCGCCTTCCAGACAAACAACAGCGTGGTCAATGAGCCGGTTGCAAGCAGCACCATGACGACGCGGTGGATTCGGTCCGGGAACACAAAGAAGAGCACCGCGCTCACGACCAGGGCAAAGCCGAGGAAGATCTCGAACTCGTCATGGCCCACGGTTTCGGCGAAGCCATAGCCGAACAGTGCCTGACCCGCCAGGCTCGATGCCAGCGCACACTGAATCAGGAAGTCGTTCTCGGTGCGATGACGCAGCAGGACCGCGCCCACGATCAGCGCCAGTCCGATGAAGGC
>JBATKF010000338.1:0-1968 GCA_049669185.1 Sedimenticolaceae bacterium | reverse complement strand
AGGCAACTGTCGAGCCCGATCACAAAGGCCCGGCCGCGGGTGGCGGAGCGGGGGGTGTCACGAGGCGACTGCCTCGGATTTAAGATTGAGTTCCCGGAAGTCGGAAGAAACCGACCCTTGTGTCTTCTCGCTGAGCGACAGTGTAGTTCACCTGCATCGGGGCGATTCTTTTTGTTTCATTGTTAGAGCGCACGGTATCCAAGGGAATTGGTGAGGTCGCCAGCGACCGTACTTGGCGCGGTGATGTCCGCTCTGTCTTGGTGATCGCCTAATCGACCGGTTCTGCGAATGTCTCTTCAGTGTCGGTTGCTGCCGGTCGGGCGGCAAAAAGCCGCCTTTCGGTGAGATTTCCTGGCCTATGCCCGTGTAACCAACCCATTGCGGTCACAGCCGAGTCGGGTCTCGAACGGTAGCTTCGGCCGAGACGGGACCTATGGCCAAGACAGCCGAGCGACCGGCTCCAGATCGGTAACCTGCTACTCGTTCCCCCTGGATTTGTGAGGCCGTGAGGGATTCCTGTAGCCGCAGTCGCGATGAACTGATGGTTACTCAGTCCCACCCGAACCCAGCAAGAATGCGCTCCATTTGCCGCACTGGGAGAGAAAAGTGCCCCTCTTCCGGAATAATCTCCAGTGTCGAGCTGGGCACCTTTTCATGATGTTCTCGGCTCATGCCAACAGGGACAGTGTGGTCCTGTCCGCCATGCCAGAAATGCACTGGGACTCGGATCTCCTCCGGGCGAAATCCCCAGGTCTTGCTAAGTAGTGTCAGTTCGTAAGCGGGGCCGCGGCCCGTATGGGCAAAGGCTTCCTGCAACGAGGCGGCGAACATTTCGGCGATGCCCGCGTTGCGCCAGATAGCTTGATCCGGTTGACAGCTGGCCGAACCCAGCAGCCGACGTAACAAGGCGGTGTTGCCTTTGACCAGAGAAGCGACAATGGTGCCGTAGATGCGCTCCACGGTTCGTGGAAAACGCGTAGCAGCGCGCAGCGTCATTTTGGCGAAACCGGGCATTTCGTGGGCGTGGCGGGAGTTGGCGAAGTCTCCGAGCCCGGCCATCACCGTGGTCTCAATGACGCGCTCAGGCGACCCCCAGCTGGTGGCGAGGGCGTAAGGGCAACCACCGGATAGCCCCAGAACGTAAAACCGTTCTAGTTGCAGCTGATCGCTGAACTGACGGATGTCGTCCTTGATATCGATAATCTGCCGACCAGGCTGGAAACTGGACTGACCGAAGCCCGGTCGGTCAGTAGCAATGACACGCAACCCGAGGTTAGCAGCTATTCGGTCGAAAAGGGCCCCCTCCAGGCGGGACGCAGGCATCCCGTGAAAGTAAATGACGGGCATCCCCGTCCGGTCACCGTATTCTGCGTACGAAAGTGTTCTCGAATCTTTGAGAGTGATGGACTTGCAGCTATTCATGCAAAAAAACCAATGGCCGAGTTGCTACGTTTGCGCGCATTGTCGTGTCGCTTGCAGTCTTCGGGGCGGCTTTCACATTATGCATCTTGGCTGGCACCATCAATCTAGCAGCTAGGCCTAATCTTAACTGCAAGTGGCCGGGGCCTGGATCAGCCCCGACCGCTTGTGGCCGACTTCTCCTTAGCCGCCACTACGTGAAAGCCTGACCGATTCACTCGAAAATGGGTCCGTTACCAACACACTGACGTTCAAGTTGTCAGAGGTGCAAAGTCGGGGTATCAAAGTACAGCAGTCATTCCACGCGACTGCCCACTGGCAAGTCATCGGCCTGAGCGGCCGCTCATCATCCGGCCAGGCTATGACTACAGTAGGATGGTTTCCGGACATTGGTCAGGAAAGCTGGTCGAACGGCCGCTTTTTGATTTCCTCGCCGGCAGCAACGCGACCGTTGCGGACGTTTGCGGGCGTTCGAAGCCGGTTCTGGCAATGCCCGAATTCCGCCCTTCGCCGGCCAGTAGCGAACAGCAGGTTCATGTCCAAAGCGGC
>JBATKF010000337.1:0-3507 GCA_049669185.1 Sedimenticolaceae bacterium | reverse complement strand
GATCCCTATAGTGTCGAGACCTTCGATGTCGTTCCTACCGACGAAAATGGGGACTGTTTTACGAACGACGACGGCGAGTGCCTCATCCAGAGCTTTCCGAAGGAACTCGCGACGGGCACCGGCACCTGGAGTGTTCAGCCCAGCCTCACCTTCCTCTACCCGACCGACCCGGCAGTCTTTTACGGCACGGTCGACTACAGCTTCAACCTGAAGAACGATTTCGGCGGCGACATCGGCGAGATCGACCCGGGCGATGCGGTCGGACTCAGCGGCGGCATGGGTTTCGGCATCAACGACCGGTCTTCGTTCAGCATGGGCTTCTCGTACAAGCACGGCTTCGAGACCAAGCAAGAGGGCAGAAAGTTGGAGGGCTCCGATTATGACATCGGCCAGATGCTGTTCGGTTACTCCTTCCGCATGACACAGGACACCAACGTCAACCTGTCGGTGGGGGTCGGTGTGACCGACGATGCCCAGGACTTCGAGCTTAACCTGCGCGTTCCGACGAACTTCGCGCTCTGAGGGGCCCGCATACAATGAGTAGAAACACCTTTGTGCTGCTGACCGTGCTCTTGGCCGGCTGCGCCGGCACGCATGAAGGCGGCCAGGGGGGCGCACAGAATCCGTCGGAGTACTGTCGTAGTCAGGGCATTGCGGAAGGCACGGATGGCTTCCGCAACTGCGTGAGCAACTACATCCATCAGTACTGTATGTCGCAGGGCTTGACGCTCGGCACCGAGGAATACGCCAGCTGCGAGGCCAGCCTGCGCAACGCCAGTTTCCTGCGTCAACAGATGCAGATACGCGGTCGGTAGTAGATAGATAGTAGACGCCCTAAGATTTTATCGAGACGGCCTGTAATAGCAGGTCCCACCAGTGCGCGGGCTCGATCCCATAGAGCAGATACTGCAGCAGGACGAAGAAACCGGCGATCAGCGCGGCGACCAGGATCAGCAGCGCCAGGCTGACCCAAAAGTGGCCGGGTTCCGGTTCGAACTGCACGGCCGGCCGATCTTCTATCGGGTCCGGGTCAGGCGTTCGATCTGATCGCTCGTTCTGCGCCCTTCTCAGGGACTCAAGTATGCGGGACATCGGGCGTTCCTCCCCTTCAGCTGCCTGATGCAGCCAATCTGTTCTGCAGCAGTATAAAGGTACGCGGCCCGACGACCCCGTCGGGCCTCAGACCCTGCTCACGCTGGAACTGTTTCACGCGTGCGACCAGCGGTTCATCGATTACATCGCCGCTCGTGGTCTTGCCCTCGATCTGATCCATGGCGCGACGTAGCCACAGCGCCGGCGGACCCGTCGTGCCCAAGGCAAGGTTGCCTTTGACATCACCCGCCCGGCGCCATAGCAGTAGAAACTTGCCGTCCCAAACCTCGCCCAGCGCGGTTGCGGGAATCACGTGTCTGCGGTCGAGCACATCCAGCACCACGCTGTCGGGGCTCGCCTTCATCACCACCGCATAGGAAGACACCTCGCCGATGGTCAGATACAGGATCGCCGGCCGATCAAAGCGATGCAGCCCTGCCAGACCGCTCGCCTCATTGAGGCAGCTGAGGCCCTGCTCCGCCGCACTCTGGCAGAAATCCAGCCCGGGCGAGGTGTCCTTTGCGCCCCACATCGAGAGCAGCTTGCGCTCGGCATAGCGTCTTGTGTAATCATCCTGCGTCTGATCGCCACCCAAGGCCGAGGCACCAGCGGCCGTGGCTGGTGATGTCACTATTTCGGGTCTTTCAGGGACCGCTGCCCCAGGTGGTGATGTTACTGATTGCGCCACCGCTGGCGATGCGGGTGACGGCGGCGTCGCTGCTTCGTCGCCACCGGCAATGCTGTCCGCCGAGCCCGCTCCGCTTTCGCCCGGGACCGCGGGCGCCTGCTGCGCGGTTATTGCCGGCTCGACCTCGACCGGCGCGGTCTCTGCTATCTGGCGATCGGCCTCGATCGGCGTGCGGTCCGCCGCAGCGGTATCCAGTGCTGTATCGAGCCCACCCTGAGAAACCGCCGGGTTGGACATCCCCACCCCAGACGGCGGTTCCGGCATCGGCGCCGGTGCGATTGGGGCCGTGCGCGCCACTGCGGGTACCTCTGGCATCGCCGGCGACTGGGCCGTTGGTGGTGCTACAGACTGCGATTGCAGCGCGTTCGATGCCGGCGGCCTCCCGCCGTCGATGCCCAGCATCTCCGCCATGCGGCTATCGAACCAGGGACGCACGACCCCCAGATTCATCCAGTAGGCCGCGCCGAACGCCACCGCGGCCAGTATGGCGACGGCACCGAACACCATGGCCGCCTTGCCGATCCCGCCGCGTGACGACTCGCCGTTGCCGAGCACGCGCCGCTCGGCGTCCAGGATGATCTTGGCGTCTATCTTCTCCGCGGAGCGCTGGTAGGCGCTGAGCAGGGCCTTGTCGCACAGCACATTGATCAGGCGCGGCACGCCCTTGGAAAAGGCATAGATCCTGCGGATCGCCGATGCGGTGAACGGGATATCCGGCGCGCCGGCCACCTCGAGGCGCCGCTCGATGTAGGCACGGGTCTCTTTCTTGTTCAGGGGCCCCAGGTGAAAGCGCGACGTGATCCGCTGTGACACCTGAAGCAGTTCCGGGCGCTTGAGCATGTCCCGCAGTTCAGGCTGGCCGATCAGGAAGATCTGCAGCAGCTTGTCGGTATTGCTTTCCAGGTTGGTTAAGAGGCGGATCTGCTCGAGCAGCTCGTGGGTGAGATTTTGGGCCTCGTCGACGATCAGGATGGTCTTGTGTCCAACGGCATAGACCTGCAGCAGAAAGCGATTGAGATTGTCGATCAGATTCTTGTTGGAGTCGCGGTTGCCCTCGATCACCAGGTCCAGTTCATCGCAGATCGTCAGTAGGAACTCGTTCAGCGTCAGCACTGGATTAAGGATCAGAATGACCTCTGTCTTCGGCGGGAGCCGCTCGAGAAAGGTCCGGCAGATCGTGGTCTTCCCGGTGCCGACGTCACCGCTCAGCAGGACAAAACCGTTACCGCCACTGGCCGCGCCGTAGTCGAGGTGTTCCAGCGCCGCACGATGGCTCTCGCTCAGATAGACAAAGCGCGGGTCCGGGGTGATCGAAAACGGATGTTCTCTGAGACCGAAGTATTGCTCGTATGCGTACGTGGTGCTCACAAGAATCCTGACTTCAAGAGACTGCAGTCTTGATGATGAAAACTACGCATGATTATCGGATCTTGCAGTGGGCATTGTCTAACGCCGCAACGCGGCGCCTCCCAAGTCTTGCGTCCAGGGGAATAAAAAGTTTAGTTCAGACGGGCCGCAAATGACGGAATGCGGCTGCGGGCTAGAGCCCCCGACCAGCTACTGTGTGGACGCCATGGCCTCGCTCAACGCCAGCAGGCCAGCCTGCGAGGGCGCATCGATGTCGATGATCTGCAGACCTGCCCAGTACGCATCCGGCTGGTTGGAGTCGGATCGCCACAGCACCATGAGGCCGGCTGTAAACCGCGCGCTCTGGCCGTCGGGACCGG
>JBATKF010000336.1:0-4732 GCA_049669185.1 Sedimenticolaceae bacterium | reverse complement strand
CGCAGGCATTGCGACCTGCCCGCCCGCGGGCCTTGTTCAGCAACCATTTGCACTTCGCGTAGAAGGCGAAGAAGGCCAGGACCAGCCGCCGGCGCATACCGCCGATCGCCTGCCGACTGCAGATCAGCTTGTCGTCATACATCCCCCGGTCGGTCAGGCCCACGGCCCCGAAGGCACTGACCGTCACCCGGGCCCCGCGCGGCAGCCGGCGCCCGAGCACGACGGCATCCAGCAGATCGCCCTCCAGGCCGACCAGGGTCTGCACAGAACCGTAGTTGAAGGGACAGGGGATGGGCGACACGAAGTCCAGGCTTCCGGTCGAACCGCGTTTCAGAAAGCTCCCGCGGGGGACCTCGATGACGACCTCCACCTCGGGTGGTGGCTGACTGCTGGAATCCATGGCCCAAGTCTACAACCTTTGCGTGACCCGCCGGCGTCGAGTCGTTCGGGCGCCTGGTGTGCCCGCCCCAGGCTACTCGGCCGTCGCGCTGCGTTCGAGGGCCCGGCTGCGCGCGAACCGTTGATAACTCCAGCCCTTCTCGTAGGCGCGCTCCAGGACCAGGCCGCAGGCGTTGAGCATGCGCTGGCGCTCCAGTACGGCGTCGGTCTTGAACACCGTCTGTCCGGTCTCGTCGGCATACAGCAGCGCCGGCAGGCGGCTGAATTCCTCGCGCGCAAACCAGGCGGCCCCCGTCGTCGGCCGACCGTCGGGCCCGAGGACCGGCGTCTCGACATCGCTGGCGTCCAGTCTGACGACCTCGAAGCGCTGCAGCAGCTCACGCACCTCGGGCAACGCCAGGACGTCGGAATGAAAGGCCTCACAGGCGGCGCAGCCAGGCGCCTCGAAGATCACCAGTAGCGGTTCGGTCGCCGGAAAATCCGTGCGCGACAGCGCATAGGGCGGCCTCGCGAACAGCGGATCATCGCGCAACGGCGCGGTCGCAGCGTCATCCTTCACCAACGGTGGCCGCCGCGTCGCCAGATAGTCCCGAAAAGATAGCTTCGAATGATGATCGCCGATCAGGTAATCAAGGATATGGCCGAAGCGCTCGGGCGTCTGATAACCGATGGCGCGGAAAATCAGGTCGCCGTCGGGACCGAAGAACAGCAGCGTCGGGGCCATGCCGGCCTTGTGCCGTTCCGCGAACAGCTTGATCGGCAGGTCGTCGCCGGACATGTCGGTCATCTCGACATCGTCGAATATCTCCAGGCCAATGGCGACGAAGTTGTCCTGCACGCGTCTGGCGGTCGCCGGATCGCCCAGGCTGGTGCGGATGAACTCCGCGCAGTAAGTACAGCCCTGGGTGGTGAACAACACCATCACACCGGTCTTGCCCTGTGCCCTGACCGCCTCCAGATCGGTTTCAAGATCGACCAGCCCGGGCGTCATCCAGTCCGGATGCGCGATATGCCGGGGGCCGTCCTCGATGCCCGCATTAGCCGAGCCGCACAGCAGCGCGATCAACGCCAGCACCAGCCTCGCGCCAGACCTGCCGATAGAATTTTCGCTGGTTGTCACCCTGTCGCTCCTTCCGCAAGCGCGATTGCAGATGGCATCCTTGGCCGACGCACCCGGCATGGCGGATACGGCAGTGACCACCATCCGGCGTGGGATTCGCTCGCAATCTGCACGCAGGAAAAATATTTTTCTCGCCCTATTGCAAAGCTGCGCGCCCACCATACACTGATGCACGCGCGGATACACGGCGCTGGTAGCTCCCTCCAGACCTGGCCAATCGGTCACCCCCCTTGCCGGCCTTGATGAGAACGATCCTGCGGTACGGTTAGGCGTACCCTTTTAACTTCTTTTTTGAGGAATCACAGAGATGAAAATCACGATGAGTATCGTCGCGGCAGCTGCAGTGCTCGGCACCCTTATCGCCCAACCGGTCTTCGCGGATGCGAATGTCGAGACCTTCACGAAGCTCGACGTGGATGGCAACGGCTTTATCTCCATGGAAGAGGCCGAGGCGCACAGCGAACTCCCTGACGCATTCGCCGACGGCGACGACAATGACGACGGCCAGCTTGAAATGGCCGAGTTTGCGAAACTCGAGATCAGCGACGAATAACCAGAACCCCGAGCCAGCAGCGTCTTGACTGGCAATTTTCGGTTTATCGGTGCCAACGTGGTCGCCGGCGATGGACGGACATCGTCCTCGCCGGTTTATTTCATCTGCCGACTTCCGGCAATCCCAACGCCCATGGCGCCCCCCTCATCCCAATGCCCGCCGAATAGCGTTCCTGCGCTAGGAGCCTGCGCCCAGAGCGGCGCGACGACAGGGACCAGTATCTGCCATATTTAGCTTCTGGGCAGGCGGCGCTCCCCCGCGTCGACAATTCAAGGAATTGCCGTGTTGAACATAAAAGTCCTGGGTTCGGGTGCCGGCGGTGGCTTTCCGCAGTGGAACTGCAACTGTGACAATTGCGCCGGCGTGCGGGCGGGCACGCTCAATGCTCAATCGCGCACCCAGTCCTCGATCGCGATCTCCAGCAACGGAGTCGACTGGCTGCTGGTCAATGCCTCGCCGGACATCCGCCAGCAGATCCTGGCCTTTCCGGCCCTGCAGCCGGGCCGCGCCCGGCGCGATACCGGCATCCGCGCGGTATTGCTGATCGACAGCCAGATCGATCACGCCACCGGCCTGCTGATGCTCAGGGAGAACGACAGACCGCTAGAGCTCTATTGTTCGCGCATGGTGCAGCAGGACCTGACTACGGGCTTCCCGGTGCTGCGCATGCTCGAGCACTACTGCGGCGTGAACTGGCACGAGGTCCCGATCGACGGCAGCGCGTTCGAGATCACGGGTATCGAGGGGCTGGCGTTCCACGCACTCGCCCTGAGCAGCAAGGCGCCGCCCTACTCGCCGCATCGCGAGGACCCGCATCCCGGCGACAATATCGGCCTGCAGGTGCAGGACCGGGAGACCGGTCGCAGTCTGTTCTATGCCCCGGGCCTGGCGCAGGTCGAGGCCCACCTCGCCCCGGCCATGCAGGCGGCCGACGTGCTGCTGATCGACGGCACCTGCTGGACGGACGACGAAATGGCACTGCGCGGCGTCGGCAGCCGTCGGGCCCTGGCAATGGGTCACCTGCCACAGTCGGGTCCCGGGGGTATGATCGAGGCCCTGCGGCCTTATGCGCGACAGCGCAAGGTGCTGATTCATATCAACAACACCAACCCCATTCTGGTCGAGGACTCGCCCGAGCGCGCCGCGCTGACGGCGGCCGGCATCGAGGTATCGCATGACGGCATGGAGATCCATGTCTAAGATGGCTCGGGAGACGATGATGCAGCGCAAACCCTGGAGCAAAGACGAGTTCGAGACCGCGCTGCGGGCCCTGGACCGTCGCTACCATATCCATCACCCCTACCACCAGATGATGGCCAACGGCGAGCTCGACCCCGGCCAGATCCGCGGCTGGGTGGCCAACCGCTTCTATTACCAGGTGACGATCCCGCGCAAGGATGCCGCGCTGATGGCCAACTGCCCGGACCCGGAGACCCGGCGCCTGTGGGTTCAGCGCATCCTGGATCATGACGGCGCCGCCGCCGGGGAGGGCGGCATCGAGGCCTGGGTGCGCCTGGGTGAGGCCTGCGGCCTCGAGCGAGACGAACTCTGGTCGATGCGCCGCGTGCTGCCGGGCGTGCGCTTCGCAGTGGATGCCTACCTGCGCTTCGTGCGCGATGCGGAATGGCACGAGGGTGTCTGCTCCTCGCTCACCGAGCTGTTCGCGCCGCGGATCCATCGCCAGCGCCTGGAGAATTGGCCGCGCGATTACCCCTGGATCGACTCGGACGGCCTCGACTATTTCCGCAAACGGGTCACTCAGGCCAACCGCGATGTGGAACACGGCCTGGCGGTGACGCTGGATTGGTTCACTACCGCCGAGATGCAGGATCGCGCACTCGCTATCGTGCAGCTCAAACTGGACATCCTGTGGAGCATGCTGGACGCGATGTACATGGCCTATGTGCTCAAGATGCCGCCCTATTTCAACGAGGGGGAGGCAACATGAGCGGGGTCGATCCGAACGCCCGTTACGGCATCGCCCCGGGGCATCGCATGCAGTGGGAGGAGGTCCAGCAGAGCTGGGTGATCCTCTACCCCGAGGGCATGGTGCAGCTCAACGACAGCGCCGCCGAGGTGCTGCGCCGCTGCGATGGCGTGACGCCACTGAGTGCCGTGATCGCCGACCTCGAGGCGGCCCATGACGAACCCGATCTGAGCGCCGACGTGCTGGAGCTGATCGATGCGGCCCTGCAACAGGGGTGGGTCTGCATACGCTGAGTCCGCACACCGCGCGGACCTTGGACGTCAGGACGACACACGGCCACCCAATGAGCTGGATTATTCTGTTGGGTGGACTAGACTGTCTCTGCTCAGGGCCGAACGGAATCGCCCTTGAATTCGCATTGTTATTGGGCATCCCCGGGCACTCCGAGGCCCACTGACGGTGTTGCCCGAGACACGCAGCAACTGGAGGATGAGAGATGAAGAAATGGTCAAAGCCCAGGTTTCAGAACCTTCGCTACGGCTTCGAGATCAACCTGTACGTCACCGTACGCTGATTCTCGACCCGAGATTCGGGTAAAGGGCGGGGGAGCACGGCTCACCCGCCCTTTTTCTTGCACCGCTCCTCTTTCACCGCCGCGTGCGACACCATGACCGATATGCAGGCTAAAGAACCGCTGCGCCCGCTCTGGCTGCTCGCCGAGCTGACCTACAGC
>JBATKF010000335.1:0-2281 GCA_049669185.1 Sedimenticolaceae bacterium | reverse complement strand
GTTCTACGCGGTCGAGCAGGCGCCACAGGCCCGCAACGCCGACGTCGTAGATCTCATGTACCCCGACTCGGTAATACTGCAGGGTGCGGGCTGCCTCGCGGGCGACGCGGACGTCGGAGCTGCCGGCGGAGACGATCGCCACGCGTGGTGTGTCCTCGGAAGCCGGCAAGTGGCCCAGAACAGCCGTTTGTGAGACCTCGTCATAGTCCAGCTGCTCGCTCAGTTCGCTGGACAGTGCGGAAAATTTTTCGCTGTCGAGGCGCGTCAGCAGTAACGGCTCCTCCGTTCTCAGTGCCGCCTGGAGGAGGCGATTGATCTGATCCGGGGTCTTGCTGGCACAAAAGATCGTTTCGTCGAAACCGAGACGCTGCTTGCGCGAAATATCGGGGGTCAGGTCCCAGTCACCGTTCATAACCCGGCCTCAGGAAGGCGCTACCCATCTGGTAGGTCTGAAAGGACACGGGGTGTGTAACCCCCGCATTTGATAGAAGCACGACGATTTGCTGCCGCAGGTCGTCGGCCTTTGAGAGATCCAGAACACGGATGCTCTCGGCATCCAATTCGATCACGATTGCCCCAAGGCGCACGCGACAGCGAGCCGTTCTCGGTTTCAACTCTCGCTGCACGAGTTTTTCTGCGCGGTAGATGGCGTCGAGTACCTTGGGCTCGATCGCCAGGCCGGTCTCAACTCGACTCGAAAGACAGGGCGATGCCGGCAGTGCCGCGAGGTCATGTAACGCAAGCTCTTGTGCCAGTGCGCGTACGGCATCCTTATTCATCCCGGCTTCGACGTACGGGTGAATAACCCCAAAGTCGGCTGCGGCCCGTAGACCAGGACGGTAATCGCCCAGGTCGTCGCTGTTGGTTCCGGATACCAATACGCAGTCCACGGCATCTGCCATCGTCGAGTAGAGATTGGTCTTGCAGTAGAAGCAGCGATCGTGCGGGTTCGCAATGTAGTTGGCATCGGCGAATTCGCGCGCATCGATTACATCGAGACGCCAGCCTTCACGGCTCGCATAGCTACGTACACGACCGCTCGCGTCTTCTGGAACAGCGGGCGAGACAGCATGCAGCATGCGTGCGTTGTTGCCCAGGACCCGGTGTGCTGCGAAGGCGAGTGTCATACTGTCCACGCCGCCACTGACAGCCACAGCCAGCGGACCGATGTCCCTGATGACCGACTCAAGACGGTGCAAATGATTTTTCACTTTCCTGACCCCGGACCAATGGTGTTGTCGTCATCATCCTCCAGGTCGAGGGTATAGGCCTCGCGCCGTCGTTGCTCCCGACCAGCGTGGCCGGGTGCCCCAGCAAGATCAGCCATTTCGACCTTTCGTGTCCTTATGCCATCCGGTCGCAAGGCGCGCTTCACGCGCACTTGCTCGCCATGCAACGTGTGGCTGTATACGTTGCGTGACAGTGTAGCGCGGGTGACCCTGTGCCAGCGAACACCGAGTGTCGTGGTTTCTGTCAGACATTTGTCCAGGATCGCATCGATTCGCGATACGTCGCACAACACCTGGATGCGCATGGTGAGTCTGCCTTTCTTACCGAACACCGGTGCCTGTGTTACATCGAAGATACCCGGCAACTCGCGCAGCCGATCCAGGCCGATGGCCAGATCTTCGGGTGTCTGATCGTCCACCTCGAACTCACACACCGCGACGCTGTTGTCGGCAGCGCGCGAGCGCTGGAGATCGAATAGGGTTACCAGCAGCACGTTGCTGAAACCAGTGAAGGTCTTGGTACCGAATCCGTAACCACGGCCGAGCATGACGCTGGTCGGCATCCGCGGTTCGAAAGAGGGATCAAGGTGCTTGAGAATAGCGGCGCCGGTGGGCGTAACGCGCTCACCCTCGACTCCATCGTCAAACACCGGAAATCCCTTGAGGAGCAATGCGGTAGCTGGCGCGGGGATCGGTAACAATCCGTGGGCGCACGCAACGCGGCCTCGGCCGAGAGGTAGCGGCGAGCAGGACCAGGTCGTCGCGCCATTGCGTTCGATCAGCCAGGCGGCGGCAACGATGTCGGCGATCGAGTCCCAAGCGCCGACTTCATGGAATGTCACCTCGTCAATAGAGGAGCCATGCACCTCGGCCTCCGCCTCGGCCAGCAATCCGAATATGGCGATCGCGCGCACTTTAACGGCGGTTTCGAGTCCACTGTCGTGCAGTCGCTCGCGTATGTCACGCCAACGACGATGATGATGCCTGTCCGGACGTGTTGGTTGCTTGACCTCGAAGCGATGTCCGGTCAATGAACCGTCATTGTGCTGCAG
>JBATKF010000334.1:0-5069 GCA_049669185.1 Sedimenticolaceae bacterium | reverse complement strand
ATCATCGCGTGGACATCCAGAAAGTGAATCGTTGCGCCCGCGATCAGCACATACAGTACCGAAAGTTCGACCAGCGATTGATTCCATCCGGTTTCGGCAAGGGTTTTCGGTTTGTTCATGTCTCTCTTTCTCAAACGGGGTTGGTGTTAGAGACTGTAGTGGCATGTCGCAGGAAGGTGAATGGAACTGATTCGCACTTTTCGCAACGCTGGTGGCTGGCAAAGCACGTCAATGTGCAGCAATACGCATTGGCGCAGGAGATTGATTCTGTCCTCGACGTCTGACCCCGATTCGATGGCATAGGTACCGCCGTGCAGCCTATGGTTCGCCCCTTTTTCCCCGCTACTGTGGCTGTCGTGTTCGTCGTCTATTTCGCCGCGCTGGCAATCGACCCCAGATCACGCGAGGTGTGGATCGCAGAGATTATTCCGGTCGTCCTGGTGTTCACCGGTTTGGTGGTTTCCTATCGCTATTTCCGCTTCAGCAACCTTGCTTATGGGTTCATGGCTGTATGGATGTTCTGGCACACGCTTGGCGCGCACTTTACCTTTGCCCATGTTCCCTTCGACTGGCTAACCGCTCTGATCGGCGGCACGCGCAACCATTTCGATCGCATCAGTCATTTCACTGTCGGTTTTTATGCGTTCCCGACCACGGAGTGGCTGCTGCGCCGCGGTCACTGTCGGCTGGTACCAGCGACGGTGTTCGGCCTGTTGCTGGTGATGAGCATCGCAGCGGCCTATGAGATTGTCGAATGGTGGTTCGCCGTGTTGGCCGGGGGCGATGCGGGTCTGGAGTTTCTTGGCTCCCAGGGCGACGTCTGGGATGCCCAGAAAGACATGCTGGCGGACACCCTTGGAGCAGTCTTTGCGCTGACGGTGTATCTCCTGGTCAGGCCGGATCGCGACGCGCTGCTCACCCGCAGCATGACACAAACAGACCGCGGTTAGCCTCAACCGGGGAATGAGATTCGCGGTGGCCTCGGAGGTCGGCCCAGTGGGCCGGCACACACTTCAGTCGGTGCCGTTTCGGCCGGCCTAATTACCTGATAAACAATAGTTGGCCCGGAACATACTGCCCGGAGCGGCGTGGCATGGAAATCTCATTACATCGGTTCAACGCCGACGGCGGCTGGGACCTGCTCGGTCCTGAGCGGGAGATAACGCGCTCGCAGGATAACGTGCTGTATTCCCTGGACGGTCAACCGGCGCTGCAGGTGTACAAGAAATACCTCGGCGAACCCTTTCGTCCGGCCGAGTTCGAACTCTAGGTCACGGCGAGTGTCGGCATCTGCATGTTCCCTGAGAACACGCATAGCGACGACGAGCTGTTGCGATATGCGGACAACGCCATGTATGCGGCCAAGGATGCCGGACGTAACCGCTACGCCTTCTACACAGAGGAGCTGGGCGGGAATGCGCTTGCCTTTCTGGCCCTGGAGTCCCGTCTGCGCAAAGCCATCGATGACGCGGAGCTGCGTCTGTTTTACCAGCCGCAGTTCCGATTGCGCGACGGTGCGCTGGTCGGCGTTGAGGCCCTGGTCCGGTGGCCGGGTGCGCAGAAGCTGGCCGAACGCGTCGAACAAATTCTCGCCCGCCATCGGATCGACGGTAGCCTGCTGGAGTTTGAGATAACCGAGAGCATGGTGGTCAAAGAAGGGGGCATGGCACACGCCAACCTCGAGGCATTCAACGGCATGGACATCCGCCTGGCGATCGACGATTTCGGTACCGGGCATTCGTCACTGGTGAATCTGAAGCGATTCCCCTTGAGTCGCCTGAAGATCGACCGCTCATTCGTCGATGGACTTGGCGAGGACTCCAGCGACGAGGCGATAACATCCGCGAGCATCGCGCTGGCCAAACAGCTGGGGCTGGAAGTAGTCGCAGAGGGCGTGGAAACCGAAACCCAGGCCGCGTTCCTGCGACGCCATGACTGCGAGGTCGTACAGGGCTTTCTCTACGCCAAACCCATGCCTGCTGCAGAGATCGATTGGCGCTTTGCGCAAAAAGCGGCACTGGGGCGAAGTTCCGCATAGTCCGTTTGCGGCGCCTACGCGAGTCCATACAGCCGGGGCAACAACCAGGAAAACACCGCCCACATGAGGAATGTGAGCGGCAGCCCGACGCGCAAAAAGTCGGCAAAGCGGTAGCCGCCCGCACTCATCACCAGCAGATTGGTCTTATAGGCGATCGGTGTCGCGTAGCTCATGTTGGCGCCGAACAACACCGCCAGCACGAAAGGCTCCGCCGGCAGGCCGAGTTCGCGTGCGATGCCGACTGCGATGGGCGTACCGATCAGCGCTGCCGCGTTGTTAGAGACGATGTTGGTCATCAGCGCCATCAACAACATCAGGCCACTCAGCAGCCAGGCCGCCGAGACGCCCTCGGTGACAATGACGAACAGCTGCGCCAGATAATCGGCGGCCCCGGTCTTCAGCAGCGCGGCACCGAGCGCCAGACTGGCGACGACGATCAAGATGACCTGGGTATTCAGCGCCCGCGCCGCATCGCGCCAGCTCAGACACGCCGTCAACAGCATTAATAGCACACCGGCCAGCGAACTGATCGCTATGGGCAGCCAGCCGATCGCCGCCGTGAAGACGACGGCCGCCATGATCGCCAGCGCCAGCGGGGCGCGTCGCGTACTGGGCAGATCGGTCGTGGCATCCAGAACCAAGACGTCGCCGCGCCGCCGCATCGCAGCGATCTGCTCACGTGGGCCCTGGATCAGGACCACGTCACCAATCCGCAACCTGACGTCCTGGATCTGCGCGCGCAGCGCCTCCAATTGCCATCCGGCGCGATGCAGTGCCAAGGTAAGCAGCTGAAAACGCTCCGCAAAGCGCGACGCCGCCAGACTGGTCCCCTCGAGCGGCGAACCCTGAATGACCACTACCTCCGCCAGCTGCTGATCCTCGGCATGCAGTGGGTGCTCGTCGTCTACCGGGATGTCGCCGGAGAACAGCCGCGCGCCCAGCGCGCTCTCGTATTCCTTGAGGTTCTCTGCGGTATCGCTGAGCAGCAGGCGGTCGCCGGCACGCAGGGTCGCATCCGGCAAAGGTAGCAGGAAGGTCTGCTCACCGCGCAAAACCCGCGACACCTGCATTTCCCCGCCGACTTGCGCGACCACGTCGGCCAGGGTCCTGCCGTCGGCAAAGCTGTCGGCCTGGATCAGCAACTGGGACGCGAACACACGCGGCGACGCATCGTCCAGATCCGTCGTGCGCAACGGCAAGAGGCGCGGCGCTATCAGCCAGAGATACAGCAATGCAATTGTGCCGGCGACGGCCACCGGCGCAAAAAAGTCGAACATCGCGAAGGGTTCAACACCGAGATCACTGGCGACGCTGACCACCAGCAAATTGGTGGAGGTGCCTATGGTCGTGCTCATGCCGCCGATCAGGGTGGCAAACCCCATCGGCATGAGTACCGCGGAGGCCGGGCGTTTGGTCCGCAACGACACACCGATCAGGATCGGCAGCAGCAGCACGACGACGGGCACGTTGTTGATGAAGGCACTGAGCAACGCGCCGAACACCAGCGTCAATAGCATGGACAGCGCCGGCGCCACGCCCCATGCCCGCGCCAGCACCCGCCCAAAGGGTTCCAGCGCACCGGTGCGCACCAGGCCCTGGCCCGCGATCATCAGCGCACAGACCGCCACCAGGGCCTCGTGACCGAAACCCGAAAAGAACGCTGTGGCGTGCAGCGTCGCGCCGTCGTACTGGAAGGGAAACAGCTCGAAACCGACGGCCAGAAGCACCAGCACCAGGAGGCTCGATGTCTCCAGCGGAATGCGCTCACGCGTAAACAACAGCAGGGCGACGACCGTCAGCAGCAGGACCGCGAGGGCGTGAACGTTGAGTGCAGGCAGAATATCCATGTCATGGCCTCAATCGGCGCACACAGATGAGGCTGTTGACCACGAGTCGCGCGCGCATGCGTGGATTACCGATCCCAGATTGCTGCCTTGGATATGGAATTGTGCGCCAAGCTCGTCCCTCCTGACCACGCCGAGGCTAGCCTGCCAGCGCCTGATAGCCATGCAGCACCAAGGTATCGACGGCCAGCATGAACAGCGTGAAACCGCCGTTCCAGCGCAGGAAACCGCGCGGGTCGATGCCGTAGCGCCCGTACATTGCCAGGTGCATGCCGGAAAGCGGCGAGCTGGATACGCCCGCGGCCCAGGCCATCAGGTAGGTGATGCCCATCAGGTCGGGATCCGGGGCTAGCGGTGCCAGCAGGCCGTGCGCCGTCGCGATGCTGATCACAGGATGCACGCCCGCGGCCGACAGTCCGACCATCAATATCAACAACACACTGGCATCTGTCGCGCCAAACTCGATGATATCCAGCGTAAAGCCGCTGCTCAGCACCGCACTGGAGATACCCGCCGCGAGCACGCCGGCGGCGAGGAACAGCACCAATTCTCCGGACATCCGCGGCAGCCCGGTGCGGATATGGCCGATCAGCCGTGCCCACGCCGCCGCACCGTACCGCATGCTCAACACGCCCAGCGTCATCGCCAGGGCCAGTGAGCTGATCAGTGAGAGGATGGGTACGGTCGGCAGGATTTCGTGCGCAGTCAGCACCAGTACCGCGAGCAGAGCGGGAATCCACAGGGCGGCGAAATGCATCGGATAACCGACGAAAGTCGGCGCATCCGGCCAACGCGACAGCTGCCAGGCGCTGACCCCCAGGCCCACTGCGGCCAGCGGCAGGCCGATGCTGGACAAGGTCAGCAGCTGCGCGCCGGGTGCATTGGTCAACGCAATGCCCATGGCAGCAAAGAACGGTGACCAGTGTGCCGCCAGCGCAAAACCGCGCGACAACACGCTGGCCTGCAGTGGGGTCAGGGGCGCATTGCGGGACTGACGGTCGCCCAGGATCATTACCGCTGAGAGGTTGATCACCGAACCGAACAGGTGCACCCCGAGCAGCGTCCGCCACAGCGCCGCGCGACCGCGCGGATCGGCCTCGTCGACCTGGGTCTCGGGAAGGCTGATCAGCCGCAGAAAAGTCACGCCGGCCAGCATCGCCAGCAGCGCCTGGTTGGTCGCCAGGGCC
>JBATKF010000333.1:0-3543 GCA_049669185.1 Sedimenticolaceae bacterium | reverse complement strand
TGGTCTGCAGCCAGTTGCCCTCCTGCCCTTTGGGGGCCTTGGGGGCGAAGTAGATGTCGTACGACCCGTCTGCGTTCTTCTTCAACCCCTCGGTCTGGCTGCCCAGTGTCGGGAACTGCTGGTCGGTCTGCAGCTGTGAACGTGTCTGGGTGTCATACATGGTGACGGCCCAGAAATCTTTCACCGGCGGATTGGGTGGGATATTCAATTTGTAGGTCTTCGATCCGTCCAACGGACGTTGCTTGGAGTCAAGCATCGCCAGACCATAGTCCGAACCCTTGCCAGCGACCGTCACCGCCATCGCGGGCGACACCACGATATAGCCGAAATGGAAAAGGATACGGGCATCGAGATTATAGGCGCCGTTGTTTTCGAAAGCCGTGTCCTTGTTGGCGTACGCCATTACCCACGCACTGTCCTTGCCATAGATGAAGTTGCCCGGCTCGCGGGGGAAGTAGCTGATGGAACGGGCGGCGGCGTTACCAATCGCGGCGGCATCGGTCAGGATCTTCTTCATCCGCACATCCGGCTCGAACGGCTTGCCCTTTTCAATACCGATGGCGGCCATCATGCCCTTGGCCTCGGGGCCCAGGTAATCGTCGGGTTCCTGCTGGATCAACGCATGCAGCTTTTCGAAGGCGCTGTAGTCGTTGGGCAGCACGGTGTTCATCTTCTTGCCCGAGACGTTTATGAACGCCATCCTTGGGGGCGCAGACGCCTTGGCCAACGGATAGACCTTCAGCTTGTTGCGGATGTTTTCGGAAGCGGCCTTGATACCCTTGTCGAGGTAGCCGCGCGTGAACACCCAGACGCCATTGGTCTTTGAAGGTACGACGAAGTAACCCTCCGGCACGTCGCCTTTGTAGCCCGGCGGAAGTATCAGGAATTTTCCACCCTCGCCCTTGTCCGGGCCGGCGACGCCCAGGTCCGTCATGTAATGGAATTCCATATCATCGAGGACGCCCAACATCTTGGGCGGAAGATCGATGACCGTAGGCCCGTCCTTTTCAAGATCGAGGAAGCCTACGGCGTACATAGTCGATGTGTTTCCGGTCAGGAGCACCGTGGTGGAATCCATCAGTGTGTCCCAGATGCAGATCTGGTTGCTCGTGGCACACCCGATGCTGGCCTGTCCTTCTCGCAGCATGGCGACTGACAGGGCCGGGATGGAGTTCAGGTAGACATTGACCGCGCGCGAACGGTCGAGATAGTCATACACGGTCTCGACCGTTTTCTCGCTTGGCACGCCGTCGAAGTAGTCCAGTGTACCGATGGAGGTCTCCACCTTGCCCGGTGCCGTAATCGATGAGGGGATATCGGTGGTCATCTTGAGCTTGGTTGGTTGCGCCAGGGAGGTGGCCGCCAGGCCACTCGATATCAGTCCGGCTATTGCCAAAGTGATCAGTGATCTCGTTTTCATGCCGTAATCCTTTTATTGCGAATTGCCGGTGCGACGGAGCCCGCAGCCAGGTGACAGGCTCAATGCTGCGATTACTTGACCACCTCGGGATCACCCGGACGCCAGCTCTTGTCGAACCAGGGATCCAGCGGGCCATACAGCCGGAGCAGCATGTTCCAGCCCTTGCCAGGAACCGTCTGGATCCAGTTGGACTCCTGTCCCTCTGGCGCTTTGGGGGCGAAGTAAATGTCGTAGGTCCCGTCTGCGTTCTGCTGAAGGTCCTTCTTGTTGTTGTCGAGGCCTGGGAACTGCTGATCGGTCTGCAGCATGGCCCGCGTCTGGTTGTCGTACAGCGTGAAGGACCAGAAGTCCTTGGCCGGGACATTTGCCGGCAGGTGCACCTTGTAGGTCTTGCTACCGTCGAGCGCATTGCCGCCGGCGTCAAGATAGGCCACTGCATACTGGGAACCCTTGCCGACCATCTTGGCGGTCATCGCGGGCGTTATCCCGGTCGCGTAGAAATGAAAATAGCTGCGCGCATCCAGTAACCGGGCCCCTGCGTCGAGGAACTCGTGGCTGCCGCCGGGGAAAGGTGTGCTCCACACGCCTTCGCCGGGATAGAAATAGAACATGTCGTCACGCGGGCGTGCGGCCAGAGTGCGTACGGTTGCAGCACCGATATCGGCCGCCTCTTCGAGGATCTTGCGCATGCGTGCATCCGGCTTGAACGGCTGACCCTTCTTGATCCCGATAGACGCCAGCAGGCCGAGTATCTCCGGATCCTGTCCTTCGCTCGGCTCTGCCTGGACCACTTCATTGATTTCCTCAAAGATCCCGTAGTCCATGCGGTGAATCGTGTTGTTGAACTTGCCGGAGACGTTGACGAAGTTCATCTTCGGCGGATTGTCCTTCTGTGACAGCGGATACATCCGGAACAGCTTCTTGGTCGTCGCGACGGCCGGAGCCGGGTCGCCATCCTGTTGGAAGCCACGCCAGATGACCCAGTTTCCGTAGGTGTTGGTACGGGCCACGTGATAGCCGTCGGGTACCTCACCCTTGTAGCCGGGTGGCAGAATCAGGAACTTGCCGCCCTTGCCCTTGTCCGGCCCGGCGTTGCCGAAGTCGGTCACATAATGGAACCAATGATCGTCGATGATGCCGAGCACATTGGGCGGCGTCTCGATGACCATGGGCTCGTCCTTCAGCTCCAGCCAGCTCGCCATGTAGATACTGGTCGTGTTCGGTGTCAGCCACAGCGCCTTGGAGTCCATCAGCGTCTCGAACAACAGCGCGGTCGTGTTGGCCGGACCGAAATCGAGAATCCCCTTGCGCATGCCGTACATGGATGCGATCTGGATGCTGTCGAGGTAGGCCTGTACCCCTCGCTGCAGGTCGAGGTTGTCATAGACCTTCTGTGCCGTTTCCTGCGTGGGTACGCCGTCGAAGAGCTCCAGCGTACCGATACGGGTCTCGAGCCTGTCTGGCGTCGCGATCCCCGGCGGGACTTCGGTGGTCATTTTCATTTTCGGTGGTTGCGCGGCAAGTGCTGCTGTTGCGCCAGCGGCCACAAGTCCGGCGACGGTCAGGGTCGCTAAGAAATTCGCCTTCATTTTGTGCTTCTTCCTCTGTTTGTCCCCAGGGCAGGCAATAGATTGACCCGTACCCGAGGAGGATTCGTCCAGATCAACGGGACTGGAGGGAGCTATCAGAGACACCCAAGATCCACCAACGCCGTTCTTCCGGCCCATTAAGGTCAAGCTAAGCGCACTGCGGCGGTCATTCTTGCCATCTCGCGCCATTCCGCGAGCAACAGGCGACGAAGGGATGGAGGTGGTTACGAAAGCCCCCTATGAAACCCGCGCCCCTCGTGGCAGATCAGCCGCCAAAAATCGGCCGCTTGCTAAAGGCCGGCTTGGGCACGACCGGTGAGAAAATCAGACGCAAACCGTATTCGGGGCCGAAATTATCAGGCTTTTTAATGTACTTATAGGCCTCGACACCAATCTTGACCGGGAGCGGACCGATCTTGGTCGTCGTGTTCCAGCCAAGTCCAACCGGGACCGTCCATTTGTTACCACTATCGGCCTCCCAGTTGGCGGTAATATTCGGGCTGCCAAATCCGATGTTGGTCTCGGCAGTGAGCC
>JBATKF010000332.1:0-4806 GCA_049669185.1 Sedimenticolaceae bacterium | reverse complement strand
CTTGGCCTCGTCCGGCCTGCCATCGAAACTCAGAGCATCCGCAAGCGCCAGGTGCGCGAGGGCATCGTTCGGAAATCTTTCGATCGCGATACGGGCCTGGGCCACGGCCTGTTCGTGCCGTTGGTTGGTCGTGTACACACCGGAGTCGACGTAATAGGCGAGTGCCGAGGGACGCTTTAGCGCCTTGCCGAGTGCGTCCATGATCTTTTCCCAATACAGCCCCATCCAGGGCTGGTTGCGGGAGAGCCCGCGTTTGTAGGCCTGCCAATACACAGCGGCCAGCGCAGCATAGGCATCGGTATAGTCCGGATCGATACCGATCGCCTGTTGCAGGTGGTCGAGCGCCAGGTCGTAGTCATCGGCCGTCGCCCGCCAAAAGTGGCTCATGCCCTTCAGGTAGGCGTCATACGCCGCCGGGCTCGCCGTCCCGCGCGCCCCTAGTCCGCGAGTTTCTGCGTCCGTCAGCGTGAGCGACAAGGCCTCGAGGATCCGGGCATTGATCTTGTCCTGGACGGCAAACACATCGGCCACCTGTTGATCGAACCGCTCGGCCCAAAGCTGCTCACCGCGCAGCGCATCCACCAGCTGCGCATTGACCCGCAGTGTCCCGCCGCCACGCCGTA
Organism: Sedimenticolaceae bacterium; assembly: GCA_049669185.1. Taxonomy (GTDB): domain Bacteria; phylum Pseudomonadota; class Gammaproteobacteria; order Chromatiales; family Chromatiaceae; genus Thiosocius. The sequence continues at coordinate 4,183 of JBATKF010000332.1, read as the reverse complement.
CGCTGCCGACAAGCAGGTAACGCACCCCGAGTTCGCGGCCGACCGTGCGCGGGTCGACGCTCTTGTCCTTGTAGGAGAATGAAGATTGCCGCGATATGAGAAATATGTCCGGCAATTGCGATAGATCGGTGATCAGGTCGTCAGTCATCCCGTCGCTGAAATAGTCATCCGCCGGATCGTCACCCAGGTTCTCGAACGGCAGCACGGCGAGCGATGGCCGCTCGGGTAGACTGAGCGCCGGATCGGACGGCCCGCTGTCGACCAACCGGTCCGCGAAGAACGCTGCGGCCACCGCGATGACCAGGACGCTACCGAGCAGGATCGCCATTGTCCGCGATCGGGCGATAGGCGGCGATTGTGCTTCGATCGCCCCGATCTCGTCCCGCCCGCCAGCGGTATTCGGCACAGCGGCGCCCGGTGGTCGCGCAGTCGCCTCGGGGCCCGCCCCCGGGCGCTGCAACGCCTCCGCGCCGTGATCCGGGTGCGTTGCGCCATAGTGTTCGGCGGAGAGGTTGACCGGTGCGATCAGCCGGTAGCCCCGCTTCGGGATCGTCTCGATGAAGCGCGGCTGCCGGGCGCTGTCCTGCAGGGCCTTGCGCAGCTTGATGATGGTGCCGGTCACGGCGTCGTAGCCGACCAGCGCACCGCGCCAGACTTCGCGTTCCAGCTCGTCGCGGCTGACCAGTTCACCCTGGTGCCGGGCGAGGTAGACCAACACCTCCATGGCCCTCGGCTCGAGTTTCTTGACGACGTCTTCCGAGACGATGCGTCCCAGCGCAGGCTCGACCAACCACCGATCGAGTTCGAAAGCGTCGCCTAGGGAGTCCGTGTTGTTTGCCGGGCTGTGCATCATCTGCGTGCCATCGTGCCCATTAGTGATTGAAAAATCGAAAGATTTCTTCGGTCGTCTTTTCGCCGCCTTTCTACCGTACTTCCGTCGAGACCGTAGCCAGCCGGTGGGCCTATAAGTGTGGTCAAGGATGCCGTGGCTGTCATTCGGACAGCAACTGGTCATTCCCGAGTAGCATTAGAGGAGACGTTAAAATGCACAAGGTCACTTTTTTGACAGCGCTCATGACCGCATCACTGGCAACGGGCATCGCGAGCGCGGAAACAGATTATCGGAAATGGCAACTCGATAGAATCCATTCGCCGACTCCGCAGCAACTGGCCCGGGAACAGGCCGGCCGCGTGACCATCTACGATGGATTGCGTGATACCGACGTCGAACGCGCGATGGAGACCCAGTTCGATCGCATCCCCAGCATGATGTTCGTGCGAACGATAATTACGGATCAGGCGGGCAAACCCGTGGACGATGCAAAGACCGGCGGCAACGCCACCGAGGACGACGATTGCTAGGAATCCGTATCCGACGCTGCAGCCAGGAAACCGGTACCGCGTATCCAGGTGATGCTTCGGGCGTTGAATTTTCATATAGCAGCGCCACTGTGACACAGTCTTGACAGTACTGTCTGCAATAGCTGCCCGAGATAACGGGAAATCAACTATGCGATGCATCACCGCCAAAGGACGACCGACCATGGGCCTGCGCACCATCGTCCTCGCGATGTTACTGCCGGTTCTTGCTGCTTCGGCCAATGCGGTCGAGGTACAGACCGAGTACAAGGGCAGGACACTGAATGGAAATCTGGAACTGGCGGAGGGTAAGACACTAAGCGACGGCGTTGTCCTGATTGTGCACGCCCTGATGCAGCACTATGGAACCGAGATCATTCGAGGTCTGCAAGAAGGGCTTAAAAATGCTGGACACAACTCGCTCGCGGTGAACCTCAGTCTCGGCGTCGACGACCGCAGGGGCAGCTTCGAGTGCACCCAACCGCATACCGCGTTGTTTGACGATGCCGTTGATGAAGGGTGGGCCTGGTTGCAGTGGCTGAGGCAACAGGGTGCCGGCAGCATCGCGCTGATGGGTCATTCTTCAGGGGCCAACCAAATGCTCGGGCTGGCCGTAGCCCATCCCGAGCCCGATGTATCGGCACTGATAATGCTATCTCCGATGACGACCGGCCACACGAGGGCGATCGCCGTCTACAACAAACGTTGGCGGGCGGACTTCGATGCCGTCTACGTCCGGGCGAAATCTCTGATCGATCAGGGCAAAGGCGAACAGCTGATGCGCGCGGACTTTGCGGTCTGTCCCCAGGCCGAGGTGACCGCCCGCGCGTTCGTCGATTACTATGGCGGCCAGCCGTTGCGTTTCGACCCCAGGTCCTATTTGCGCAAAGCCGAACTGCCGATGCAGATCATCGTTGGCAGCGACGATGAACGCCAGCCGAATGTGGAAGCCTTTCTCGAACCCTTCGTCGATAACCAGAAAGTCTTTTTGTATACCATCGAATCCGGCGGTCACTTCTTTCGCGATCTCAATCTGGAGGAGGCCGTCGAGGTCACGGCCGAGTTTCTCGATGGTCTCGACGGGCGGTAGTTAACCTAAGATGGCATGTCAGGACAAGGCTGCAACGTTCTCACTGGAGCGGACGCAGCGATTGCAGCAGCGTGGGAATCAGTTCAGACACGGTTGGGTGGATATGCACGGCACGGGAAACGACCGTGTAGGGTTGCTGCGCATACATAATATCGAGCAGCGCGTGAACCGCCTCGTCGCCGCTGAGGCCAAGTAGCGCGGCGCCCAGGATCTCCTTACTGTCCGCATCCACGAGGACTTTCATGAAGCCGCGCGTCTCGCCGAATTCGCGCGCACGCCCGACCTGGGTCATCATCCGTTTGCCCATCAGCACGTTACGCCCCGATGCCCGTGCCTCTCTTTCCGTCATACCGACCCGGCCCAACGGCGGATCGATGAACAGCCCGTAGCAGAGGATACGGTCGGTCGTCCGGCGTGGATCGTTATCGAACAGGTTTGCGGCCACGATCTCGTAGTCGTTATAGCTGGTATGGGTAAAGGCGCCGCGGCCATTGACCTCGCCGATCGCCCAAATCCCTTCAACATTGGTGCGCAGCGCTTCATCCACATGGATGAAACCGCGTTCGTCGACCTCGACACCGGCGTTCTCCAATCCCAGGTCATCCGTATTGGGCCTGCGCCCGACCGCGAGCAACAGGTGGCTGCCATCGATGGGCGTGGAATCGAGTTCGCAGTCGATGTTCATACGCACGCCTCCCGGACCTTGTTCGAAACCCAGGCACTGCGCCTTCAGCCTTACCGTGACGCCTTCTTCTTCGAGGATCTCGCGCACTGCCGCGGAGACATCCTCGTCTTCTCGTCCGATGAGCCGGTCCTGCATTTCGATCACAGTTACCTGCGAACCGAAACGTCGGTACATCTGCGCAAATTCGAGGCCGATGTAACTCCCTCCGACAATGAGCAGGTGCTCGGGCAGGCGGTCGAGTTCCATCATCCCCGAGTTGGTCAGGTAGCTGACGTCGTCGAGTCCCGGAAAATCGGGTACGCGGGCACGTGCCCCGACGTTGATGAATAGGCGGTCTGCGGTTAGCGTCTCACCATTCACCGAGATGGAGCGGTCCCCTTCGAAACGGGCGTGGCCGCGGATCAGCGTGACATTTTCCATGCCTTCGACCCAGGCCGTGACACCGGAATTCGAGGCCTCGACGATCTCGTCCTTGCGGGCCTTCACGCGCGCCATGTCGACGCTTACCGACGGATCGACATTTACCCCGAACTCGGCGGCACGCCGCGCCAGGTAGGCAACTCGCGCACTCGCGACGAGCGTCTTGGTCGGGACACAGCCGGTGTTCACGCAGGTCCCACCCATCAGATGGCGCTCGATGATGGCTGTCTTCAGACCCTCCTGACCGAGCCTGCCGGCAAGCGAGGGACCGGCCTGGCCGGCCCCTATAACGATGGCGTCGAAGTGTTCGGACATTCATTTGCTCCAGCGCTGATCAACCAGATTGGATCTAAGCTTAGTCCGATACGTCTATGCCAACCGGCATTTATCCTGCACCGACCGCTCAGTTCTCTTGGGCCGCAGAAAAAACCCCGGCGGTTCGGCAGGCGATGATTGCGGTACAGCCCATCAGTGGTATTGGGTGAACACGAAGTCATCCCCTCGGCTCTCAGGTAGATCGATGGGGCACTCATCGAATCCCGGACGGATCCGGCAAACTGGAAATTCCCGGGGTTGACATCGTCGCAACCGGGCAGAATATCCTGAGGCGTTCACGAGGAGATTGAAAT
>JBATKF010000331.1:0-2150 GCA_049669185.1 Sedimenticolaceae bacterium | reverse complement strand
CACGGCTTCGCCGACATCGGTGTAACCGTTGCCCGCACGCGGCAGTCAACGCCCCACTTCGCTGCGGCAGGGCCCGGAAAAATCAAGGCCGCGTACCCCCGATCCTGGGCCTTCGGTACCGATGCCGCGATTGATGCGGCAGGTGCGACCTGGCGCGCGGAAGTGGTCTATCTCAGCGCCAATCCCGTTACTCGCAAGGATTTCTCCCGCGATACCACGCCAGCAATGCAATGGGGTGGCGGGGTGGAATTCTTTCCGGGTGACAGCGACCTGCGCGTGAATCTGCAGTTGATCGGCAGTAACCTGATCGACGCGCCCTCAATCCTTGATCGCAAAAACGTCTATAACATCAACGGGGAGATCGAGAAGCCCTTCGATCGTGGTCGCTGGCGTGCGAAGTTCGGTTTCCTGGCAGGCCTGGACGAGCGCGATTTTCTGCTCAATCCAGAGATCGCGTTTCTCGGTTGGGAGCCGCATGAGCTCTATCTGGCGGTTCACTATTTTGACGGCAGCGATCAGACCCTGGGTGGCTTCTACGAAGACAACTCTTCGGTCAATCTGGGCTGGCGCGCCAAATTCTAAGTACGCCAGATTCACTGCGTGACAGACGATTCCCCCCGCCCATCAAGGCTCGAACAATCGCCTAACCCTATTGCGATTGTCCATGAGGGTTTCTTCGTTTATGCCAACGCGGCGTTTCTGGACCGACTCGGCTACCGGTCACTCGACGATCTGCAGGCCACACCACTGCTGGATGCCGTCGAGGATCGCGACCACGAGCGCCTGCGCGGACATCTTGATGCCGCCAAACGCGCTGCGGGGACAGACCAGCATCTACCCGAGGCACGGCTGTCGTTCAGAAAAACGGACGATCTCCCGCTGCTCGCAGACTGTACCTCATTCCGCACCCGCTATGCGGGAGAAGACTGCGTTCAGATCAATCTGCGCTCGCAGCAAGACAGCTCACTGCAGGAGCGAATGCGCAACCTGCCATGGCGCCACTACCTGAGCCTCCTGTTTCTCATCCTGTTCACGGTTCTGCCCTCCACGCTACTTCTGAAGCTGAATATCGATAACTCGCCCACGGTCTATTTTCCCAACGACGAGCCGGCCGTCGTGCTGGATAGGGAGCTGCGAACCCGCTTTCCCAACGACCAGGTCTTTGTGCTTCTCTTCGAGGGTGTCGCGCTGTTCTCCGATGGCTTCTTGACCGCCTACGATGAACTCGGGCGCGGGCTACTCAGACTCGACGCCATAGACGATGTCGTGTCGGTGACGCTGCAAGACCACATTGCGGGCACTAACGATGAATTCGTTGTCGAGCACCTGATCGACGTCCGCAAGCTCTCGGAATCACGACCCGAGCAGCGCAAGGCACGTATCCTCGAAGACCGCTTCAGTGAAGGAGCACTCGCGGCGACGGATGGCTCGGCGCTGGCCATGATCGTGATACCCAAAGAGGCGGGCAACAGCGTTGTGAGACTGGCGCTGGAAGACACAATTCTCGATCGCGTCCGTGAGGCCAAACTCGGCGGCTACCTTACGGCCGTCGCTGGACAGATCCCTGTCGATGTCGCACAGCTGCGCTCCATGCTGCGCGACAACATGATCTTTATCCCGGCCACGGTGGGCATCGGCCTCGCGATGATCTGGTGGCTGTTCAGGCGCTGGCTGGCTGTTATGCTGGCCGGCATCGCGATCGGCGTCGTGGTCAACTCGACAGTCGCGTTCTACGTCTTGTTCAACCAGCCGTTCACGCTGGTGTCGAGCATAATCCCACCATTGCTCTCGGCGCTCACCGTCGCGGCACTGGTCCATCTATTCAACGCGCTCTATCTAGGTTCTAAACGCGGATTGACAGGCCAGGAACGCATCGCCGGTGCGCTCAATGAAGTCCATCGTCCGGCGCTCTACGCGGCCCTGACCACCGCGGGGGGCCTGGCCTCGCTCGCCACTAGCCCGATCATACCGATCAAGACCTTCGGACTGATCTCAGCTATCGGGGCACTGTTGATTTACGTTGTAGTATTTCGAATCCTGCCTAACCTCATCGTGCGCTGGGATAAGAGCAGTTGGTCCACCGTCCGTGGTGGCGCCGTTTTGATCGATAAAGCGGTCGCCGTGCTGTACACCACCGGGCTGAGGCACCC
>JBATKF010000330.1:0-3041 GCA_049669185.1 Sedimenticolaceae bacterium | reverse complement strand
CAGGAACGCGAGTTCGACAAACCCCTGCTTGATGAACTTCTCTGCCTCGCCATTGATCTTTTCATAGAGGTTATCGGGCTGGAAGCGCTTGACACGCCCGACGGGCTGCCAGTCGGCATCCAGGGTGGGCGGGGGAAAGGGTCCGAGGTCGAACGCGGCGCCCGCCATCGGCTGACCGGGCTCTCGCCAGGGTCTCAGCGGCCGGTTGTAGATCTCGATCTGGGCGGAGTTATCGCCCAAGAGTTCGATCGGGAGGTCGCGCTCAGTGGGGTCGAAGTCATCGCGGGTCGTCGTTACCCAAACGACCAGCGCGATCAACGCCAGGAAGATCAGCGCAACCGACAGGTTCTCGCTGCCCGGAACGTGGTTGCGCAGCAATCGGGATCTGTGACTGTTGAAGAGTCGCTGCCGGCGCATGCTCTGTGTCTCAAGCTCGACCGACGGCCGCGTTGCCCATCGAGATGCGCGCTATCACCCTGGGTCTCCTCACGATCAACCGTTCCCATCAGCCCTGCAATGGGCCGCGCTGTATGACATTCAACAGTCGTAAGGCCGCACAGCCGGCGCCGTAGCCATTGTCGACATTGACGACCACCAGCCCCGGTGCGCAGCTGGCCAGCGCGCTATGCAGCGCGGTGACCCCGTTCGCCGCCACACCATAGCCGGTCGATGCCGGCACGGCGATCACCACACCCGGGACGAGCCCGGCGACGACGCTGGGCAGGGTGCCCTCCATCCCCGCCACCGTGATCACGACGTCCATGTCGCGCAGCTCCTCGACCCGTTCGAGGAGGCGCCACAGCCCCGCGACGCCGACGTCGTAGATCTCACGCACCCCGACCCGGTAATACTGCAATGTACGGGCCGCCTCACGTGCCACCCTGACATCGGAGCTGCCGCCAGAGACGATCGCGACCCGTGGTGCATCGTCCGGGACCGGCATGCGACCCAGGATCGCCGTGTGTGAGACCTCGTCGTAATCCAGGTGTTCGCTCAGTTCGCTGGGCAACGCGGCGAATGTGTCGCCGGCGAGGCGCGTCAGCAGTAGCGGTTCTTCCGCTTTCAGTGCTGCCCGGATCAGGCGATCGATCTGGTCCGGGGTCTTGCTGGCACAAAAGATCGTCTCGTCGAATCCCAGACGCTGCTTACGCGAGGTGTCGGGGGTCAGGTCCCAGTCACCGTCCATTGCCCGGCCTCAGAAATGCACTGCCCATGCGGTAGGTCTGAAAGGACACGGGGTGTGTGACCCCCGCGGTCAGCAACATCTCGCCGATGCGTTGCCGCAACCCGGTGGCCTCTGTGGCATCGAGTCCGTGGATGCTCTCGGCATCCAGTTCGATCACGACCGCGTCGCGGCGCACGCGACAGCGAACCGTCGAGGGCGACAATTCGCGCTGCACGAGTCGTTCTGCACGGTAGATGGCGTCGAGCACCTTGGGGTCGATCGCCAGGCCGGTCTCAACGCGACTCGACAGACAGGGTGATGCCGGCAGTGTGGCGAGGTCATGCAGCGCGAGCGCTCGTGCTACCGCGCGAACGGCGTCCTTGTCCATACCGGCCTCGACGTAGGGGTGACGGACACCGTGATCGGCCGCGGCGCGCAGACCTGGGCGGTAATCGCCCAGATCGTCGTTGTTGGTACCGGATACCAATACGCAGTCCACCGCGTCGGCCATGGTCGCGTAGAGATTGGTCTTGCAGTAAAAACAGCGATCGTGCGGGTTCATTACATAATTAGTGTCGGTGAATTCACCGGCGTCGATCACATCGAGACGCCAACCTTCACGGTCCGCATAGTCATGCACACGAGCGCTGGCGTCCGCTGGCACGGCGGGCGATACCGCGTGCAGCATGCGTGCACGCTGGCCCAGCACGCGATGTGCGGTGACCGCGAGCGTCATGCTGTCCACGCCGCCACTGACGGCCACGGCCAGGGGGCCGATGTCCCTGATGACTGCCTCCAGACGACGCTGATGTTCGCTCACTCTTTCGTTCTCGGGTTGGGGGTGTTTTCGCCGTCGTGCTCCAGGTCGAGGGAATGGACCTCGCGCCGTCGCTGCTCGCGACCTGCGTGGCCGCCCGGCGTCCCGGCGAGATCGGCCATCTCGATCTTGCGTGTCCTCGCACCATCCGGTCGCTGGGCGCGCTTCACGCGCACGTGCTCGCCGTCCAAGGTATGGCTATGTTCCTCGCGCGCCAGTGTCGCGCGGTTGACGACGTGCCAGCGCACACCCAGGGTAGCGGTCTCTGTCAGACACTGGTCGAGTATCGCATCGATTCGCGATACCTCGCCCAGCACCTGGATGTGCATGGCGAGCCTGCCTTTCTTGCCGGTCACGGGCGCCTGCGTCACATCGTAGACGCCCGGAAACGCACGCAAGCGCTCCAGACCGACGGCCAGATCTTCAGGCGTCTGATCGTCCACCTCGAACTGACAGACCGCAACGCTGCCGTCGGCGGCGCGTGCGTGCTGGCGATCGAATAGGCTGACCAGCAGCACATTACTGAAACCCGGGAAGGTCTTGGTGCCGAATCCGTACCCCCGGCCGAGCAGAACGCTGGCTGTCATACGCGGCTCGAAAGACGGATCGAGGTGCTTGAGGATCGCGGCCCCAGTCGGCGTGATACGCTCGCCCTCGACCCCGTCGTCGAACACCGGGAATCCCCTGAGGAGCAATGCGGTCGCTGGTGCGGGGACCGGTAAGCGACCGTGGTCGCTCGCGATCCTGCCGCGGCCGAGGGGTAGCGGCGAACATGACCAAGTCGCCGCGCCACTGCGTTCGATCAGCCAGGCTGCGGCAACGATGTCGGCGATCGAGTCCCAGGCGCCGATCTCATGGAATGTCACCTCATCGATGGCGCTACCGTGGACCTCGGCCTCGGCCTCGGCGAGCAGTTCGAAGATCGCGATGGCGCGTTGTTTGACCGGGGCGTCGAGTTCGCTGTCGCAGAGTCGCTTGCGGATGTCGCGCCACTGGCGATGCTGGTGGCTTTCCGCGTGGGCAGGTTCCGTTACCTCGAAGCGATGTCCGGTCAAGCAA
>JBATKF010000329.1:0-15388 GCA_049669185.1 Sedimenticolaceae bacterium | reverse complement strand
GGCTGCCGCGCCCAGCGAGCGGCGTCGTGCTGTGGTGGGCCTGCACGGACTCGGCGCGCAGCCGATTGATCAGCTTGGGCAGCGGTATCTTGACCGGACAGACCTCGCCGCACGCGCCGCAAAGGGTGCAGGCAGAGGTCAGGCTGCCTGCCTTGTCCAGTCCGATGCGCTGTGGCTCCAGGGCCAGGCCGATCGGGCCCGGGTATACGGTGCCGTAGGCGTGGCCGCCCAGCTGAACATAGACCGGGCAGTGATTGATGCAGGCGCCGCACCGAATGCAGCGCAGGGTATCGAGAAGCTCTTCGTCGACCCGGATGCGCGAGCGGCCGTTGTCGAGCAGGACCAGGTGCACCGCCTCTGGGCCGTCGAGTTCACCCGGCTGACGCGGTCGGCTGATCATATTGAAATAGGTGGTGATCGGCTGGCCGGTCGCCGACTTGGTGAGGATCTCGAGCAGCGGCGGGACATCCGACAGCTTCTCGACGACCTTCTCCACGCCAGTGATGGCGATATGCAGCCGCGGTGCTGTCGTGCTGAGTCGACCGTTGCCCTCGTTTTCCACCAGGCACAGGGTGCCGGTCTCTGCCACCGCAAAGTTCACGCCTGAGATGCCGGCATCGGCGTTCGCAAATTTACTGCGCAGGATCTCGCGTGCGCTCTGCGTCAGTTCGTCGATGTCCTCCGTGTAGGGGATCTCGGGATGGAACTGGCGGAACAACTCTGCCACCTCACGACGGTTCTTGTGGATCGCCGGGGCGACGATATGCGATGGGGGCTCTTTCGCCAGCTGGATGATGTACTCGCCGAGGTCCGATTCGACCACCTCGATGCCGTGCTGTTCGAGGTAGTCATTGAGCTCCGTCTCTTCCGAGACCATGGACTTGCCCTTGACCACGGTCTTCGCAGCCGCTGCGGCGAGAATCCCCTGGATGATGGCGTTTGCCTGCTCCGGGCTCTCTGCCCAGTGCACTTGGATGCCGTTGGCGATGAGTTTTGCCTCGAGTCGCTCCAGTAGGTCTGGTTGGCCGACCAGGGAGTTGGCGCGCACCTGGCGCGCCTGCTCGCGCAGCGCCTGCAGCTGGTCGTCGTCGGGGAACTGCTCCGCCCGGCGCGCATTGATGCCGGTCAGGGCAGCCCGAAAATTGTGCCGCAGCTGATCGTTGTGCAGCGCTGCATCGATGCGCTGATGGAAGGCCTGCGTCTGGTTCATGAGCGACCTCGGAGAGATTCCGCGTGAGTGGCTTCGGTGCGTTCCCAGAGAAACTCCGCGACGTGCTGGGTGATCGGCCCCGTTCCCTGTTTCTCGAAGGCGCCGCCGATATTCATCAGACAGCCGCAGTCCTGGCTGATTACGCGCTGCGCGCCGGTGGCACGCAATGCGTCCGTCTTGTCCTGGACCATCGCCCCGGACACATCTGCCTGTTTGACCGCAAAGGTCCCGCCGAAGCCGCAACACTCGGCCTGCCGGTCCTGGACCGCGACCTCGACGTTCTCCAGCTGTGCAACCAGCGACTGGATACGATCTGCGACGCCCATTTCGCGGCGTGCGGAACAGGAGGTGTGAATCGCGATCTTGGTCGGTTCGCCCAGGTCGGTCAGTCGCAGAGCGACGACGTCGACCAGGAACTCGGTCAGTTCGTAGGTCCGTTTGCTTAACGCCAGCGCGCGCGACTCATCCGGGTCGCCCGCGAACAGCTCCGGCCACTGGTGTTTCAGCATCCCAGCGCAGGAACCGGACGGAACCACCACCGGAATGTCGCGTGGAAAGCAGGCGAGCTGCGCGCGGGCGACTTCCAGGGCCTGCGGACGGTAGCCGGAGTTGAATGCCGGCTGACCGCAACACGTCTGGCCCTGAGGGAACAGCACATCGATGCCTGCACGCCGCAGCAACTGCATGCCCGCAAGACCCGCCGCCGGATAGAGCAGGTCGACTAGGCAGGTGGCGAAAAAGTACACCGTGTTTGGTGTTGTCATTGGCGTTGCGGTGTCCGGTGCTGGATGTTGACGAATTGCACAGATTCGGCCGCCAAGGCCCCGAGGTCAAGCGGGCGAGACGGGCGGCGGCGATAGCCTGGAAATTTCACCGGCATCGCGGCGGCTGGTGGGGTTTCAAGGTTAGACCCGCGGCCTATTGTCCAGGTCACCGGACGGGACTTCGCTGCCGAGCGGTCTGAATACGCTTGCACACTACTGGTGCGTTAGCAGACAATGCAATGCTGATACGACATACGGACCCGGCGCAAATAACGCAAGCTTCATGATTCTCATGCGTTTTTGAGGCTAAAGTATGCACGTTCGCGGTCGATTCGGGACGCGAGTCTTCCGAGGATGTGGTGACCTGGACGCCGATAACGCCGCGATCGCGGCGTGAAACGCAGATCTGCTGGGCGCAACGGGTCTTTTTTGGTGCAATTCCGGATACCTTGGACTACTCTAAACAGATGTGCTGTTTATTCAGCATGTTAGCCGCTTTTTATTACTAAATGCTCGAAGGAGAGCGAAATGTCGTTGGATAACGAAGGCCTCCCCCTGAGTTGGGAGGAAATCAAGGCCGCTTCACGCAGATTGGATGTGGACGATCGCGAGCGTGAGGAGCAGATAAAGAAACGCGTTGCGCGTCAGTACCTGGCAGACACGGAATGTGACGATGCGCGGGTGCGAGAGCACATCGCGATCCCTGGGTACAACTAACCCACGCAGCCGGTTGCACGCCGCCCGAACAGTGGACGGTGTGCCCCGCTATGCTGCCCTGGCGCCGGCCGCGAAGCCGAGACCAACAAGTAGCGGTCGTTTTCGCCGCCTGATCAGCGCTACTGCGGCAACCCTCCATGCTGTTGCATCTGACGCTGCATCTCCTCCAGGCGCTGCTGCATTTCTTTATTGAATGCCTGCACCTCGGCCCGGTCGATTGCCCCGTCGTTATTGCGATCGAGGTGCTCGAATTGCGCCTCTGTGGGCTTTAGAAATTCCGCCTTGCTGACCGTTCCGTCCTGGTCCTTATCGAACTGCTGGAAGAACATGCCCTCGAGGTCTGGCATCTGCTGCTGGCCCATCGGCGGCTGCTGTGCCAGGACCGGGGCGCTGAAGAAGATGGCGGCGATAATGGATTTCTTCACGAAACGAGCTCTCCTAACCTGTAAGCCTAAGCGGCGCATTCTTGCCGATTCAAGGCCTGATGGCGAGTCGCGTGAGCAGGTCCTGGGCCGCATTGGTCCAGAGCATCTCCAGCTGGGAGAATTGCGACGGAGACAAGGGGGGATCGAGCCTTGCCGCTATCTGCGGGAAGGCGCTCACGAGCTCCTCGATGGCGCGGGTGACCTGCCGCGAGGTGAGACTGTCCAGCGGCGTCGCGGGGACTGCGGGGCCGCCTTCGTCCAACAGCGTAACCTCGGCCGACCGAGGGATCAGTCTGTGAGAGCCGTCAGCCTCGTTGGCCCCCTTGAGCGGTGAGACCTTGCGATATACCGTGTCCTTATAGCGAAAAGCCGCGCCTGGGGGGATCTGATGAAACTTCACGGGTGTGGGTCAGCAAGTCGAATGCAGGGGCGGTTATTGTAGCCCTTGCGGCGCAGGCAATGGGCACTGTGCTCGATCGGCGCGGGCGAGGGCTCCCCAGCCGATGCATGTGCAAGCAATTACCAGGCAGCCGCTGGCCGGCTGGTGAGACTCCCAGGCTAACCGAGAGGCATCGATTTGCCTTCGTGCAGTTTACGTGATGCGTGATTACTGAATTTGAGGGTGAGTTGATGGGCCCGAGATGCCAAGGCCAACACCGGTTCGGCGACCGGTGGGTGTCGCGGTGCCGACCGGCGACCGGGTTGCAGCCGACCGGCCCACGAGGGCTTTGCGACACGCCATGAGGCTCGATCGCTTCGTCAGCCACGCTACGGGTCTGTCGCGCAGTCAGGCGCGGGCATTGATTCGCCGCGGCGACATCCTTCTCGATGGCCTGCCGGTGACCGACGCGGGGCGTCATGTGGGCGAAGCGCAGCGGGTGGAACAGGCCGGCGCAACGCTCGCACTGCCACAGCCTTTATACCTGATGCTCAACAAACCCTGCGGCGTCCTCAGTGCGACCAGCGACAGCGCTCAGCAGACCGTGCTGTCGCTGTTGCCCGCAGCCTTGGCGGCACGGGTGCATCTGGTCGGTCGTCTTGACAAAGACACCAGTGGCTTGCTGTTGCTGACCGACGATGGCGCGTGGTCGCATCAGGTGACGTCACCGCATCACCACTGCCCAAAGAGCTATATCGCGCAGCTGGCGGAGCCGCTGACCGACGACGCCGAGCGGCGTCTGGCGCAAGGCCTTCTGCTGCGCAATGAAGAGGCGCCGTTGCGGCCTGCGAGCTTACAGCGCCTTGACGCCCTACGGGTGCAGATCACGATCACTGAGGGCCGCTATCACCAAGTGCGGCGCATGTTCGCCGCCCTCGGCAATCGCGTGGTCACGCTGCATCGGCAGCGCATCGGTGGACTCACGCTGGATGACGGCCTGCGGCCCGGACAGTGGCGTGCGCTCACCCACGCCGAGCGCGGCGCAGTCCTGACGGGTCAAGCTTTGCGGTAAACTGCAACATGCGGAATCCGCCGGGCGGCCTATGCAGGTGATCAGCGAATGAAGAGACATCGCTCAGACGTGCAGCACAAGGAAAGACGCTTCATACGGCATCCCTCGCGCATGCCGATCCGTTTTGAACTGCAGGGAGACCTGCCGCCACAGGCCAACTATCTGCGCAACGTCAGCGAGGGAGGTCTATGTTTCGACAGCAGTGTGGCGCTGGATCTTGATATCGCGATCCGCGTCATCATCCCGCTGTTGGGCCAGCAATACGAGGCGGAAGGCGCCGTCGTCTGGTGCGAACCCTCGCCTGACGGTTTTGCGATCGGCGTGCGCTTCTACTCTGCGCAAGACCGGTTCTGTGTGCGCATGGTCGAACAGCTCTGCTATATCGAGGACTATCGCTTGCAGGTCGAGCGTGAGGAAGGTCGGAAGCTGAGCAGCGAACAAGCCGCGGATGAATGGATTGCGCGTTTCGCTGACCAGTTTCCGGGATTGCACTGAGCGCCGGTGTCAGTGGTATTTTTCGGTGCTGATGTGGCCCGGCTCGCGTCGACGGTGGCGCCGCATGCCTCGGGTCTCCAGGCTACTTACCGCATCGCCAATCATCCCGGAATGGCCGCACAGCATCACGTGGCTGCGCGAGGGAGCGAGGGTCACGCCGATGCGCTGCTCCAGGCGGCCGTCTGTGATGGTCTCTGGGATTCGACAGGCAAAACCGTCACCCGCGGATTCGCCGGTGATATACGGGACGAAATGAAAACGCCCCGGGTGTTCCCGCTGCAGGCGGTCGATGAGCTCGCGATAGGCGAAGTTCGCGTGATAACGCACGCCGTAGCCGAGCACCACATTGTCGAAACGCTGCCAGGGTTCGTCGGTCTGCAGCATGGACAGGAAAGGGCCCACGCCGGTCCCGGTCGCCAGCATCCAGAGGTCACGGGTATGCTGCGGCACCTCGGCGAGCGTCAACAGCCCATTGGCCGCCTCGGTGAGCCAGATGGAATCGCCGGCCTCGAGTGCAGCCAGGCGACTGCTCAGCGGCCCCTCTGGGACGATGTTGAAGAAGATCTCGAACAGCGGCGCATCCGGTGGGTTCACCAGAGAGTAGGGGCGTCCGATGCGCTCACCCTCGAGATCCATCCCGACACGGATGAACTGCCCCGCGGTGAAAGCCGGGCCCTGCGCCTCGATCGCCAACGAGAAGTGGGTGTCGTTCCAGCGCGTCTTGTGCGCCACCGTACCAGTCAACCAACTTGCCATAATCTGCTCCTGTTTTCGCCAAACTAGTGCCGCAAACCTCGAAAGCAACCCGGGGGCCTGCCGGGTTATGCAGCAAACGCGACATCGCGGCGCCCCGCCTGTGGCAGACTTCGAGAACCACGATCGATACAGGCCGACCCGGAGACAGCAGGTGTATGCAAGGCTACGCGACGCATTGACGCTGCTGGGATTCCTGCTCCTGGCGGTCGCCGCCTACTTCGCCGCGCGCCACTGGCAGGCGGCACAGGCATCCTACATGCGCGTCGAGCCGGTAGACGCCTGTGATCTGCGGATCGGACCCTGCCGTCAGCCAGTCGCTGGTGGATCGGTCACCTTGGGTATCCAGCCAGCAGACATTCCGTTGATGCAGCCACTTCGCCTGACGGTGGTCGCCGAAGGTTTGGCGGAGCGTGCGGTGCAGGTCGAGATTCGTGGCCTGAACATGGAGATGGGCCTGAATCGGACGTCGTTGACACGCACGCCGGGGGGGTTCTGGGAGGGCGAAACCATCCTCCCGATCTGCAGTCAAAGGCGAATGAGCTGGGAAGCGGCTGTGCGCCTGGACGCGAGCGGGCTGGCTGTCGAGATACCGTTTTTTTTTCAGACCGACCGTCCCTGACCAGTCCGCATCTGTCACCGGCACCACGGATGCTGGTGGAATTGCCCGGTGCTTCCTTGCGCCTCGCCCCTGCGGGGCTGACGCGAAGATTCGCTCCAGGCAAATCTCTCGCAGGCGCTCGGGCCGCCCGCCTCGTTTGCCTATGTAAGTAAATTCTGATAAAAACGCGAGCCGAATTTTCTCGCAACACGACCGGCGTTTATCAGGCGGAGTTCGCAAGATTTTGGGGTCAATCAGGAGACTCGTCATGAAAAAGACTGCCATCATCATCGCCGCCGCCTTCGCCCTGTTGGGCGTCTGCGGTGTCCATGCCGCCGGCGACGCCGCGGCGGGCCAGAAGAAATATGCGGTGTGTGCAGGTTGTCACGGCGCAGCGGGGGCCGGTAACGAGGTGCTTAAATATCCCAAGCTGGCCGGCCTGGATGCCGCTTATGTAAGCGAACAGTTGCGCGCCTATAGGTCAGGGGCGCGCGACAACGCGACGATGAAGGCCATGACCGCCGGCCTCGGTGACGCGGATATGGATAATCTGGCGGCCTACATCGCAACTTTCAAATGATGGGGGCGCCCCTGCCGGGTGCGATTCACAGCAGCGATGACCTTGAAACGACCACTCAACGAAGCCGGAACGAAGCTATGAAAACGATGTTGATGATCACCGCCTTTGTCGGCCTGATTGCGCTTGGAACCACGCATGCCGCCGGCAATGCTGAGGCGGGGAAGGCGAAATCTGTCACCTGCGCCGCCTGTCATGGCGTCGATGGAAACAGCGCGGCGCCCAATTTCCCGAAGTTGGCCGGCCAGCACGCCGATTACCTGTACAAGCAACTCAAGCAGTACAAGAGCGGCGATCGTAAGAACGCGGTGATGGCCGGTATGGTCGCGGCCCTGAATGACGAGGATATGGCAAACCTTGCCGCCTACTATTCCGCGCAGCAGCCTACGATCGGGATAGCTGCAGAGGACCAGATCAAGCTGGGGGAGTCCATTTACCGAGCCGGCAATACGGCCAGCGGCGTCTCCGCCTGTGCGGCCTGCCATGGCCCGAACGGTGTCGGCAACCCGATGGCCAATTTTCCTAGGCTGAGTGGCCAACACGCGTTGTATACGGCCGAGCAGCTGAAATATTTTCGTTCCGGGACGCGCGCCAATGATGCTGCTTCGATGATGCGCAGCATCGCGAAAAGGATGACGGATGAGGAAATCGAGGCCGTCTCGCAGTACGTTCAGGGTCTGCAATGACCTGGCACCCTCCCGATCGGCGCAATCAGGCGGCCTGGGCCGCCTTTTTTGCGCGTGGCGATCGTGCCGGCGCAGCGGCTTACGCCGCGAGCCTGCAGATCTCACCGATTTCCTGCTGCGGGCGGCGACACCCTCGCCCTACCGGGGCGTACTCGCTACAGCCGGTTCGACGTAGGGTCAGCTACGCCTTCACCGTCTCTCACTGCGTGCGCCCCGCCATGGCGGCGCCTCGATACCCTCGCGACGAAAAACGGAGAGATATGCAGGTCTAAAGACGCTGGCGCATTGTGGTTGCAGCGGGACCTTGCAACGCGCAAGAATGCTGCTGGAAACAAACGCTTACTGCCGAACTCGGTGGCCGCTTGATCGGTCCCAGAAGGGAGGCATGCAAACGGAGTAGATAACGTGTTCAGACGACTGACGGCCATTTTCGTTGCGCTTCTCGTCTTGGCGGGAGGCGCCCTCGCCGAGACTTTCGAGGAAGGTAAGCAATATGTCCTGATACAACCGCAGGCCCCGGTGGGCGTCGGCAACGACGTCGAGGTCATCGAATTCTTCTGGTATGGCTGCCCTCATTGCCGCGACTTCGAGCCAACCATCGCCAAGTGGGCCTCGGGTCTGCCCGAGAACGTCACCTTTACCCAGGTCCCGGTGATGTTCGGCGGTCCTGCAGATCTGCACGCTCAGGCCTACTATGCTCTACAGGGTATGGGTGAGCTCGCGCGCCTGCACGAAAAACTCTTCCACGCCATGCATGTGGAGAAGAACAAGTTGCGCTCGCGTGAAGAGCTGGACGCCTTTTTGGAGTCGAACGATGTTGACATGGCCCAATTCCGCGAGGCGATGAACTCTTTTGCCGTGGCGGCGAAGGTCAATCGCGCCCGTGCGCTAATGCGGCGTTATGGGATACGCGGCGTGCCGGCACTGGTAGTCGACGGGCGCTACCGCAGCGGCAGCGGGTTCAAGAGCTACCAGGAGATGACTGAAGTTGCCGACTATCTGGTCGATAAGGTGCTGATGCAACGCAATGCTCAGGCCAATCGCTGAGTAGGGGATCCAATTCGGGATGAGCGCGCAACTCCAGCCGGACACTAGCGACCACCAGGCCGAGGGCGGCAGGGGATTGCGATTCCTCAGCTATAACATCCAGGCCGGTATCGATACCCGCCACTACCGCGAGTACGTCACCAAGGGTTGGAAGCATCTATTGCCCAACCGGGAACGCCTGCGCAATCTCAATCTGATCGCCGACATGCTACAGGGCTACGACCTGGTTGGTCTGCAGGAGGTCGACTCGGGCAGCCTGCGCAGTGGATTCGTCGACATGACCGAGTACCTTGCTCATCGCAGCGGCTACCCACACTGGTATCGCCAGATAAACCGCAACATCGGGGTAATCGCACAGCACAGCAACGGCTTTCTCAGCCGTATCCGGCCGAGCAATGTTAGTAATCACCGGCTGCCACCGGGCAAAGGGCGCGGTGCCATGATGCTCGAGTTCGGCGACGGACCGGATGCGTTGGTGGTTTGCAGCGTGCACCTCGGGTTGAGCCGGCGAATTCGCACCCGCCAGCTGGACTTCATCAACGAGCTGATCGGCGATCGCAGGCACCTGGTGGTCATGGGCGACATGAACGCCGGCTGTGACAGCGCCGAGGTGCGTAAATTCATCGACAACACCGGCCTGGTGGAGCCGGCATGCAATGAGGCCACCTTCCCCAGTTGGCGGCCGGTGCGTCGCATCGACCACATCCTGGTGTCGCATGCCATCGAGGTGCGCAGCACGCGGGTAGTCGACTACGCCCTTTCCGATCATCTGCCGATCTGCGTGGAACTGGTGCTGCCGGAGAGCGTTCGCCTCGCCGCCTGAGGCCTAGCCCGCGAATTACACGAGGGCGGACACCTTGGTGAGGTCATACAACACGAATCACGGGTTCTGGGATCCATCGGCGCCATGGTCTTCGATGGAACGTTTTGTCCTGATCGGTTTTGTGAAAAATCTGACGTTGCATCTCACTCGATCCCCCTCGAGCCATAGCTATGGCTATGCCTCTTCGGCCGATCGAGCAGGCTGCTTAGCCAGATTTCCCAGAAATTCCGATCCCCTCGTGCAATATGCGGGCTAGCATTATGACGAAGACGGCGGACTGGCGAGCGCGTTACCTCGAGCTCGCCGCCGATGTGGAACGCGATCAGGCGAATGGTGTCGCCGTGCAGCGCGAGCTTACCCGACTGATCACACGGCTGTGTGTCGTTTTCTCCGGCATCGATCCCGCGCTCGACCCCCATCTCGATCGTCTGCGCCAGGCGGTCAAAGACTTCGATGGCGCCGACGGGCTGCCGCAGCAGACCCGCGCGATCGCCGAGACGCTGATGCACGCCGCAGAAACGCGAGCCCAGCCGGAACTACTGCAGCGTCTGCTCGAGCGCGGTGGACTGCAAGAGGCGCAGCGTAATGAGACCGCCGCGCTGTGGGCGGCGCTGTTGGCAAGGCCCATGTCGGTAAGCGACCAGCAGCTCGACGACCTGGCGGCCCACCTGCAGGCGGGATTCGGCGGGGCCCCGCAATCGGCTGAGCGGCCGGGCCTGCTGGCCAGGCTGATTGGCAAGGGGGCAGGCGACAGCGCGGCGGGGCCGAATCGATTGCTGCTCGATGTCCTCGAGGGTGTCGATTGGCCGGACAGCCTGGCCGGCGAGGCCGAAGAATTCTGCGCCGAGCTCAACGCCGATGCCGGTCGGGATGCCTGGATAGGCGTCGTGCGTCGCATCAGCGACCTGGCGGTGCAGGCGATGGATCGGGTGCAGCAGGAGGCGAGATCCGCCGAGACCTTCCTCAACGCGTTGAATCAGCGCCTCGAGGAGCTCGATGCGCACATGCTCGGCGAGGTTCGGCGCCGCGAAGATTCGCGCGAGAGTGGCCAGCGACTCGGGCAGCGGATGAGCAGCGAGGTGGACACCCTGTCCGCCAGTGTTCGGGACAGCGTAGACCTCGCGCAGCTGCGATCGAGCGTCATCGCGAGCCTGGATCGCATGCAGTCGCATGTGCGCAGCCATCTCGAAGAGGAGAATACGCGGCGCGAATCCGCCGAGACCGAGGCCGCGGACCTGCGCAGTCGGCTGCGTGGCCTCGAGCAGGACACCTTTGATCTGCGTCGCCAGGTGGCCCAAAACCAGGCGCGGGCGATGTCCGATTCCCTGACCGGACTGCCCAACCGGCGCGCTTACGAGCAGCGCGTGCAGCAGGAATACGCGCGCTGGCGGCGTTTTGGTGAACCGCTTGCGCTGGTGGTCTGGGACGTCGACAACTTCAAGGGCATCAACGACAGCTTTGGTCACAAGTCGGGCGACAAGGCACTGGCGATGATCGCGAAGATCCTGCGGTCGCGTCTGCGCGAGACAGATTTCGTCGCCCGGTACGGCGGTGAGGAGTTCGTGACGCTGTTGACCGGTGCCGATGCCCAGGCGGCCTTGCAGGTCGCCGATGCGATGCGCACGGCGGTGGAGGACGGTGGACTGCACGCGAATGGTCAGCCGGTGACTATCACCTTATCCGGCGGGCTCTCTGTTTTCGCTGCAGGGGATTCTCCGGAGGACGTGTTCGAGCGCGCCGATCGCGCAATGTACCAGGCCAAACGCCAGGGCAAGAACGCGGTGGTGTTGGGCTGAACTGCGGTGTTCAGTCACGCAGATAGGCTGCCCAGGCGTAGCGCCAGGCCGAGCCCGTCGCCTCACGCAGCTGCTGCATCAAAAGGTCGCTCGGCGCTGCCTCCGCGGGGAACACATTGCGCAGCTCGACGAGCACGCACCCGGCGATCGCATGACCCCGCCAGTCGAGTGCGGATGGCGCGCAGCTGTGACCGCAGACCGCACAGCGCGCCCGCCTGCCGTTGTCCCAGGCCTGGCGCTGATCGCGCCAGTCTTCGAAGCGTGCTCGGCAGGTCGGACAGCGCGGTGGCACCGTATTCGGTCCCGTCACCAGACGTGGTCGCGCAAAGGGTCCGTGCAGCGCGACATGGCAAAACTGGAGGCTGCCGTCCGCCGGCGGCTGCATCACCAGATGCGGTGCACAGCCGGTGTAGATGACGTGTCGGCTGAATCCGTCGCCTGCGCTGTAGCTTGCTGCAGCCAGCGGCGCGCCGATGATCTGCAGTTCCTTCAACACTTGGCGAATGTCGCGCAGGGCCGGTCGGAGCTGCGGGTCGGCGGGCGCAAGATAGAGACTGCTGAGCATTATGCACTGTATGCTGGCGCACCCCGGCAGCCCTCGCAATGCGCTATGGTGTCTTGAGGCCCGCGATGCTCAAGCAGATTTTCCTCAAACTGGTGCGCGGCTATCAGCTGCTCGTCAGCCCCTTTCTGGGCAACAACTGTCGCTATGTGCCGAGTTGTTCGGCCTATACCCTCGAGGCGATCGATAAATGGGGGCCATGGCGCGGACTGTGGATGGGAATGCGCCGTGTCGCGCGCTGTCATCCGCTTCATGCCGGCGGCTATGACCCGGTACCGGAACCGCCGGACCGTGACCACCGCCACTGAAAGGCCGAGTGGCGAGGTTAAACCCGGAGATCGACTTGCTGGCCCAACTGGGCCGCAGGATCGGGGGCGACCTGCGCTGCGGCTTCGATCAGCTGCGTCGCCTGGGCCCCCTGCGCCGACTGCAGATCGAGCGCCTTGCGCAGCATAGCGATGGTCACGGCATCGCCGTTTTGGGTCGCGCCGTTGCTGATACGCTGTAAAAGGCCGTTCGAGATGCCGGAGATGTCCATACCCTGGCCTAGCGGCGGATGATCGGTACGCTTGAGCATGCGGTGAAGCGGCTTCCCGTGTGCGGCCCCGATTGCCTCGTCACGCCGCGGCCTCCAATGCCGCGATCCGGTCTTCGAGCGGCGGGTGGCTGGCGAACAGCTCCTTCAGCCCGGCGCCACTGATGCCAAACGCGGCGAATTCATCCGGCAGGGGTTGAGGGTCGTGTGCCTGCTGCAGTTTGTGCAGCGCGGAGATCATTTTCCGCCGCCCTGCGAGGTTCGCACCACCGGCGTCGGCACGGTACTCGCGCCAGCGCGAAAACCACATCACGATCATGGACGCGAGGATGCCGAGCACGAACTGGGCGATCAGCGAGACGATCCAGAACGCCGGCCCGTGTCCGCGTTCTACCCTGAATACCACGCGGTCCACCACGTGGCCGATGATGCGGGAGAAGAACACCACGAAGGTGTTTACCACGCCTTGAATCAGCGTCAGCGTGACCATATCGCCGTTGGCGACATGGCTCACCTCGTGCGCCAGCACGGCCTCGACCTCGTCACGATCCATCGTGCGCAACAGGCCGGTGCTGACCGCCACCAGTGCCGCATTGCGATTCCAGCCGGTCGCAAAGGCGTTCGGCGCGCCCTCGAAGATGCCGACCTCCGGCATGCCGATACCGGCGGCTTGCGCCTGATGCTGGACAGTGTTGATCAGCCAGTGCTCGTCGTGGGTTCGGGGTTCCTCGATGAGATGTACGCCCATGGACTTCTTCGCCATGAACTTGGACAGAAACAGCGAGATCAGCGAGCCAGAGAAGCCAATCACGGCTGAGTAGATCAGCAGGGCATTCATGTCGAGATCGACGTTGTTCTGTGCCAGGATGCTATCCAGCCCGAGGATGCGGAAAGTGACGCTGATAAGCGCGATGATGGCAATGTTGGTACCGAGAAACAGTAGAATTCGCAGCATTGAGGCGCTCTCCGCGCGGTGGTGACTAATCTGTCGTGAAATGTGCGGCCAGGCAGCGTCAAAATCAAGCGCGGCAGCGCTGGCGCTTAGGGTCATCCCATATCGGCATCTGCGCGATAAAGACAGCCACACCGGCGAGGCAGAGACCGGTGACGACCGCCACGCCAGAGAACGGCCCGAAAACGCCGGCGGTCAGCGCGTAAGAGACCGCCAGTGCTGCATAGGCCAGCCGTTTGGCGCGCCGCGGCATGGCGCGATGCGCCTCCCAGGCACGAAGGGTCGGGCCAAAGCGCGCATGTTCGCGCAGCCACCGATGCCAGCGTTCGGACGAGCGCGAAAACGCCCAGGCCGCGATCAACAGGAAAACCGTCGTCGGCAGCAGTGGCAGAAACGCGCCGACCAGTCCCAGGCCCAGAAAGGCATAGCCAATTGCCAGGTAAGTAAATCGGCGCAGTCCTTTTTGATTTTTGACGTTCACTGAGGCCTTCGGGGAGTACCGTGGACGTGGATGCACGAGTGCGCCGGCATGTTCGGCCACCCAGCATTGTAGACGCGCGTGCACTGGCGAGGTTGCGCAGACCAACCGCGCACTTTGTGCAGCTAGTCGCCGCGCGCATTGCGTGTGGAACTACCCCATAGCCTGTGGTGTCTTTCTCTTACTTGGCACGCGCGAGACCTCGGTGACCAGCTATCGACTGATCCAGGTTAACTGCTGGCGGGAATTCCGCGCTAAAGCACGCCCAGCGGTCGACGGTCGGGCGTGGTTCGGCCTAAAGTTGCGGATTCACGCTCCCGCAGCCCGAACGACCGCGCTGGCTGACGGGAACTCATTGACAGCAGACAAAGGACGATATCCATGAAAACGACCCGACTGACCCTTGCGGCAGCTGCCGCCCTGATGGCCTCCGGCGTTGCCCTGGCGGAACCACCCAAGTTTGATGCTGCGGACGCCAATGCCGACGGCGGTGTCGACGCGACCGAGTTCGCCGCAACCAAGATGAAGAAAGAGTTCGCCAAGCTGGATAAGGACGGCGACGGCAAGCTGAACAAGAAGGAATATACCGCTGCCCTCGACGAGGACTGCGAGTAAGACGCGCGGTCGCGGCGGAGGCGTTCCGCAGCGCGCTCCGCGCTCCTGGTTTGCCGCCCCGCTACCTGGGGCAGCGGGGCCACATACCTTGCGGCGCCGGGTACTCGACCGCCGGTTTCCGCCCTGGCCATTACCTTTCGGCCGCGTCCAGCCGCTGAACCAGGTGCGTAACGGCCGTTACCGTCACGCTCGGCGGTCTGTCTCGTCGCTGTGCGTCCCGGGTCGCCAGATCATTCGGACTCCCGGAGACGATCTTGCGTGATCTCAAGGTCCACGACCAACTCTACAACCTGATCAGCGGCGATGAAGATGCCCGCGTGTGCAAGGACATCCCCGCTGCCGCGTGCAATGATCAGCCGAGAAACTTCTTCGCCTATCTGGGTGCGAATACGCTCAGCAAACTGGCCGACGAACTCAGCAGCGCCAGACTGGTCCTGCCATGGATGCTCGGTACCCTGGGGGTGCCCGCTGCGTTTACCGGATTTCTGGTGCCGATCCGCGAGTCGGGTGTGCTGCTGCCGCAGATGGCGGTGGCTGCCTATGTCCGCAGGATGCCGCTGCGCCAGCCGGTATGGCTGCTCGGTGCCGCGCTCTCTGCGCTGTCGCTGTTCGGCATGGCCGCCGCGGCTATGACGCTCGAGGGTGCGGCCACCGGCTGGGCGATCATCGTGCTGTTGATACTGTTCAGTCTGGCACGAGGCCTGTGTTCTGTGTCAGCGAAAGACGTGTTGGGCAAGACCGTGTCGAAGAGCCGCCGCGGTCGCCTGATGGGCTGGAGTGCAGGCGTCGGTGGGCTATTGACGCTGGCCGCGGGCGCCTGGCTGACGTCCCTGCCAGAGGCCGGCGCCGGACCCGAGATATTCGCGCTGCTGCTGGGTGCCGGCGGTGCGATCTGGCTGGT
>JBATKF010000328.1:0-5032 GCA_049669185.1 Sedimenticolaceae bacterium | reverse complement strand
CTGCCACCTGACTCGCCACGAATCCTGCTCGCGACCGGGCGACTCGTTGGGGAAGGCTTCGACCATCCCCCGCTCGATACATTGATCCTGGCCATGCCGGTATCCTGGAAAGGCACATTGCAACAGTGCGCCGGCCGCTTGCATCGGGAACACGCCGACAAGACCGACGTTCGGATTATCGATTTCGTCGATACCACTCATCCCGCATTGCTCCGAATGTGGGAGAAGCGCCAGCGCGGCTACCGTGCAATGGGCTATCGCATCGCGGAGCCCTCGGCTTGAAGTCATACGCAACTTGCGTATACTTAGCCCATGAAACTGGTGTTCCTGGAGACCCCTTTATTCACACGTCTCCTCGGTGACTACCTGACCGAATAGAGCTACCAGCAACTCCAGCGCGCGTTGATGGAAAACCCGGAAAGGGGTGATGTGATGTCTGGCACCGGCGGGTTTCGCAAGGTCCGTAGGGAGGACGCACGTCGCGGAAAAGGCAAGCGAGGTGGATTGAGGGTCGTCTACTACTACCTGACGGCCGATCACCAGATCTGGTTCTTCACGCTCTATGACAAAGATGAAGCCACCGATCTGACGACCGAAGAGAAGAAGGCATTGAAGAAAGCTATCCAGGCCGAGTTGGAGGCCAGGAGACGAAAGCCATGAAACGAAAGCGCAAGTTGTTCGATGAACTGATGGAAGGCGTCGCTGCCATGCAGCAACAACGCGAAGGGAAGATCACCCTACGTTCGCATGAGATCGAGGACCTGCCCCCGCTCGAAGTGGACGCGGATCTCATCCGCGACACGCGCGAACGCATGCACGTCTCGCGCGCCGTGTTTGCCCGCCGCCTGCGCGTTTCGACACGTACCTTGGAGAACTGGGAGCAAGGACGGGCGCGGCCCAATGCCCAGGCCGCGGCTTTGATTCTGATGGTGAGGAAATTCCCCGATACCCTGGAGAAACTCAGCGAGTTGGGGCACCGGGCGGCTTGAATGTACTGGGAAGAAATCAGCCAAAGCGATTTGGGGGTATCTGTGGGGGCATATTCGGCATTTCGCATTATAAGTGATTGATTTATAGGCCAATGTGTTTGTCGACGCCTCCACCAGTTACCATCACTTAACGCACTGTTTTTTAAAAGAATAATTTGAGTTCGACTTCCAATTTGGTACAGATTTGCCCTGAGGCACGCGGGATTTGGGGCATTTCTCTTTCCGCTGCCAGCAAAATTACCTTATCCCGGTGTATCGAACCCTAACGCCCGCTATTAGCTCGACCTGGGGGTATTTTGGGGGGTACTTTCGAGCCCGCAATCGAAATACCCCCAAGCGACGCAAAGAGGCAGATGACGACTGCTGATAGCGGCGCAGGGTCTTACGGCCGCCGCAAACTCAAGGAAGCTTGGCCGGTCGATGGCGATTGGTTGATCGCGGCACATATGCTGGCCGCCTACGTGACGCTTGTCGACGTTCTGAGCTGTGCTGACCGCTTTCATAAAACACGTCGCGCATCTTTGAGCAACAGAAGCAGCTGCCCCTCACGCACCGGCGACGATACAAAACCGAAACGGCGGTAGAACGCATCCGCGTTGGCATCGATCGGATGCGTCAACAGTGCGCGAATGCCGGCTTGCTCGGCAATCAATAGCGTGCGCCGGATGGCATCCTGCAGCATTCCGACGCCAATGCCTTGACCTTGATGGGCACGATCAACCGCGAGGCGGGCCAGCAGCACCACTGGGATTGGGTATTGGCCCATGCCCCTGCGAATACGTTCCGGGGCTTCAACACTGTCTACTTGTCCCACCGCGAGACTGAAGTACCCAGCCACCCGACGACCGTCGGCGACGACAAAGGTCTTGGCCGAACCGCTGGCCTGTGCCTGCCGCGCATGACGGACCAGCCAGTCATCGAGACTCGCAATGCCACAGTCGAAATCATCCAGAATATGATCCGCCGCCAGCGGAACTGGTGCGGCAAGATTCAGGTCTTGGGCCACGGCGCGCGATGGGCAAACAAATCGGCCAAGCCAGCGTTGTCACGCTCCGGCTGCTCTAGCAGGTCAAGCAGCGCCTGATATTGGCTACCCGAGACCATGAACAGCCGCTGATCGAGCAGCGTCTGCTCAGCAGCCTGGCAGGCTGCATCCAGAACGAAATCGGTGAGTGATTTGTGCGCCACCTCGGCTGCTCGGCGCAGCACAGCCTCTTGCTCCGGGGTAGCCCGCAGACCTAAACGCGATGAGCGTGAACTTGGAGTATTGGCAGAGCCCATGACGATCTAATTATTGAGCCAACATTTGGCGTCATGTTAGTACAAATGACTAACGATGTCTATTCTACGAAACACGTGGTGGAGGATTTGGTCAGCCAGGAACTTTATCGACCTACAGCACCGGCCGCGCATTAGCTTCCCCTCGACAGGCGGAGGAGAGGCATGCCACTGTTACCCATGGACAAAGAGACGATGCCAGCATCTGCCAGCGTAGTCAGTCCTCTTCCGGCAACAGGACTATCAAGAGGAGCCATAAAATTGGCCTGATTTCAGGTACTTAATCAGCCGAATCGATTTGGGGGTATCTGTGGGGGCATATTCGGCTTTTCGCATTTGCCATTGATTTATAAGGCAATGTGAGTGTCGCCGCCTCCACCAGATAACTCCAGATAGGCCCTGATATATCAGGGCCTTTTTCTTTCTTAAAAACAATAAGTTAAGAAGCAATTGTGGGGAACCTCAGTCACCAAAATGACTGGTGTTCCTGCATAGAGCCATCGTCAGCATCGAGTAGTCTGAGGTTCTTGGCGGCGTCTGTTCAGCGTGAGCCGGGGTTGTAATCAGCCAAAGCTGGCAGCAGGCAAAGCACCTCACAGGGGGACCCAACCCTCCCAATTGCGGGAAGCACCTAACCCAACTTCGCGGATTCAGCGTTTCGAAGACGCTAACCCATTGATTGGTATACACCCGACCCACAAAGGTCTGCACTACACGGGGGTGACTGCTTCGGCTTGGGTCCCGGTGATCTTCGGGGGTGGTTGAGCGGGCAGTTCGAGGTGCAGCCGCTCGAGCAGCAGCTTCAGTTCCTTCGGCGGTTCGGTGTAGCGCGTCAGCTGGATGGCGCGGCCGTCGGTGGTCGGAATCTCGACATCGATCATCTGCACCGCGGCGAATTTTTCGAGGACGCTGCGCGGAGTCAGTCCCGGTGCATGTGGGTGCAGTTGCTGCGCCAAGGTAACGTGCAGGCAATAAGCCAGGAAGGCGATGAAGATGTGCGCCTCAATCCGCGACTCGAGTTGATGATAGATCGGCCGGATCGCCAGATCGCCTTTGAGGTTCTTGAAGGCCTCTTCGATTTGGGTGAGCTGCAGATAGTAACGCCACAGCTCGGCGGGGTCGCTGCCGGTGAGGTTGGTGCGTAGCAGATAGCGGCCTTCGCGACGGCGTATCTGTTTGAGCTTGTCGCGCTTCAGGCGATAGGTGAAGTGCGGTTCGTGTTTGTCGACATGCACGTCGACCAAGCGCCAACCGGTCGGATACTGACTGCGTGCCGCGCCGAGCTTCATCAGCAGCTCTTGGTGGGTGAGGGTCATCGCCGAGAGCTGCTTGAGACGTGCCCAGAGCCGCTTGAGTTGACGCTGACGCATCGCGCGTTCCTTGGCGACCCGATCGGCGCTTTGGGCAAACACGTACAGCTCGTCGTCCTGCGGTAGGAGCTTGACCTGCACACCCGGGCGAGCCTCGTGCCAGGGCTTGCCGATCAGGTCCTTTTCCAGCCGCGTCAGCCGCCCCTTGGGTGTGCCGACCAGGTAGTGCACCGGCGGGTCAGACTGGCGCATCTGTTCGAGCGTTTCCTCGGTGGGGATACCGCGATCCATCACCCAGACTCTTCGGGCCTTGCCGTACTGCTGTTCGATCCGATCGAGAAAATCACGCAGTGTGGTCTTGTCCGCGGTGTTGCCCGGCAGCACCTCATAGGCCAATGGCAAGCCCTCGGGCGTGACCACCAGCGCGATCACCACCTGCACGCAGTCCGACCGCTTGTCGCGCGAATACCCGAAGCGGCGCTTGTCGTCATCGCCAAATGGCGGATTGGCCTCGAAGTAGGTGCTGGTCAGGTCGTAGAGCAGGACATCGAATTCGACGTTGAACAGATCCCGCCAGCGCCCCACCAGATGATCGAACAAGGCCGTCTTGTGTTCGAGCAACTTGTCGTGACAGGCGTAGAGCTTGTGGCTCTCGGCCAGACCCGCGTCGCCACCCAGCAGATCGGCTAGGGCGCTTTGCTCGAACCAGTGCCGATGCAGCCGCCATTCGCTGCCCGGCGAGAGCAGCCGGTAGGCGACCAGCACGAACAGGACCTGTTCCCAACGTGTCCCTTTGCGGCTCTTCGGTAGACATTCCGCCCAGAACCGATCCAACGCCAGCTGTTCCCACAGCTTCAGCGTCAACCAGCAGGCGCCCCACATCCGCGGGCGACACAGGCGCAGCTGCGACAGACACAGCCGCACGACCGATTCGTCCACCAGGGCTTCGTCAATGCGATCTTCAGGAAACAGCGACAGCGAACGCGTCTGCGCGGCGTCCTCGTCGAACACCTCGATCGACTTGCGCCACGCTCGCTCCTGCGAGGAGTTGATCTCGCCCAGATACAGCACATGCCGCTGTGAGACCCGGCCACCGGGCAGCCGTCGATTCTCGACAATGCTCCAGTAGCGGTGCACCTTGCCATCCTTCTTGCGGTTGGTCGCACGCAGAAACATGGCCACCTATTATCCGCACGCCGGTGCCGATGGAAACAAGCAAGGTCTGCACTACAGCGGGTTTTCGGTGCTTATCCACAGGTCGGGCACTGATTCGCAAGGAAAAACTTTTTCGCCCTCGCCAAAATAAAGGGCGAATCCGCGAAGTTGGGTTAGGTGGTGACACTGAAGGGCCGAACATGGAATGCCGCGAGTAGGCGGCGGGGACACGTCGATAGTCGATGAAGGCAGAAGATTCACGATCAGTGAATGCCCACGCAGCGGAGCCTGGGCGGAACC
>JBATKF010000327.1:0-2270 GCA_049669185.1 Sedimenticolaceae bacterium | reverse complement strand
CGCTCAGGCCGAGCGCCGCCCACCATACGACCGCGTAGCTGCCGGTCGACTCGAACATTCGGCCGCCCCACCAGGCACCGAGAAACGCCCCACACTGGTGGCCGAGGAAGACCACGCCGTACAGCGTGCCGAGATAGCGTGCCCCGAACAATTGACCGACCATACCGCTGGTCACCGGCACGGTGGCCAGCCAGAAAACCCCGATCAGCGCCCCGAATACCAGCGCCGTCGTCTCGCTTAGCGGGATCACCAGGAAGCCACCGATCACCACCGCGCGCAAGCCGTACAGCCAACTCAGGACATACTTCTTGCGATAGCGATCGCCGAGCCAGCCAAAGAGCAATGAGCCAAGGATGTTGAACAGACCGATCAGGGCCAGTGCGTGGCCGGCCGTCGTCCGGTCCAGACCCATATCCACGGCGTACGCCGGCAGATGGGTAGCGATGAAGGCGACATGAAATCCGCAGACAAAGAATCCGCCGATCAGCAGCAGATAGCCGCGGTGGCCGGCGGCAGTGCGCAGCATCGCCTTGAGTTCCTGGCCGCCTGCGGCCTGCCGGCCTTCCGGATCGGGCAGGAATAGCGCGGCGAACAGCATGAGCAGCGCGGTCCACGCGAGCGCCTCGAAGGCCCAGCCCCAGCCACCCTGCAGCAGCCAGTGATTGGCCAGCGGCACCATCAGAAACAGGCCGAAGGAGCCAAGCCCGGTCACCACGCCGAACGCACTGGCACGGCGCAGGGGGCTGACGACGCGTCCGACCGCGCCGAGCACAACGACATAGGTGGTCGCCGATTGCGCCACCCCGGTGAGCAGCCCCAGGACCAGGAGCAGACCGGGAGGCCCGGCTACCTGGCTCATCAGCGACATCGCGAGCGCGTACAGCAGGGCACCGCCGAAGACCACCTGGCGGGCGGAGAAGCGGTCCGCCAGATAGCCGGCCAGCGGCAGCCCGAGGACCAGGTTCTGGATGGCGATCGCGAGACCGAAGCTCTCGCGGTCGATCCCCAGCACACACCCCAGCGGCTGCATGAAGATGCCGAAGGACTGCCGCAGTCCCATGCTGATGAGCACAATGAAGCCACCGGCGAGTACCACGACCACCGGGTTTTCTCGCCAGCGCGGCAATGGCTAGAACTGCGCGCCGAGCGCCAGGTGCTTGGTGCGGATAAAGTCGGTATGCGAGACGTAGACCAGATCGGCCAGCCGGCGGATCAACGCCTCCTCGTGAGGATGCACCCGGCCGTCGGCACAGGCCACCTGCCATAGCCCACGCACCAGGTCCACCTTCTGGCCGGGCGAAAAATTGCGGTTGATCTGCTCGATATGCCGGTGCAGCGAGACGCTGGTGTCCGACGAATCCCGCGCGACCGCAACCAAATCCGCCAGATCCTGCTCGCCGAGTCCCCAGTCCCGGGCCAGGGCAGCCTTGATCCGGGCGATCTCAGGCTCCTCGAGCGAGTGGTCGGCCTTGGCCACCTCGATCAGCAGTACAGCGGCCGCAAGGTGCAAGGAGGCCTCGTCATCGACGCTCGGCGCTTCCTCGGTGAAGAATGTCTTCAATCTGTCCAGCATGGCTTGAAACCGTTAAGTCGGATCGAGCGCGAGTTGCCTGCAACGCGGCGCTGCGCGTCGATATGTCCCCAATCGACGGTGTCCGGCGACGTCGCGGAGCCTCAAGTCGGCGTCCCCACGGTCGTTAGCCCAAAGATAGGGCATCGGCCCCTCGACATCACCCCGAAGTTTACGGAGATTGGCCAGTGAAGAGGAACCTTCCCGTCAGCGGCACAGCGAAGGCGGTCCCGATGAACTGTGAGCTGTTGTCGCTGACCGACAGCAAAGGGGTGATTACGCATGTCAATCAGGCCTTTGTCGATATCAGCGGGTTTTCGGCTGAGGAACTGAACGGGTCGAGTCACAACATCGTCCGTCACCCGGAGATGCCGCCCGCCGTCTTCGAGAACCTCTGGGCACAGCTGAAGAAGGGCCAGTCCTGGATGGGGGTCGTCAAGAATCGCACCAAGGATGGCGACTATTACTGGGTAGACGCCTTCATCACCCCCTCCCGCGACGGCGACCGCGTGATCGGCTACGAATCCGTGCGCGTGGCCGCGGATGCGCAGACCGTGGCCCGCGCCGAGGCGCTGTACAAGAAACTCTGGCGCACCAAGCAGGGTCTGGCCCTGCCGGACCTCGGCCTGGCGACAAAGTTGGCGTTGGGCTTCTGCGGCGTCGCGGGACTGGGCATCTTCGGCGCCGCGGTGGTTAGCGG
>JBATKF010000326.1:0-11646 GCA_049669185.1 Sedimenticolaceae bacterium | reverse complement strand
GAATCCAGCAGACCCTTCTCGGCCGCCGCCAGCGCCCGGGGAATCGCCGCGTCGCGATAGCCGAGCGGAAAATCGACCGGCAGGATGAGCCGACACCCGTCGATCGGGCGCGGCGCCGCCAAGGGATCCTCGCTGAGCACGCGATAAAACAGCCGTGCGTCGCGCACGCTGCGCGTCAACGGACCCGCGGCCAGCCAGCTGTCGGTGAACAGGCCCTCCAGGTCCGGCCAGCTGTCGCGCTTGTCGACCGCGGCCGAGGCCGGCTTGAAGCCCACGATGCCGCAAAAACTGGCGGGGATCCGAATCGACCCGAGGATGTCGTTGCCCAGCCCGGCGGCCACGCAGCCCGATGCGACCAGGGCGGCGTCACCTCCGGATGAGCCGCCGCAGGTCCGCTCCTCGGCCAAGGGATTATTGGTGCGCCCGTAGCGCAGATTGTCGGTCTCTGCGGCCATTGCAAACTCGGGAACGTTGCCCCGTGCCAGCACGATGGCGCCGGCCGCCTTCAGCCGCGCGACCGCCGCGGCATCGCGTGTTGGCTGGACGGGCTGCATACGCAAGGATCCGGCCGTGATCGTCTCTCCCTGCAGCGCGAACGTCTCTTTAACCGATACCGGCAGTCCGGAGAGCGACCCTGGTCGGGGTGCAGCGGCCTCGGCCAGCGCCTGGTGTTCAAAAATCCCGATCGCCGCGTTGAGACGCGGGTTGAGTCGTTGCAGGCGATCCAGGTGTTCCTCCATCAACTGGCGAGTCGAGAGGTTTCCCTCATCCATGGCCGCCAGCAGCGCCGTCGCATCGGGCAGGCCCGCGTAGGGTTCATGCATCGGAGACGTCATAGCGCGAGGATACAATGCGGCCGGTCACGGCTTCCTGGTCAATTCGGAGGACATACCGGTATCCTGCCATTACCCTTGGCGAAAACCGGGAACAGCACGATGTGGGGTACAGGGCTCAGGCCGCTCGACCAGTCAACGACGCGGCATCGGCGATGACGCCGACTTCCACGCAGCAGCGCTGGGTCGGCCACGCCGATCTCGATGCGTTCTATGCCAGCGTCGAACAGCGTGACTGCCCCGAGTACCGCGACCGTCCTGTCGTGGTCGGCGCCCTGCCCGGACATCGCGGCGTGGTGGCCGCCGCCAACTACCACGCCCGGAGGTTCGGCATCCACTCGGCCATGCCGATTGCAGAGGCCTATCGCCGTTGCCCAGACGCTGTCTTTGTGCGGCCCGATATGGCCAAGTACAAACAAGTCTCGCGCGAGATATTCGAGATCCTGGCCACCATCACACCGGTGGTCGAACCGGTCTCCATCGACGAGGCCTATCTCGATCTGACCGGCCTGGAAAGGCTCCTCGGATCGCCCGAGGAGATCGGCCGGGAGATCAAGCAGCGCATCTTCGAGGAAACGGGCCTCCGCGCATCGGTGGGTATCGGCCCGAACCGTCTGATCGCGAAGCTCGGATCGGAACACCGAAAACCGGATGGATTGATGGTAGTCCACCCGGACAAGGTCCTGGACTTCCTCGCGCCCATGCCAATAGCCAGCCTTCGGGGTGTCGGACATCAGACGCAGAAGGTCTTCCGGCGCCTGGGGATAGAGACAGTGTCACAGCTTCGCGCTATCCCGCTGCACTATCTGGAAGACCATATAGGTGCCAACGCCGCGGCACGCTTTTATGATCAGGCCCGCGGCATCGCCTCTGCCGAGGTCATACCCGGGCGCGCCCGAAAAAGCATCTCGAAAGAGACGACGTTCGAGAAGGACGTGCGCGACAGGGCCGTCCTGCACGATGCACTACGCCGGCTGTCGGCCGAGGTGGCCGCGACCGCGCGTCGGGAAGGCCTGGCCGGTTCCGTCGTGACGCTGAAGATCCGTTTCGCGGGCTTCGAGACCCACACGCGCCAGCACAAGCTTGCACGCCCGACCCACGACGAACGCGTGATCCTGCGCGAGGCCTGGTCGCTCCTGCATCATGGGCACCTGCCGCCCAGCCCGGTGCGATTGATCGGCGTGGGCATCAGCGCCTGGCAGCGGGTCGATGCCTTACAGGCCGATCTCTTCGACCAACCCCGGGGACACGAACGGGATGCGCGCCTCTTGGAGACCATCGACCGCGCCGCCGAACGCTTCGGAAAGGGAATACTGCAGCTCGGATGCGCGGCGAAGAGCAAGCGATACAGGGATAAGGATTAACCTCTTGGCATGTCTTGACTTGTCAATAACGCTCCAGAACCTGTCTGGTTTAGCCACTGAAGCAGTTCGCGACTACCTAAAGAAAAGGCGCGTGCGCCCCGAGGTCCTGGATCACCTCGAGCGTTCGATCAACGAAAACGAGGCGCTGGGAAAGCTGCTTGCCGGAAAAGGCCGTTGCCATTCTAAGCCGCGACGAAGTACTGGCAATCCAATTCGCGTGGAATTGGGGATGGCAAATAGCCTGTTGGTCTGATTGCTGCCGCCACGGTATGTGACGTCGGTTCGTCTGAGGCGCCTCGCGCATCAGCTCTATTGAGGTTGGCACCGGACGGTAGCCCAGGGTCCTGGCCATGTGTGGGCACTGTGATTTTTCTGGGGCGTCGTTGCCGCCAGGGGCAGGCGTCCGCTGGTCGGACGCCACGCCTTGATCCCGATGGGTGACTGGTGCCTTTCAGTCTGAAACAGCACGGCCAATGAAAAGGCAGGTGCGTTGCCAGGGGCCGACGCTAAGGAATTGCACCCACACATTCCTCTCAGCGCCTTTTGGTCAGAGTCCTTGATCCCGTGACCGGTTTGAGCCTAACCCGCCGATAACGCATCATAGGCGCCGATGAGAAACCAGCTTCGACACCTGTTCGGCTTTATCCTGCAACCGTTCGAACGGGGCGACGAGTCGTTTAACCACAAACCGCTGAACCGCAGGATCCTCGTCGCCGTCGGCATCCTGTTCGGCGTGCTTTGCGCCGTATCGATCACCTTTGGAGTCGTTAACGGCCAGGCCGGCTACCTGATACCGATCGTCGTCTTCGGCGGCGCCAGCCTGGTTTCACTGGTCGTTGGACTGCTCGGCAGCGACCGCGCCGTCGCGAGAATCTGGGGCAATCGTTGACTGATCAAGTGATCAAGGACTCTGACGACCCCTTGAGGCTTCGGAGGCCGAATTTCAAAACTCCCAGCCGATCCCGATGAACGGCCCCCCTGTTGAAGCGATAGGTGATATTGCCACGGGAACCGCCCCGACTTTTCCGGAGACTCCAATCTTTGAGTTGGCATGTCGCTGGAGACCAGAAAGGTGTTGCTCGGACACCGTAACGGCGACATCACGTCGCACTACTCAGCACCAGAGATCGAGGAGCCATTGGAGGCTGCCAAACGCATTTGTGCATTGCAGTCACGCAAAAGTCAGGGACAGGTGCGGCGCCCAGTCCGCTTCTGGCGTTCGGTCCTCAACTCCTCCAGGCTTTTCGTTACCGCACGCTCCGCCTCCGCCGCCGCTTCGGCATCGGCGCCGGCTCGGGCGTTCCGTTCTGCCATTGCCGCAGACGCCTCGGACGTGCGGCCGGCATCACGGAGGATCACGACCCGCTGCAGGTCGGCAATGTTGGCGCCTAGCCCCCCGCCCTGCGCCGCGCGATCCACGGCCGTCAGCGCCTGATCCGTCTTGCACGCAATGGCGAGTTCGTTGGCGTCTTTCACCGCACCTGTATCGCCCAGCGTGCCACAGCCTGAAAGGACAGCTATCGAAAGCGCCGGAACCAGCAATTTTTTTGCGCAATGCAAGACATAAGTTTTCATTTTGATCCTCCTGGCTATGTACGGCGCTACTGGATTGACAGTCTGGCGACGAGAAAGGGCCGTTCCAACCTGACTCGCTTCGTGACCCAAACGTGGGACATCCGGGAGCGCGCTCGCCCACAGTTTAGCGCGAGATAATCTGCCAATCAGAAGTCTTTGCGAGGGAACCGCTCTCTTGCTTAGAGCTTTCCTTCGCCGGCGCAGAAAGCGTCGTAAAAATTATCCGGGCAACAGTTCTGGCCGAACTGACTGCGCGCCGATTCGTTTCTACTCTGTCGAAGGCGTTAGAGCAACTAGACGTAACTGTTCCGAGCGATTCGGTTGGATTGACCGTTCGACCTACACCGGACGCGACCATACGCGAGCAGCGCGGTGGCATGAAGGCGGAGGAGGAAGTCCATCTTGATATCGGCTCCTGGTTATGGGTCAAAGGCGCGCATCGGATAGGAAATTGAGATTGCCTACTTTTCTAACGGACGACCATTGGGAGAGCCGGTTTTCGATCTCGATGTCGTGGGCTACTCCGCAAACAACCAGGGATGGAACGGTGCTGGGAGGCCCAGGATCCACATCCAAGGATAATCGCCTTCCACATACGGGAAGCATAAAACCGTCTTTTCGACCCGGCGGTCGCTTTTTCGGTGCACTACACTGCAAACTGAAGATTTGCGATCTGACTTGGGAAGTGGCCCGTAGCACCCGTACCAACAAATCAGCACTCGAATCCACTACTACAGCTCCGCTGAGGCTCGGGGCCGAGCTGCTGGACGATGATCCGGCCGCCGCACAGGCGGTAGAGCGACCCCTTCAGCTTCCACTGACGAATCATAAAGCGACCCAGAAAGCGCAATGACGGCCGCGGCCGATCGCAGTCCTTCCTCCGGCCCATAAGCATCGCGTCTTTGGCAAGAAGGCGGCACGCGGCACAAGTGCCGATTCAAGATCCTCGCGTCGCGAAACGCCTCGCGTTCGAGCACGTCTTCTCATGGAGCGCGTCGGGCAAGATCCCACTCAACGTAGCGAACTGCGGCTTCCCACAGCGCCTCGCGGGGAAACTCGTTGCGATTGACAATGGTGCTGCCGAGGAGCTGGACTGATCCGGCGATCGGCAGTGCAACCGCCCAATGATCCGCGTTCACATAGCCAAGCAAAACGCCGCCGGGGATCAGCTGATCGTAGGGCAGCAAGGCCCCGTCATTGCGCGGATCGATCTGACTCAATCTGCGCTGACCCGGGCGCATGGCGGCTGATACCTGATCCGGCTCCGGCGCGGTCACCAGCGCGTAGTAGCGAACGTCGCGCGGCAATGGATGGCTGGCCAGCCACTGCTGCCGAACGTGCGGCTTCAAACTTTGCAATGCTCGGCCATCGCCGACGTCGCATTCTGCACCAGGCACCTTCGGAATGACCGCCAGCGCATCTCCCACGGTCTCTTCGGCCAGCGGAGACCCGCCGATACTTCCCGCGATACTGATGACAGCGGCCACGCGCTCTGCAACGTCGGGATAAGCGGTAACGGCTTCGAGAATGTCGACCGCCCCCTTTGAATGGCCGATTAGTATGAGCTTTCGTCCGGTGTTCCCATCTGCCATCGCCAGCACGGCGCTGCGAATCTCACTGGCATTGCCCACGCTACTCGACAAGCCGTCGACCTGTATCTCCGTGACTACATAGCCTCGACGCTCTAGGTGCCGCGCCGGCAGCAGATCGGGATCGAAAAGACTGTGCCAGCACTCCCACCCCAGCCCTCGCACGATGCCGATATGCGAACGCGCAGAAACGCGCGATGCCTGCGAGAGCTCCGCAACCGTTTGCCGCTCCCCGCCAAAACGCTTCAGCGCCTCGTCACAGGCTATGTACTCGGGCATGACGCTCGCCAACTCTTCATCAATAGCGCAGAAGAGTTGCCGAAAAGATGCGCGATGATCCTCTACACCGGCCAGCCCGGCAGGCACCAGCATCATAGGCGGCTGGCTGTCTGCCGGCGCCGATGGCTGTCGTGTGGCACAGCCGCCGGCCAGCAAAAAGATACCCGCAAGGCTCGTCAGGCGGATGCAGCTAGCAAAGCGATTCATCATCGCATTTCGGAATCCAGAGACGCGAGGGTGGCGGGCGCAGCGCTGCAGCCCGGGTCAGCGAGACCGGCCACGGTGCGGCAAGACTATAAATCGTGGCCAGTCTGATTGCGCTCCATAAAGATCTTCACGCGGCCACAGGCCCATTCAGGCGCAGCTGCACGACTGTTTTCTCACTTGAAGGAAATCAAAGCCGCGCACGGCGACCGATGCCAAAATGATTATCCGCTCCCTGTGCCATGGGCTTTCCACAGAGCTAAAGTTCCTATCCAGCGGATACCTTTTTGCTCACAACTCTGCCTCGAAAATACGGCCGATTTGCTTGCGAAAACGATAAACCACGTCCTTGGGATCCGCGAACTCCTCCGCGTCCTCGGCCGAGATCCTCCGACTGTAGTGCAGATCTTTTTCGACAATCGTGCGGGCGAGCTCTGTCGCCAGAGCCTCCTGCTCAAACACGAGCGCAGTCTCACCGTTCAACCGCTCGCTGCGGGGGTCGAGATTGTAGGAACCCACCAGGCCGATGCGACGGTCTGCGATGGCAAACTTCGAGTGCATGGTGCCCTGCCGTACCGGGTCGCCCGGCGCACGGCCAATCCATTCCCAAATCTGAATCCCGGCTCGTGCGTTGGTACAGGCGGCGACTGCGGGCGTGTCGTTGACCGCGAGCAGATCTTTGTAGTGCCCCCGACCCACCATGCTGATCTCGGGCAGATCGTTCGTCTCCGGACTGTTGGTAACCAGTGTGATCGCTACGCAGCGTACGGCGGCGTCTTGCAACGCTGCCGCGATCGCAGGTGTGGGCACGAGGTAGGCGTTGGCAATCAGCAGTTCATGCTGCGAATTCGCGATTATCTTCAGATAGGCCTGAAGGATGTAAGTCTCGGCAAAGCGTGGGCGGTTGTGCAGGAAGCGGCAGCGTGAGGGACGAAAGCCAGGTTCAATGACGCCCTGCTCCAGCCCTGCAACGCGCGCGACAAGCCGAGGATCGGTCTGGTACCGAACGGGAAACCTGCCCGTCTTGTCCATCACGGCCCGTGTCGCATCCCAATAAAGATTCGTATTCAAGATGCCGCGGCTTTCTTTAACCTGCACCAGATAGTCGAAGTTGCGATCGAATGACGCGACGAGATCGGCAAGGATCGCCCCGCGAACAGCAACGTCCTGGTCCCGCCAATAACCCGCCGGGTCGGTCGGATCCACGCGAAAATATTCGTTGCCGATGTTCAGCCCACCCATCACGGCCGCGCCACTCGGCGTCTCGGCGTCGATCAGCCAGAGCTTTTCATGAAAGCGTTTGTCGGGACGGTCCGCGTCATAGTGAGGCATCAGCATCGGAATGGGCACCTCATTGATCCACTGCAGTGCGAGTGCCTCGTAACCTTCGACCTCGATGCCATGCTGCTTCAGGTCGAACAGCATCCACTGCGTCTGCAGCCAGGGATTCGAAAACGCGTCGACGATCACCCGGACATCCAGGCCCTCGGCCTTTTTCTGTTTCAGAACCTCCGCGATACGCAGACCGGCCTCGTCACCGTTGAAGACCAGTGCCTGGATTCGGATCGAGCGTTTAGCGGCCTTCAGCAAGGCCATGCGCACAGCGAATGAACCTTCACCGGCATCGAGCACCGCGACCTCGCACTCCGCAGGTGACCTCACCGGATAGAGACCCTGCCTGCCCGTGTCCGCGAGGGTGCTGCCCAAAAAGTCCTGCGGGGGTCCGAATACCGACGTCGAGCGCGCGCGCTCGAGGGCGCGGGCGATCTCCTGCGGGTTCTGCGGAACGGGTGACGTTATGGTCGAGCATGCCGAGAGCAGCAGCGCGGCCACGGCGGCCAGCACAATGCCGGCACGGACGAGTATCGCGCATTGGCAGTCATACCGGCGCGAAACATGGTTCATAAGTTACCCGGCCAAGGTCAATTCGATGCGCGATTATCGGTCTCGATCGGGCGCAGAAATCTTTCCGCGTCCTCGGTTTGTCCTTCGGCAACCGGGGCACTCGATTGCTCCCAATATCCAAAAACACCCATTGGTTATCGTCAGGGCCGGTAGCGACCCGCAACCCGGACCCTGTCCCTATCCAGACCCTGGTCCACGGGAAGGCGCGTCACTGAACGGCCTTTTTGGCCTCATCGTAGACCTCGGCCGCCCCTTCCTTGGTGGCATCCCAGGCCTCACTGGTGCCTTCCTTGGTCGCATCCCAGGCTTTTTCGGCGGTATCTACGGTCGCATCGCCGACGGCGGATGCCGCTTCCGCGGTCTCTTCGCCCGCCTTGCTCCAAGTAGCTTCATCCGCAGCGCCGGATGCGCCGGAAACAAGCACTGAAACTGCGAATACCGCGATCGGAGTTAGTCCCGACTTATATCTGATGGCCATTCTTCTTACTCCTCTTGATGAAATAGACTGAATTTCGGTTCGAGCCGGCCCCCTGGCGACTCCCGGGATCAGTAAAGGTGATAACGGCTGTCCATCAGACGACCATGGCTATCGAAGTGACACGTGAAAGTTGCATGATGTGGATGCCTTCCGTCGTATTTCACCTTCGCGTTACCGACGAGATCGCGCCCTTCGATTTCCGCTTTTTCCATTTTGACCCGTGCTGTGTAGTTGTGTTCGTCGCGTATCCGATACTGCAGTGCATCGTGGCAGTCGTCCTCCAGCACTGACTCCTTCACCGGTAAGCCAGACGACTTTCCGGAATCGTCGTCGCCATCCTGCGACGCCGCCAGGGCCGCGACGATAGCGAGGCCGGCACCCACCGCCAGCACGGTACCGAGACCGCTATCGCTGTCGTCGTCTCGGTCGTGGCCTCGGTAACGGGGATTTGGCCCGGAATAAGCGTAAGACTTGACTCGCCCGTTCTTTATTTTGCAGTCGAACGGATATTTGTGACTATCGATCCTTGCCTGGCCATGGATTTTGTACTTGTGGTTGCCCAGTTCCTCACTCCAGACATTTCGCAGAGTGCTCAAGCCGTAGGTTTCCCGGATCTTGTCCTTGCACAACTGCTTGGCGCGATCCTCCTCAGATGCCATCGAGGCACTGGGAAACATTAGGCAAAGTAGAACCACGCCGACAGCTGCCGAGCCCGTCACATTCTGCATCGCTATCCTCCGCTTCATCGAGGCGGTGTGGAGAAGACGCGAGGCCTGTGCCTGGCAGTGCCGTCGCGTCTCGTTCACTGGATATTCTGACCAAACCGCGTTTATTCAAATCCCGGATCTTTATGCAGTATTTTCGGATCCTGGCGACGTGGCATCACGGCCGCGAGAACTTCAGATCGCTGGCTAACTCGCCGTCGATAGGCGGACTTTTTCGCGGGGACCGGCTGTTTGCGTGATACCGAGACGATATCTGATGCCACCACGTTCTTCGGTTGAAGCGTCGCACTTTGCCGTTCAAGTCTCGCCTGCATGTCAGCAGCATGATTTTCTCGTCAGTGTGCCAATGACTTTGTAATGCACCGCCATTTATCGTTAGCCCTCCGACCGCTTGGCGCATCAATTCACGGACTTCGATGTGGTTCACACGGGGTCAGCGCCGGCGGGGGATGGAGGGCCTGATGCCGCCGATTTAGCCGCACTTGTATCCGCCCGCAAGTTGGTAGTTGTATCAGCGGTCGCCCGTATCCAGCTATAAAAAACCCCTTTGTCGGCTCAACGATCTCGGCGCCTTGTCGATAAGGCCATCAGAGGGCCGACATATCTATCTCAAAGCGCTCAGGCCTGAAAAATTCGAACGCGCCAAAAAAGGTTCCATTGGGATCGACTACGGCGACAACGACCTGCTCCCGGAGGCCAAACACGATATGAGTTACCCCACCCCGAAGAGCGACGAGTTCAAGGTTGCTGAAACAGCCATTCACAAAATTGGATCGCATTTGTGGTTTAGCGACCTCACACCAGAGTGGCAGAAATTTCTGGTGTCGAATGCCGTTGGAATCTTTGAACAATATGAAGTCACAATGGACCAAGCCGCCCGGAAAGTGATCGAATTCTATGTCGAAATTGTACAGGCTTACCCTGAGGCGAAAACGATGAATCCCTGGGTAGAGAACCTTCCGATCGAAGGTTAAGGCTGTTCTGGGGATATCGGAACAATCTCGCAGCCTGCCCGATCCGCCACGGGCTTACCTGCATGTTGCACCTGGTGGCATTGAGGAACTCTGCGACTACCAATGTCGGGTGAGGAATCCGAACGGCAGTTGGGCAACCGCGGAATCCCCAAGACACCCAATCACACTTACGTCACAGATGCCGTCGACCAAAACCGGACCTGGTCAAAACCACCATGCCGGGCGCCGCCCCAGTTGAACCTGATCGACTGAGCCAGTCTGCGTAGTGAACCACACTCACGGCCGCGACGCCGACCGTTGCGGCTTCGGCAACGGCTGGCCTGACGGCCGGCACAGCGGAGACAAAACGGGTCAGTGGACGGAGGTTGGTCAGATTCGGTGCCGGGATGCCGCGCGAAGACAATGCGGGAGTCTGAGCGACGACCCACTGCAGAGGTCAAGGGGCGGGAGGAGTTACCGCTGCCGGACGAAATGGCGGTTTATGCTTCCTACACGTCTCACGCCGGCAGGCGTACGAGGCGCACCCGGTGACCGCCGGCGTCGACTTCTGCTTCGCGTAAGAAGCCTCCGTCGAATTCGAGCGTCGCTTCTATTGGGCTGTGTGGGAAAACAGCGGACAGATGCCACCGATCATGGCCGATCTTTTTCAGCACGGGGACAGCCGTATCCCCGGTCCGCGTGTTTACCACGCTCGCGGCCTCGAGCGCCGCAGCAGCCCAGAAGCTGTCGCTGGTGACCAAGCCGCCCGGTGTCAACCACTCATTCTCCTGGTTATTGAGATGAAAGCCCTCGTCGGTTGCCCGACCCTGGACCAGGGTTCGCTGGTCGTTCTCTACGGTGTCCGATTTCACTGACTTCAGCGTGAAGCCTTCCCAGACCTCGGTACTTCGATGCTCCAAGCTGTAGGCGACTGCAAAGAGGATGCGCACCTCCATCTTCGCCTCGTGTTCGACCACGACGT
Source organism: Sedimenticolaceae bacterium (assembly GCA_049669185.1). GTDB lineage: Bacteria > Pseudomonadota > Gammaproteobacteria > Chromatiales > Chromatiaceae > Thiosocius. The sequence continues at coordinate 759 of JBATKF010000326.1, read as the reverse complement.
GACCAGCCAAATCGTGTTCTCGGATACGGATTTGCTGATGCCCGATATCGCTGTCGTGAAAAAGCACGCGATAGTTCAAAACCACGCCTTCGGGTGGCAAGATATCGTTGACTACCGCCGACACCGCTCGCGGACCGAACGCGGCAAGAAGACCTACACCGGTGAGAAATTCTCGTCTTTGCATCGTATCTCCCCCATTGGTTACCCTGTTTGGCCGCATATCAGGCCCCCAGATTAAACATCCGTAGCTTAATCAACCACAAGAACCAACCCGATTTCGGGCGCCGAACGATAAGGAGACAGGGCGCGTCCGATAAAAAAGATGAGGGAGAGCGCCATCGCAGTGACGGAAATTTTGGGTCGAGACGCGCCGTGTGCGATGATCATTACCGACTCCAAATAGGCTGGAAAGGGCTGGAGATCAGGCAAAAAGGTGCGCAGCGGGCCGCCGCGACCGGGTCTGTGCCGGCGGATATGCAGGAGAACTATTACATGGAAGAGCAACTTGGAACGGGGATAGGCATCGTCATTGGCCTGCTGATCCTCGCGGTATTGGGGGCCATTGTCGGCTGGATCGCCAGCGTGCTGGTCAAGGGTACCGGGCTGGGCCTGTTCAGAGACATCCTGCTCGGGATCGTCGGCTCGGTCGTCGGCGGCTGGCTGTTCCAGACGCTCGGACTGACCATCGGCGGCGGCATCATCGGTGCGTTGATCCCGCCTGTCGTCGGGGCGGTCCTCGTGCTATTGATCGTCAAGGCT
>JBATKF010000325.1:0-7492 GCA_049669185.1 Sedimenticolaceae bacterium | reverse complement strand
AGAGAGACATGAACAAACCGAAAACCCTTGCCGAAACCGGATGGAATCAATCGCTGGTCGAACTTTCGGTACTGTATGTGCTGATCGCGGGCGCAACGATTCACTTTCTGGATGTCCACGCGATGATCGCAATGGCCATATCGCCGGTCATTATGCTGGCGCTGCTGCTCGGCGTGATCACCTTCGTGGAGGTATCGTGGAGACTGGTGGTTGGCATGGACAAGGTCGTAAACGCTGTCGGCTTGCGCAAGAGCCCACTGACTTGACCGCAGGCCCGCGTCAGCGCCATACGCCGCCGGGGCTGTCGTAGCTGCCCAGCACTCGAATATAATTAAGACGCTCATACTCCGCGGGATCCTGTACGTTGACCTGGCTCAGGCTTCCACGGAAATCGCTCAGCTGTTTGAAGCCGTGTTGCTCCATCCACTCGCCGACGCCTTTCTTGATCCGGCCGATCTCTTTCGGCCCGTTGTTGAGCAGGGTGTAACAGAGATGCACCACGTCGCTGCCGGCCAATAGGACCTTGATGGCATCTTCTGCGGCGTGCACACCCCCGGTCGCGCCCAGTGAGCACTCCACTCGACCATGCAGCATCGCTATCCAGCGCATGGCCAGCAAGGCGTCAGTCGAGTGGGTGGGCGTCAAGACATGCTGTAGGCGCATGCCGCCGATATCGATATCCGGCTGATAGAAACGATTGAACAACGAGACGCCCGAGGCCCCGGCCATCTCGAGCTTCTTGACCATATTGCCGATCGAACTGAAGAACGGCGAAAGCTTCATGTTGATCGGGATGGAGACCTGCTGCCGCAGTTCATTGAGCAGCGTGATGTAGCGCTGCTCGACATAGTGGCCTTCCTCCCAGATATCGGCGGCAACGTAGTAGGCGTTGAGCTCGAGCGCATCTGCACCCGCATCCACGATGTCCTTCGCATGTGTCATCCAGCCGCTTGCGGTGACGCCATTGAGGCTGGCGACGATCGGGATGCCCAGGGTCGCCTTCAACGATGCGATCTGCTCCAGATAGCGATCGAGCTCACCGGGAAAGTCCTGATGGCTGGGCAGAAAACTCTCCGCCTCAGCGCTCCCTGTCTCCTGCTCGTGCATAAAGCGCGACATGCCCTCCTCTTCGGCGCGCACCGCTTCCTCGAACAGGGAGTACATTACGATGGCACCGGCACCGGCATCCTCTAGCGCCTTGGCGGAATCAAGGCTGCGCGACAATGGCGAAGCGGACGGGACGAATGGGTTCTGGAGCTCGAGACCGAGCCATTTTGTGGTCAGGTTCATCTACTGAGTCCTCCGAGGATATTGGCCGAGTGCCGCCTGGTTGGCGTCAGCACCGATGTCGCCTCGAGTACCCGCTCATGGCGGGGCTCGAGGCCGCACACGCACAGCCTATCAGTCGTCGATCATTGTGCCTGGATATCCTTTCTGCTTGTAACACGATCTGGGGCTGTAGTGCATCGGTGTCGAACCAGTTTGGCGCCCGAACCTCATTCATCTGTGGTATTGCCCACGGCGAGGTGAGCGAGCTGTTCATAGAAGTGAAACCTGTTCCTGATCTGTCGTTGTGCCGCTTTCATGAAGCGCTCTGCGACCTGCGGGCGGGTCCGCTCCAACATTGCAAAGCGCGTCTCGCTGAGGGCAAAGTCACGATAAGGAATGTTCGGTTCCGGGGAGTCCAGATGCAGCGGATTGTCGCCCAAGGCGGCCTTGCGCGGGTCGTAACGGAACAGTCCCCAGTGTCCGGCATTCACCGCCAGGCCTTGTTGGCGCAGATTGTCGGACAGGTCGATACCGTGGGCTATGCAGGGGGAGTAGGCGATGATCAGTGACGGGCCCGGATAGCTCTCAGCGTCGAGGAATGCGCGCAGGACCTGCACGTCCTTGGCGCCATAGGCGACCTGTGCGACATACACATTGCCGTATGCCATGGCCATCATCGCCAGATCCTTCTTCGCAATCGGCTTGCCGCCCGCCGAAAACTTGGCCACGGCGCCGAGCGGGGTGGCCTTAGAGGTCTGGCCACCCGTATTGGAGTAGACCTCGGTATCCAGTACCAGGATGTTCACATCGCGGCCCGAGGCCAGCACATGGTCGAGGCCACCGTAGCCGATGTCATAGGCCCAGCCGTCACCACCGATCAGCCATACGCTCTTCTTGACCAGATAATCGATCATGCCTTCCAGGGTGCGCGCTGCCGGCTGTGTGCTCGTGGCCAATTTGGCCTTGAGCAACTCGACGCGCTCACGCTGTTCGACGATCTCGGCCTCGCTCTGCTGTCCGGCGCTCAGGATAGGCTCTACCAGAGCCTCGCCGACCTCACCGGCCAGTGTGCGCAGCAGCTCGCGTGCATGCTCGGCCTGCTTGTCGATCGCCACGCGCATCCCCATGCCGAACTCGGCGTTGTCCTCGAACAGGGAGTTGTTCCAGGCCGGGCCGCGGCCATCCGGATTCGTGGTGTAGGGTGTGGTCGGCAGATTCCCACCATAGATCGACGAGCAGCCGGTCGCGTTTGCGATCAGCATACGGTCTCCGAACAACTGAGTAGCGAGCTTGATATAGGGCGTCTCCCCGCAGCCGACGCAGGCGCCCGAGAACTCGAACAGCGGCTGCATGATCATCGCGCCCTTGAGCGTAGTCTCCTTGAGCGTGGTTCGGTCGAACTCGGGCAGGCTCAGGAAGAAGTCCCAGTTGGCCTGCTCGACCTCGCGGTGCGCCGCGATAGGCACCATGTTCAGCGCCTTGCGTTGCGGGTTCTGTTTGTCACGGATCGGGCAGATCTCGACGCACAGACCGCAGCCCGTGCAGTCGTCCGGCGCAACTTGGTAGCTGATATGCGTGCCCGGCGGGAAATCTCTGCCGCCCTTGATCTGAGTATGCAGAAAGCCCGCTGGTGCGTCTGCGGCCAGTTCCTCATCGAAGGCCTTGGCGCGGATGGCCGCGTGCGGGCAGACCAGCGGGCACTTGCCGCAGTGGGTGCACAGTTCCATCTCCCAGTGTGGGATCTCCAGCGCTAGCTGGCGTTTTTCGTACGCCGCAGTCCCCAGCGGCCAGGTCCCGTCGGCGCTCATCGCACTGACCGGCAGACTGTCGCCCCGCCCCGCAATCAGCGTTGCCGTGACATCGCGCACGAAGGTCGGTGCATTGGCGGCGACTACCGGCGGCATCTCGATCCGGCTGCTGACCTGTGTGGGCACGGCGACCGTGTGCAGGTCAGCCAGCGTCGCATCGATGGCGGCGAAGTTCCGCTCGAGCAGGCGGCGCCCCTTGCGGCCGTAGGTCTTCTCCACCATCGTCTTGATCCTGACGATCGCCTGCTCGATCTCGAGCACGCCGGTAATCGCAAAGAAACAGACTTGCATGATGGTGTTGATCCGCCGCCCCAGGTTGTTGCGCCGTGCGATGCCGTAGGCGTCGATCACATGAAGTGTCAGCCGCTTATCGACCATTTGTTGTTGCACGCGACGTGGCAGGCTGTCCCAAACCGCATCCGGTGCGACTGGGCTGTTGAGCAGAAAAGTGCCGCCGGGTGCCGCTTTGGTCAGCATGTCTTGGCGAGTCAGGAAGTTGGGCTGGTGACAGGCAACAAAGTCGGCCTCGCCATCACCGATAAGGTAGGTCGAGCGAATGGCTCGCATACCGTATCGCAGGTGGGAGACGGTGATCGCGCCGGCCTTCTTCGAGTCGTATTGGAAATAGCCCTGCACCTGCTGGTCGGTGGCTTCACCGATGATCTTGATGGCGTTCTTGTTCGCCGACACGGTGCCGTCCGAGCCGAGGCCATAGAATATGCAGCGGGTTACGCCGTGCGCGGCGTCTGGGCGGAACTCGGCGTCCCAGTCCAGGCTGCGATGGGTCACATCGTCGTGTATGCCGATAGTGAAGGAATTCTTCGGCCGCTCTTGCGTCAACTCCGCGAGAACGCGGGCTACCATGCCGGGCGTGAACTCTTTGGACGACAGACCGAAGCGACCGCCGACAATTTGCGGCATTGGCGGGCGCTCGCCGGCGGCGAAGGCCTGTGCCAGCGCGGTTACTACGTCCTTGTACAGTGGCTCACCGTCGGCGCCCGGTTCCTTGGTACGGTCCAGCACGGCAATGGATTTGACGCTCTCGGGCAGCGCGGCGAGCAGATGCCGCGGTGAAAACGGCCGGAACAGACGGACCTTGATCAGTCCTACCTTCTCGCCGCGCGCGACCAGGGTGTCCACCGTCTCTTCGGCGGCGCCAATCCCGGAGCCCATCAACACGACGATGCGCTCGGCGTCCGGTGCACCGACATATTCGAATAGGCCATAGTGTCTACCGCTCAGCCTGCCGAATCTGGCCATCACCTGCGCAACAAGATCGGGCAATTCAGCATAGTAGCGATTCGTCGACTCACGCCCCTGGAAGTAGACGTCCGGGTTCTGCGAACTCCCGCGCAGCACTGGCCTGTCGGGAGTCAGGGCACGCCGACGATGGGCGATCACCAGATCCTCATCGAGCATCGCGCGTGCGGTGTCGTGGTCTACTTCATGGATCTTGTCGATCTCATGCGAGGTGCGAAATCCGTCAAAGAAGTGCAGGAAGGGTATCCGGCCAGCGAGCGTCGTGGCCTGCGCAATCAGCGCGAAATCCTGCACCTCCTGCACGCTGGCCGAACACAACATCGCATAGCCGGTGGTGCGGCAGGCCATCACATCGGAATGGTCGCCGAATATCGACAACGCCTGCACGGCCAGCGAGCGCGACGCCACGTGCAACACCGTCGGCGTCAGCTCGCCAGCGATCTTGTACATATTGGGGATCATCAGCAGCAGACCCTGCGACGCGGTGAAGCTGGTCGCAAGTGCGCCGGCCTGCAGGGCACCGTGGATCGCGCCCGCAGCACCGGCTTCACTCTGCATCTCGATTACCTGAGGGACCGTATCCCAGAGGTTCTTCACCCCGGTAGCCGACCAGTCATCCGCCCACTCACCCATCGGCGACGCCGGGGTGATCGGATAGATCGCGATGACCTCATTGGTCAGGTGGGCGATACGCGCAGCGGCCTCGTTGCCATCGACCGTGACCTGTCTGGGGGGCATTGGGACACCCAATCTTGATGGTCGTGGATTCAACAGTGACCACGGTCGACCCCGGCGGCAACTACCGGCGACGTATTGCTTGACGCACGTCAAGCCCGCGCATGGCGCCAGTCCGTCATCCGGATCCGGCTAGATCAAAGGATGTACCTGGTGAGATCCTCGTCGTCGGCCAGGTCGGCGAGGCTGCGTTTGACATATTCGGCATCCACGGTGATGGTTTGTCCGGCATAAGTCGGCGCCATGAAGGACACCTCCTCCAGCAGTCGCTCCATCACGGTATGCAGACGTCGCGCACCAATATTCTCGGTCTTTTCGTTGACCTGCCAGGCGATCTCGGCGACGCGTTGGATACCATCTTCGGTAAACCGGATGTCTACGCCCTCGGTGCGCAGCAAGGCCTGGTACTGCTCGGTCAATGAGGCATCTGGTTCGGTGAGGATGCGGATGAAGTCGCCGGTTGACAGCGCGTCCAGCTCCACGCGGATCGGGAGACGACCCTGCAGTTCCGGGATTAGATCGGACGGTCGGCTGAGATGGAAGGCACCGGAGGCGATAAAAAGGATGTGATCGGTCTTCACCATGCCGTGCTTGGTCGAAATGGTGCAGCCTTCGACGAGGGGCAGCAGGTCGCGCTGCACGCCCTCGCGCGAGACATCGGCGCCCTGGTGATCACTCCGGCTGGCGACCTTGTCGAGTTCGTCCAAGAATACGATGCCATGCTGCTCGACCATCTCAAGCGCGCGCAGTTTCAGGTCTTCCTCGTCGACCCGTTTGGCTGCCTCTTCGTCGCGAATCTGCGCGATGGCGTCTTTGATCCGCAGCTTGCGGCGTTTGGTGCGTTGACCGCCGAGGTTCTGAAACAGCCCTTGCAGCTGGCTGGTCATCTCTTCCATCCCGGGCGGCGCCATGATCTCCACGCCCAGGCTGGTGCCGCTGGTCTCGATCTCGATCTCTTTATCATCGAGTTCGCCGCTGCGCAGCTTGGTGCGGAACTTTTCCCGCGTGCCGCCGCCGTCGGTACGCACCGGTACCGCCTCCTCGTCCCAACTGGTGGTGCGGGCAGGCGGCAACAGTGCGTCGAGGATGCGTTCTTCGGCCGCTGCAGCGGCCACGTCCTGCACCTTGTCCATCTCCTGTACGCGGACCATCTTTACGGCGGAATCGGCGAGGTCGCGGATGATGGAGTCCACTTCCCGTCCGACATAGCCGACCTCGGTGAACTTGGTAGCCTCCACCTTGATGAACGGCGCATTTGCGAGTTTCGCCAGTCGGCGAGCGATCTCGGTCTTGCCGACCCCAGTCGGCCCGATCATCAGGATATTCTTCGGCGTGATCTCATTGCGCAGCTCCTCTTCGACCTGGGTGCGCCGCCAGCGGTTGCGTAGCGCAATGGCTACCGCGCGCTTTGCTGCCTGCTGGCCGATGATGTGCTTGTCGAGCTCGCGTACGATAGCTTCGGGAGTTAATTCAGGCATCGCTGTCCAGCTCTTCGATGACGAGATTGTGGTTGGTAAAGACGCAGATGTCGGCGGCGATCTTCAGTCCACGCTCGACGATCTCACGCGCCGTCAGCTCGGTGGTGTCCAGCATCGCGCGTGCGGCCGCCTGGGCAAAAGAGCCGCCGGATCCGATCGCCATCAGGCTTTCTTCCGGCTCGACCACGTCGCCGGTGCCGGTGAGGATCAGCGAGGCCTGTCTGTCGGCGACCAGCAGCAGCGCCTCGAGGCGGCGCAGCATGCGGTCGGTGCGCCAGTCCTTGGCCAGCTCAACCGCGGCCCTGGTCAGGTGGCCGGAGTGTTTCTCCAGCTTGCCCTCGAAGCGCTCGAACAGCGTGAAGGCATCGGCAGTCGCACCGGCAAACCCGGCGAGCACCTGCCCTTTGTAAAGGTGACGCACCTTACGCGCATTGCCTTTCATTACGGTGTTTCCCAACGACACCTGGCCGTCGCCGCCGATCACGACCTTGCCCGCACGTCTGACTGACAGGATGGTAGTTCCTCGAATCTTGTCCACGACACGCCCTGAAGGCAGAAAGGACCGGCAAGTGTAACGGATTGAGTACTCGCGCAGGAAGGCGTCACCGCCACCCCGCGGCCAGGGGGGTGCGACGGCAGGTGTCAGTCACTTACGGCGCTTGGCCCGCGGGTGGGCCTTGTCGTAGACCTGCGCAAGGTGCTGGAAGTCGAGATGGGTGTACACCTGGGTTGTGCTGATGTCGGCATGCCCAAGCAGTTCCTGCACGGCACGCAGGTCTCCAGAGGATTCCAGCAGGTGGCTGGCGAAGGAATGCCGCAACATGTGTGGATGCAGATGTTGCGGCATTCCCTGTTCGATGGCGCGCTGGCGCAGGCGGGCCTCTACCGCGCGCGCGCTCAGACGGCCGCCGCGCCGACTGACGAACAACGCCGGCTCGTCAG
>JBATKF010000324.1:0-3857 GCA_049669185.1 Sedimenticolaceae bacterium | reverse complement strand
GGCCGTGCTGCGTGCGGCGTTGCCCGACAGTGGATCGATCTTGCGCGTGCTGCACGGCAAGGGCTGGATCAAGCCGCTCGAACTCCCGGCGACGCCGGATGTGATTGACCAGCCAGACGCGGGCCCGCGCCTGAATCCCGAGCAGCTGGCGGTGCTGGATGCCCTGTCGCGCGACATCGGGCGGTTCGCCGTCGCGTTGCTCGATGGCGTGACCGGGAGTGGCAAGACCGAGGTATATCTGCAGCTTGCCGCTGTAGTGCTGGCGCGCGGCAAGGGTGTTCTGGTGCTGGTGCCCGAGATATCGCTGACGCCACAGTTGTTGGCGCGATTTCGCGAGCGTCTCGGCGACACCGTGCGCGTGCTGCACTCGGGCCTGACCGAAAGCGAGCGTGAACAGACCTGGCAACGCATGCGTCTGGGGCTGTCGCACGTGCTGCTCGGTACCCGTTCCGCGATATTCACCCCGCTGGCGGACCTCGGTCTGGTGGTGGTGGACGAGGAGCACGACCCCTCGTTCAAACAGACCGAAGGCTTTCGCTATTCGGCACGCGACCTGGCGGTGGTGCGCGCGCAGCGTTCTGGCTGCCCGGTTGTGCTGGGTTCGGCCACGCCGTCGCTGGAGAGCCTGCGCAATGCGCAGCTGGGTCGCTACCGACAGCTTCGCCTCGACCGGCGCGCAGGGAGTGCGCAGAGCCCGCGGATCGACCTGTTGGACATCCGCGACCAGCCGCTACGCGCGGGCTTGTCGCAGCCCCTGCTCGACCGTGTCGCGGCGGTGCTGGGCGCGGGCGAGCAGGTAATGCTGTTCCTCAATCGGCGCGGCTATGCGCCAGTGCTCAGCTGCTTCAGCTGCGGCTGGCTATCGGACTGTCCGCACTGTGATGCGCGCCAGACGCTGCACAAGGCCAGCGGCTTACTGTGTTGTCATCACTGCGGCGCGCAGCGTCGCGTACCACTGGCCTGTCCGGCATGCGGTGCCGAAGATCTGCATCCGTTGGGCCAAGGTACTGAGCAGCTGGAGGGATTCCTGACCGAACGCTTCGCCGACTTTCCTCTGATTCGCGTCGACCGCGATGCGACGTCGCGCAAGGGTAGCCTGGAGAGGCAGCTGGCTCGCCTGCATGAGGCCCGCGCAGCGTTGTTGGTCGGTACCCAAATGCTGGCCAAGGGGCACCATTTTCCGCGCGTCACTTTGGTTGGTGTCGTAGACGCCGATGGCGGTCTGTACAGTGCCGACTTCCGTAGTACTGAACGCATGGCGCAGCTGCTGGTGCAGGTCGCGGGGCGCGCCGGGCGCGGTGATCGCTCGGGGCAGGTGCTTATCCAGACACGCTATCCGGATCACCCGCTGTTGCAGACTCTCGTGCGCCATGGCTATAGCGCGTTCGCCGCGCAGGCCCTGCGCGAGCGTGCGGCAGCCGGACTGCCGCCCTTCAGTCATCAGGCCTTGTTGCGCGCGGATGCGACCCGTCTCGCCGACGCCGAGTCGTTTCTCCATCGCGTGGCCGACTGGGCGAGACACCAGGCGATTGCCGAGGTCGAGCTGTGGGGGCCGGTACCGGCCCCGATGGTGCGTCGTGCCGGTCGGCATCGCGCGCATCTGCTGATACAGGCACCGCAGCGGGATGCGCTGCATGCGCTGCTACAAGCCCTGCCGGACTTCATCGTTGAATTGCCCAGGACCCGGCGTGTGCGTTGGAGCCTCGACGTCGATCCTATCGACCTGTACTGAATGCCGCCGGAGGCGCTGCCGGCTGCCCGCGTTTTACCCATTCCTGTTATCCTTCGCCGCCCTGGATTCGCACGGCTTTCTGGTCATGAAATTGCATATTGCCAACCTGGTCTCGAAGGCCCTGGATCAACTCGTCGTCGACGGGTTGCTCGATGCCGATGGCGTTAAGGCGCCGGTGATCGAGCGGGCGCGTGACGCCAGCCATGGCGATTTCGCCACGAATGCGGCCATGGTAAACAGCAAGGCGGCCAAGATGCCGCCGCGCGATCTCGCGGAGAGGCTGGTAGAGCGACTGCCGGCGACTGCCGGCGTCGCGGGAGTGGAGATCGCCGGCCCCGGCTTCATCAACTTCCGGCTCGCAGACAATGCCTACCACGCGCTGATACCCGAGATCTTGCGTCAGGGGCATGCCTACGGGCGGAGCCGGATCGGCGCCGGCAAACGCGTCCAGGTCGAGTTCGTCTCGGCCAACCCGACCGGGCCCCTGCATGTTGGTCACGGCCGTGGCGCGGCTTATGGCGCAATAGTCGCCGACCTGCTCGAGGCGATCGGCTATGAGGTGCACCGCGAGTACTACGTCAACGATGCAGGCCGGCAGATGGACATCCTCGCGACCTCGGTGTGGCTGCGTTACCTCGAGCTGTGCGGCGAGGCGCTGGATTTTCCCAGCAACGGCTACCGCGGCGATTACGTCTGGGATATCGCGGCGACCTTGCATCGCGACCACGCGGACGCCTATCGACATCCGGCCCAGGCGGTGTTCGACGGTGTGCCGCCGGACGAACCGGCTGGCGGCGACAAGGAGGCGCATATCGACGCTCTGATCGCAAGGGCCAAGCAGTTGCTCGGGGACAATCGCTATCGTTTCGTCTTCGAATTGGGGCTGAACGTGATCCTGGACGATATCCGTGACGATCTGCATCTGTTCGGTGTCGACTACCAGGAGTGGTACTCGGAGCGCTCCCTGGTCGAATCGGGCGCGGTCAACAAGGCGATCGACCGTCTGCGCGATGCTGGTCATCTGTATGAGAAGGCCGGTGCCTGGTGGTTTCGTTCTACCGATTTCGGCGACGCAAAGGACCGGGTCGTGATGCGTGAGAACGGACAGACAACCTATTTCGCCTCCGACATCGCCTACCACATGGCCAAGCTCGAGCGTGGATTCGATCGCGTGATCGACGTCTGGGGCGCGGATCATCACGGCTATGTGCCGCGGGTCAAGGCCGCGCTGCAGGCCTTGGGGGATGATCCCTCCCGCCTCGATGTGCTGCTGGTGCAGTTTGCGATACTGTATCGGGGCGGACAAAAGGCCCAGATGTCGACCCGCTCGGGCGACTTCGTGACCCTGCGCGAACTGCGTAAAGAGGTTGGTCGCGATGCTGCGCGTTTCTTCTACGTAATGCGCAAGTGCGAGCAGCATATGGATTTCGATCTCGATCTGGCCAAGTCGCAGTCGAGCGACAATCCAGTCTTCTACGTGCAGTATGCCCACGCGCGCATCCACGCGGTACTGCGCCAGGCCGCGGAGAAGCTGATCGACGTCGAGCCCAGCGAGGGTATGGGCAGCCTGGAGCGCCTGAGCGAGGCACATGAACTGGATCTGCTCAAGACGCTGTCACGCTACCCGGAGGTGGTCGAGGCGGCCGCAACTCAGGAGGAGCCGCACCAGCTCACCCACTATTTGCGTGAACTGGCGAACGAGTTTCACACCTACTACAACGCCCACCAGTTTCTAGTCGACGACGCAGTATTGCGTGACGCCCGGATCAAGCTGATCCTTGCGACCCGCGAGGTACTGCGCAACGGCCTCAACCTGCTAGGCGTTTCGGCGCCGGAGCAGATGTGACATAACCTGCGGCGATCGCGGGATGAGCGACGAACAGGCTACAATCGCCTACCACTAGCGGGTTAGGTTTCTGCAGTAGGGACAGAAGCAGTCGTGCCCCGAGATTACAAACACCGCGCTCAGAAAAAGCCGCCCAAGAAGCCACTGCCCGGTTGGCTTTGGTTGTTCACGGGCCTGCTGCTGGGCGGCTTCATCGTCGGCCTGGTCTGGTTGAAAGGCCAGTCAACGGACACGGACGCCCAGTGGGTCGGGGCGCAGCCAGACCGGCCGCCGCAGGGC
>JBATKF010000323.1:0-6141 GCA_049669185.1 Sedimenticolaceae bacterium | reverse complement strand
GCGCTGGCGGGGTCAGTTGCAGCTTGCCGTTGTGCTTTTCCCATTCAACATGGGTAAGCAAGCGCTGACGAAGCTGCCAGTTATCTATGCCGTCCGTTTCGCTGGCAATGTCCCGCAGGTGTGCGGCTAGGCTCACATGCAGGGCTGCTTCCTCCCTGACCTGTGTCACCGTGCGGCCGAGGTAGTTGACATAGTTGACCGCCGGTTTGATGTTGTGCGCCTTCAGCCATGCCGCCAGGTCGCACTCCCCGCTGGGAAATCCCTCACAGCGGGAGAAGACCTGACCCAGACCGGGGCCCGCGCGCTCGACAAGTTCGATGAGGAAAGCATCGACATCACCATCGATATCGCCCATGAACGCCAGCGCCGGCCGCCAGGGCCTTGGCGTTACACCGAACGCACGGATCTCGTCGAGGGTATGCGACTCGATGATGACCAGCCGTGCCGTGTGCAGACGATCGAATGCACCAAAGGGTATCAGCGCGCTATCCGGATCGACAAAGGCGGGGAAGCCACTCATGCCGGACAGCAGCTCGCGCAGGTCATCCACCGCACCGTCCCGGACGGTGGCAACGATCATGAAGGCGGACTGGGGGGTCATCGGGGAGGCATTGGTTCCGGGCTCGCGTTATTCCGGTAGATGCCGGGTCAGCGCGAAATCCAGGATGCGGGTCTTGCCCCACCACACCTTGCCAAGGTAGACGCCGGGTTCGACCTCGCGGATCTCGTCGCGTATCACCTTGGCGAAGAAAGACGTCTGCGAATAATCGATGACGATGGTGTCTTTGCCGTCGAGCCAGCTCTTGTCGCGATAGACCTTGGCGACGATAAAGGTCAGGCCCAGCGGCAGGACCTTGTTGACCAGCACCCCGGCCTGCCCATCCGGGCAAAAGATATCGAAGATCTTGCCCTGCCAGGCGAACAGTCGCGCGATAGCGGCGACCAGCTTGGAGACCCAGGAACCAGCCAGAATCGCCGTGCCCCGCGTGTCGCCGCTGGGCAGCGCCCCCGGATCCGCTGTGCGGTAGATCTCGTCCAGTTCTTCCCGGGTCATACCCAACCAGCGTTTTACCGTGCTGTGCATGCCTTTCTCCCCCTGGTTCCCCACTGTGGCCGGTTGTCAGTCCGGATTCGCCCGCAGTCTGGCGGCTGTCGCATAGGTCTCGCGTCGAACCGCATTCATCCTGCCCAGGGGTGCATGCGCGGCCAGGCTCTGCCACGGGTTGAATGCGCTTTTCTCACAGCGAGCGAGCACCTCAGGCGATTCGACGTCCTGATCGGGGATGGTTAGCGTTGCCACGGTCACGAACGGCGACGCGTCTTCGTCCCAGATAACCGACGCATCTTCTATCGGCATGGATTCGGGGTCGGTCTGCCGCTGTACCCCAAAATGCAAACAGGCGGGCGCCTGGTGCAGATGTGAGCGCATAGCCGAGCGGAGCTGATTGGCACCGGGGTCGACCACCTGGGTGGTCTTGTAGTCCGAGCAGGGCGTGACGGAATATTTCACCGCCGGCAGGTTCGCCGGCCCGAGACGGAATGGGACCGTACTCCAGTACCGGATATCCAGCGGACTGAGGTGTCTTTCGCGGGCCTTGGACAGGACCCACAGCGATTTCAGGTGCGCATCGAACGGGTTGAGAAAGAACCGCAACATGCTGCCTTCCTGGCGGGCCCGGATAAACAAAAGGAATTCCTCCGGCGTGGCGACAAACAATGCGGGATAGCTGTTGAGGAGAAAGTCCTGATGACCGGGTTCACCCCAGAGCACGGGGCCGCGTACATTCGACAGGCGAATTGACAATCCCCTGATGTCTTTCTCCGAATCGTCCGCATTGCTCGCGTTGGCGAACCGAAGAAAGGCGGGATAGCTGCCGGGGGTCGCGAAGATCCCTTGTCGCAGGTCATCCGGAAGACCCTCATGGACCTTGAAGTCGCCCTCGACACAGGCGACGGTCTTCGCCTGGTTGAAGCGCGGCACAACATCACCCTGTCTCTCGCGCAGGGTGATGATCGCGATCCGCTGGTTCATTTCCGCTACCAGCTGCTCGGTCGAGGCGCGGTCCTCATCACCAGCGCTACATACGCCGACGACCAGGGTTGTCAAAAGCGCAATGCCAACACAGATGCGCCGGTTCCTTATCCTCTCCATGTCATGACCCGTCCTTTCTCGTGTTCAGACGCTCAGTTGGCGAAGGCCGGGTCCGCTGCCGCATCGCGGCGAGGTTTCCAGTCGACGCTGTAATACTCGCCGCGGTCCCGGGCCCAGGGGTCGAACGCATTCTGGACATGCATAAGCTCCTCTCTGAGATCCGGCAGATTCCGCATCAGCACGCGTTTCAGCGGCGAAACCTCCATCGCGTGGCCATTGATCTTCTCGGGTTCCAGGCAGGCCTTGCGGCCGTCGGTCCGCGTGGTCAGTGCATAGGGGCATTCGGCCAGTGGACCGTTGTCCTGCACCCAGTCGTATCCCAGCCGCGAGTAGAACTCTGGGCGGAAGCTGGAGGTGAAGAAGCGGTCACTGAACAGCCGACGTGACGCATTCAGGATGAAGATATGGAACTGTGTCTCGGAGATCGCAAAACCGTGCGGCCGTGTGTACTCGGCGAGCCAGCCGACGATATTGTCGACGTCCTCGATGTTGTCGACCACGGACCCGTCGGGGTGTCCCAGGCAATCATTGATGAAGCTGTCATCGGCATTGCGCTGCACGACCGAGATGATCTTACCCTGATCGCAGACATGTGAGCCGTAGACCTCGCGCAGTAGATGGACCGTGTCTTCCTGGTGCTTGCGCCAGGGATCGTTTGCGTCGAGCCGGACATCGATGAAATCGTCGTAACTAGTGAGCGTCTTCAGGCCGATCTGGCGACGAAACTCGTTGAAGCGAGGGACGCCGCGTTCGCGGTCGCGAATGATATCCAACGCAACGATATCCAGCTTTCCGGTGTCCGAACCCAGGTGTGGCATCGGCAGGTTCTGAAGAAAAACCGGCAGGTTGCGCAGGTGCAGAAGACCGAGGCGCTGGCGTCCCATGCTGAGCGCCCAGTTATCGATACCGCGGCCCTGCATCTGCGCCGTTGCGCCCGCGCGCACTGCTTCGACGACCGGGATCTTCAGCTGGATCTCGTTCGGACGGCGCTTGTCACGGTACTCGATCAGGTCCGGCACCAGGGCATGCAGGCGATAGACCGAGGTGAATTCTTCCGGGAAATTGAATGGCGAACCGAAGTGATTGATACCGCCGTTCACATCCTCGACGAGGTTCTTCAGATTCCAGCCATCGTGCTTCCACCAGAGCATTCCCTCGGTCTTCTTGTTGCCCAGGCCGAAGATGCCTGCACCCGAGGCCAAGACCGAGTACAGCGAGTTGCCCTTCTTCGCATCATCGGAATCCGACAACCAGCCGGCGACCTTTTCCGACGTACTGCTCAGGAGATTCTCGTCCTTCGACAGAATGCGGCGCAGGATCTGCGATACCCGCCCCTCCTCCTGGTTGAACAAACCGAACCAGTTCGAGTTCATGCCCGCGAACAGCGGTTCGTCATACAACAACTGGGTGGTCCACTCGATCGTATGGATCTTCGCGATCTCCGCCGAAACGACCAGCCGCGCCACCTGGTAAAGGCGCTCATCGCTGACGTCGCGGTACGAAATGACAAGTTCCGGATGGTCCGGATCGCGCAGTCCCGAGTCCGCCTCCGGCGTCTTCTGCTGCCGCTCACGAAAGCGGTCTACGAAAGCGTTGTGCTCGCGCGTGAACAGATTGTGGTAGAAGCTCATGCCAATGTTCCAGTTGGCGGGGAAGCCGGCGGCCTCCTGCCCCAGCCACTGCGGCTGCACCGGGCAGTCTTCGGAGTAACGTTCACACGCGGGAAGCAGCGGCAGGTAGTTGTCACGCATCAGCAATCTCGCCGGATCGGCCGGATCGCGCTGGACACGCTTCAGCGACAACGCGTCGTGACCATAGATCTGCGAGGCATCCCACCAGGCGGATACCAGATTCGCCGTGGTTTTCGCCGGCCGCTTCAGGTAGGTCTCGCCTTCGTGCCCGAAGGTTTCCGGATCACCAGCGGCGAGGTAGAGCGAAGGCTCGCGGCGGTCGCCGTCGCGACAACCGAGCGCCTTTGCCTCGATCGAGCTGCAGCCGACTCCTTCCAGCGTCGGTGCGTTTCGGCCCTCGAACGTATGGGAGAACCAGTCATGTGTCATGAACTGGATCCAGAACGCGGCCAGCACGTTGAAGAACGGCGCTTTCAGGTAATCACAGTCGGCCGCCGGCGAGTAGTCGGTGGCACCCATGCCCTCGTTGCAGCCATTACCGGGCACCTGGTCCCGCGTGAAAAGCTTTCGACTTATAAGCTGCGGGTCGGGCTTGAGCAGATCGATGCGCCCCCCATGGCGGTTGCGCGTAAGTTCGGTCAGGCCGAGGCGCGGAAAGGTGGCGTCGAACTGCATGTTGCGGTTGAACGGCATGCCGGACGAGCCCATCAAGGGATTGATAAGATCGTTGCAGATACCGGTCAATGTCCGGTGCGTAATCAGGTCACCTTGGCAGAGCTGTTCACCGGCTCCACCAACGTCCGCAAAGTTCGCGTGGTCCGGCGGCAGGCGCATTTCATCCCATTGCTTAAGCGTTGCGCCGGGTAAACCGTTGCGGCCGCTGAGATAGTCGTCGTAGGTGTTCGGATCGAACAGGTTGAACTTGATGAGTTCGATGCGCTGATACTCGAGGTCCATCAGCGCACCATCGACGCCCCGTCCGTTGGGGTACAAATGCTCGCCGAGTTTCGTCAGCGCCTCTGGTCCCTCTTTCCGTGAACTCGCGTCACCGGTCGCAAAATAATTCTGCCAGTCCACCCACGGGCGACCGCGGTACTTGACCGCCTTCTCACCGCCACGGCAGCGGGCAGTGTCTTCCTCGACTTTGCCAAGAAAACGTCTTGACCGATCATCCGGCACTTCCAGCAGACCTTGCTTTGCGGTCCTGATGCAGGACTCGGTCTCACCGTCTGCGACAACCTTCGAGGGAAGAGAGAACGCCAATAGCACCAGCATCAAGACTGCAGCTATCGGGTGCCGACTTACCAGTATCTGGTGTTCTTTCATCTGTGACTCCAAATCAGTGATGGCATGGAGCGCCACGATTATCTGAGTCTCATCGACATCCGGATTCGCTCGTTTACGGCATTCGCTGGTTCGACTTTTTCTTTGCGGTATAAAGGACTATAGATCACGCACCCGAAACGGCAATCGACAGGCGGGTGAATATTACCGGCGGTTGCGGTGAACAGTCCGCTTTGAACCATCCGGCGGTCGGCCTTGTTCGGAGGCAAGAATTCGTGACCAACGGATATGACAGCTGATCACCGCTCCGGGACAGCCTCACTATCCTACCGATTTGCTACTGCGGCTACCGATACCCTCGCCACGACAGGGCGTACTCGCTGCAGTCGGTTCGACGTAGTGTCTACTACACCTTCACCGTCTTACACCCCGTGCACCGCGTCATAGCGGCGTGCTCGCCTCGACCCCGTCCGACGACCAGGAACGCCACGTTTCCGGGGTCTTTTCTGTCCCGAGGTACGGGCAAGTTCAGCAAGGCGCCTTCGTGGGTCGCTGTAACAGGTCGAAGCTTATGCTGATGCGAATTCCCGCATCACCCTCCAACTCGCTTCGATTCGGCTCCTGTGCCTTCTGAAAACTTGATCGATCTGAAATCCTTGAAGTTTCTTGGCGTTTGCTGACGCATCATCGGCATGCTGAATCGGTTGCTGGCAGTACTGAAAACGTTACGCGCTCTTTTCCAGTCGCACCGACGGTTGGCCCTCGAGAATTTGGCACTGCACCGGCAGCTCGCAATGCTCAAGTCGTTGGTGAAGCGTCCGTGGGCGTCGGCTCTTGACCGCCTGTTCTGGGTTCTGTTCACAAAGTATGTAAACGGAAGGCGGGCGATGTTGCACGCATTGCACCCTGATACCGGCGTGCGTTGGCACCGAGAAGGCTGTCGGCGGTATTGGCGGTGGAAAAGTCGGCGCCGGCGCCTAGCCTGCATCGGTCACCGATTCGGCTGTTCGGTAGTTTTCGAGTCCGATTTTTGTGGCAATGGTGTGCTTGGTATCAGATGATCGGAAGCGCAGC
>JBATKF010000322.1:0-6290 GCA_049669185.1 Sedimenticolaceae bacterium | reverse complement strand
GGATCAGTCCGGCCAGACGCGTTGGCCGTGGCGATAGGGATCGGCCGACGCGGCGGCATCTCGCGCCGGTTCGCTGTGTGCGGACCGTGCCGGGCGAGCGGTCGCCGCTCGCTTTGGCGTAGCCTTGTGTGTGGTCGTGGTCCGGGTGGCTGTGCTGGCCTTGGTCTTGCGAATAGACGCCGCGAGCTTGTCACCGGTCTTGTCGGATTCCGTCATAACGCCATAACCTCTTCGATCAGTTGTTGAATCTCGGCGCCGGCATCGCTGCCCTGGCTGCCGAAGTCGAACACGCTGCGGCCCTCGAGCACGCTCATACGAAATGCCATGCGCCGCCGCACGGCGGTCTCGGCGGCGGGGATAGACAGCTCGGCCAGGGCCTGGCGCATCATCCGTGACAAGCGGGTTCGCGGCTCAAGCTGGTTGATCACGAGAAGCGCCCGCAGGCCCGGGTTCTGTTCGCGCGCGGCCTCGACTTCGCGCTCGATGTGCACGGTGGCCCAGATATCCAACGGCGACGGCTGCACGGGTATCAGTGCCACGTCGACCAGGCGCAGCGCGGTCAGCGTCTGCGGGGCCTCAACCGAAGGCGGGCAGTCGATCACCAGATGCCGGAACCCGTCGCGATGGGCGGCGACAGCGTCTGGCAGATCGTCGACGGCATCGACGACATCGAGTCCCCCGTCTTCACCCATCGCCCGCCATTGCAGCACGGAGCGTTGTGGATCGGCGTCGAGTACCAGCGTCGAATCATGTCGGTTCAGGCCCGACGCCAGGTTGACCGACAGGGTGGTTTTGCCCGCTCCGCCCTTGTTGCCGACCAGCGCGATCGTCGCCATCGCTGGCCTCAGTCTATCTGTTCGGAAATGAGGCGATCGAGCGCCTCGGCGAGTCGATGCTGCAGCGGCTCGAGCGCACCGCTGGACTCGTCAGGATGTATCGTCATATTCACGTAGTCGCGGCCGAAACCCATGTCAGGGTATAGGCCTTCCCGCTCGGAAAGCTCGGCCGCCTGGTCGAGGAAGTCGCGCAGTGCCTGATAGCTGTCGAACTCGTAGCGCCGCTCCAGGCGCGCCGGCCGGCCGCGTTCCTGCCATTGGTGTTTCATCGTCACGATCCCCTAGCCTAGAACTCGGCGCCGGGATCGCGCCGCTGGGTCACACCGCTCTCGAGCTGACCGATCCAGCCGGCCAGTTCACGGGCGTGCGCCTGTTCTTCTTCGAGCAGCGCCTGGAACAACAGCCTGTCCTCCGACAGCCCGGACCGGCCGCAGTGCCGCACCGCGTCCTCATACAGCCCGACCAGCTCCATTTCGAAGGCCTGATCGTAACGCAGCATTTCAGACAGGTTAGTACCCAGTCCGACCGGACGCAGCTGCGATGCACCCGGGGCTACGCCGAGGGCGAGCATGCGGCCGATGATCCGCTCGGCATGCGTCATCTCCTCGTGCGCCTCGCTGCGCAGTCGCTCCGCCGCTTCCGACAGGCTCCAGCTCTCGGCCAGCCGCGCCTGCGTCGTGTAAAGCTGAACGGCAGACAACTCGAGGCTCAGCGCCCGTCCGAGGTAACCGAGAACCCGTTGGTCGGCGGCCATGCCGATAGTCATGGGAACTGTTTCCTGGCCCCTGTAACGAGGGGCGAACGATCAGGCAGCGCTGGAATCCACGCTACCGGTCGGCAGAATAGGTTCTACTTCACGATGCGGACGGGCGATGATGTGTGCCGCTACCAGGCCGTCTCCGACCCGCTCACAGGCATCGGCGCCCGCACGCACCGCAGCGTTCACCGCACCGGTCTCACCGCGCACCAGCACCGTGACGTAACCGCCGCCGACAAACTCACGTCCGATCAGCCGCACCTCCGCCGCTTTGGTCATCGCATCCGCCGCTTCAATGGCGGGCACCAGGCCGCGCGTCTCGATCATGCCCAACGCTATCCCATAGTTTTCGCTTGCCATCGTCTAATCTCCGTTATCAATAGAATGAAGGATCATCTGCCGACCGCCGCGGCGCGCCGCGGCAATCAACATCAGTTTTTGCCGAGCACCGGCTCGACCTCACGATGCGGACGCGCAATGATGTGCGCCGCCACCAGCCCGTCACCGACCCGCTCACAGGCGTCGGCCCCGGCGCGTACCGCCGCGTTGACCGCGCCGGTCTCACCGCGAACCAGCACCGTGACGTAACCCCCGCCGACGAATTCGCGCCCGATCAAGCGAACCTCTGCTGCCTTGGTCATGGCATCTGCGGCTTCAATAGCCGGAACAAGTCCGCGCGTCTCGATCATGCCCAGTGCGATGCCGTTGATTTCAGTTGCCATGCTCGTGTCTCCTAGTGACTTGATTGTCAATTGAATTTGTCAGTTTCACGCCGATGCCGGGGCACCAGCCGAATTCCGCGTCTCTTCCGGCGGCGGCCAGTTGTCGATGATTCCGCACACCGTCAAATCGGTGAGAACCTCGAAACTCTCCGCCGCGTAGCGCGCGGCCGAACCGCTCGCCGTGAATACCCAGTTTCCCGGATTGACACCGACTGGATCGACGGCAACCTGCAACGCGCCACTCGCGCTCCTCAAGACGCGTAAGCTCGAATGCCTCAGCCCTTCGACGCGCTGGGTGCATACCAGCGGGCCTTCGACCTGAAAAATCTCCATCAGCCCGCACCGGCCGGTTGATCGCCCTGCTCGTCAACGGCCCCAAGGTCCGTGCCTTCGGCGCTGCCGTCGATGGCCCCGTTGTCCGTGTCGCGAGCTTCACCCTGCGGCGGCCAGTGATCGATGATCCCGACGATAGTCAGGTCGCTCGGATAACCCTTGCTGCCGGCGGCCTCACGTGCGGCTGAACTACCGACGCAGATCACCCAGTCGCCAGGCTTCGCGCCAACGGCATCCACCGCCACCAACTTGGAGGTGCCGTCGATCACGACCTGCAGGTGCTTGTGTTCCATCATCGCGATACGGTTGGTCGCTACCAGCGGGCGCTCGACCTGGCAGATCTTCATCAATGCGCCCCCGCAAATTCATTGGCCGTTACCGTACAGTCGACAACCTCGATCGGACCCGTGCCGGTGCAATCCCGCACGACCTGCATCACGTGCAACAGACCCCGCTCGAAAATCTTTGCGTAGCGCGAGGTCAGTGCCCCGGCAACCTGACCGCAACGTTCGACAGCGCGCTCTTTCGCTCCAGGTACCAGGCCGTGGTAGTCGAAGCGCACCACGACCGGGACCGGCAAGCCATGGGCGGCGTTCAGACCCGAAAAGATCTTGATGCCGACGTCTATATCCTTGGCGGCTTCCTCAACGGTGTTGAGGTAGGCGAAATACATCAGGTTGCGCAGCTGCACTTCCTCGAAGCCGATACCGGCGCCGATGAAACGTTCCGCATGGCCGATATCGTCGTAGCTGGCGCCGTGATAGACGCGCACATAGGCGATCTGCGAAAAATTGTTCTTCAGCAGCCGCTCGATGAAGCGTTGCATGCCCGCCGGCGTGTCGTTGGCGGCGCCCGCAACAGCCCGCTCTATTGCGGCCAGTGCGTCGCTCGGGCCGAGACGTGCGGTTTCGCTGAACAGCGCGTTGCTGTCTACGTAACTGCCCAGATCTGTCCGCCCTTGCCCATCCGGTACGTGTACGCGGATCGAGTCCGTATCCGTATCCATGCCGATCAGGAGAAGATCGATCGATGCACCACAGCAGTAGCTGTTCTCGATAGCCTCGCGAAAGGCCTCGAGTCGCTTCAAGCCCTCTGCGGCCGCCAGTTCAGTATCCGATCCATGCGCCGCGCAACCCTGATGTTCGGGATCGACCGAACTGAAGTGATAGACCACGGTCTTCAGATACCGGGTCGGGGCATCGGCCAGATTGGGACGGCCTTCCCGAAAGCGCAGCATCTCGACCTCGACCCATTTCTGGATGCTGTCTTCCACATCGAAAGTGGCACCGGCGTATGACTTGCGGCGCACCTGATCCTGCGGCAAGCGCAACACATAGCGAATCACATGGGCTAGGCGACCATCGGCGCACGGCGAGATATCCAGGGTGTGAAAACCGCAACCCTGCAAAAACTCAGCGAAGTCTTCGGCGCCTACTGTAGCGAGCGGATCCTGGCTGAAGAACTCGTCGCAGTAACGGCGATAGGTCTCGAACACGCACCAGGCGAAAAGCCTCTTCATGTCGAGCTGGCTTACCCACGCGTCGGCGAGGAGTTCCTGCGGCAGATGGAAACCGAGCTCCTGCCTGGATATCTGCTGCGCGCGCTGCTCGAAATCCGCTTCGTGTTGGAACGCCGAGATCTGCTTCAGCACGGGCTTTATCCTGTCGAACGATTGCTTGACGCCGTCTTCGTATTGGAACAGGCGCGCGTTCTCACGGTCGTCGACGAGCGGATGTTCCGCCCCGCCACGGCCAACAATCCGAGTGTCCACCGGGCCGACCCCACCGGGTCGGCGCAGGGGTGCACGGCCCAGCCCTCCGCGGCGCGGTCTGGAACGATTTGGGTGGGCGCGTTGCATGTCGTCTGATTCCGCCTGCAAATCCAGTTGCCGCTAAGCGACCTAGCCGCGGGCACCGCCGCTGTAGGTGACCAGCGAACCCGTTTCGGTGTTGCCACTGCTGCCGGTAACCTTGCTCACCGGATCTGGCAACGCTTCGTTGCGCGGTTCCAGCCTGCGGAAGTCCATCGCGCTCATCGGACCGCCACGACGGGTCGGGTTGCGACGCGTCGCCGACCTCCCCTCCGTACCGGTGACGTGATCGCCGCGATCCCAGTCGTCGCCGGTGATGCGCGAACCCGCATCCATACCCTCGCCACTGATGCGGGGCTTAACGCGACCCTCGAGTTGCGCGGGGGTTTCCGGCGCCGCCGGAGCGGCTGCAACCGTCGCACCAAAGCGCTTTTCCTCAGTACCCGTGACCTTACCTACGGCCATACCGAACGGGCCGGTGATGTGTCCCTGCTCGTAGCGCGAACCGGTCACGGCCGGGGTCTGGCGTTGTCCGTCGGAGGCGTGCGCCGGTGGCTCGACACTGAACCCCCCCCAAGGCACGTCACCCAGGGGCTGCGGAAAGTCGGGGCTGCCGGGCTGCGCCGGCGTCGCCGGGCAGGCATCCACCAATTGATCGGCACCCACGTAAGGCGTGCCGCTCACGGTCTCACAAGCGCCCTTGTCCGCACCGGTCATCTTGCCGCCAACACCAGGCTGCTGACCGGTCATGGGCATACCAGCCTGGCGTGCGCTAGGGCGCGTGCGTTGTCGAACCTCCTGCTGCTGCGGTGCCTCGCAGAAGTCGCCCGCCTGCTCGAGGCCGGCATAGGGTGTACCGGTAATGGCTTTGCAGGTACCGGGCTCGTCGCCGGTAACACGTCCGGAGCGACCGGTCATGGTCCCGGTTACGCCTTTGCCGCCTGCGGTGTGGGACAGGCCCACTTTGTAATCCTGCGGTACCGGGGCAACCTCGCAGAAATCGTCGAACTGTTCCCTACCGATGTAATCGTCGCCGGTCACGTTGCGACAGCTGCCCGCCTCGTCGCCGGTCATCCGCTGACGCCGACCCACCGTGGTGCCGGTCACAGAACCCCCACGCAGGGTAGCGCTCACGGCGACCTTCTTGGGTGCATTGCCGATATCGCTCGGCTTCGTGTATTGCGTTCCGGTTGTGAGCCGGTCCGCGCCGGCCTCGTCGCCGGTCACCTTGGCAGAGCGACCCACGTTGCTGCCAGTAACACCCTTGCCCTTCATGGTCTCGACACGGGTTACCTTGGCCGGACTCGGCCCAGGCCTGGTGCCGCAGAAAGCCTGGGTCTGATCGGGGCTGACATACTCGTTGCCGGTAATCCGCTTGCAGGTGCCCGGCTCGTCGCCGGTAACCTTGCTGCTGCGACCCACCTCGTTGCCGGTGACGGTGTTGTCGCGACTGGTCGCACTGACACCGACGCGTATCGGGGATCTCGCAGGCTCTGTCTGGCAGAAGGCGCGAAACACATCGGCACCCAGGTACTCGGTTCCGGTCACCGGTCGGCAGGTGCTCGGCTCATCGCCGGTCACCGACGGGCTACGCCCGACCATGGTGCCGGTCACGGACTGACCATGGCTGGTCTCGCTGACGCCGACTTTCCAACTCTGGTCTTGCGCGGGGCCCTGCTCGCTGTCCTTCGGGCGCTGGCGACGTCGACCACTGCAGTCACCGCGCCGCTGCGTACTGCCCGACTTGCCGTTGCGGCTGCGCAACTCCCGCAACTCGCGCGCGAGCTCACGGCTGGACAGGCCTGGGTTCACCGCCCGCGCGGTCTGCGCGG
>JBATKF010000321.1:0-3897 GCA_049669185.1 Sedimenticolaceae bacterium | reverse complement strand
TCGATTTAGTTCGCGGTGGGCCGGTCGTCAGAGAAACGGGCGATGCGGTGCGATGTATTCTCGAAAGCATTAATATACCCGGGTTTTCGGTGCCAATCGTTGGCGATGGCGAGGCCTTGATCGATGGTGGAATCGTCAACAACATTCCAGCGGACGTCTTGGTCAGCAAAGGATGCAACTTTGTGATCGCCTCGAGCGTAACGGCCAAGTTAGAAGCTGAGTTTGCAGGGATCTGTGCTGAACCACCCGGCAAGAAACGAAAGTCGCTTTCGGTGTTGAACGTTCTGATGCGAGCCAGCATGGTGCAACACTTCAACATGAACTCAGCAGGAATCCAGCCTGCCGATTTTCTCATCGAACCTGATGTGACAGCGTTTGATCTATCTGAATTTGAGCGTACCGATGAATTGGCTGCGGTTGGTGAAAGCTCAACGAGCGAGGTGCTGGGGATGTTAAAACAACAACTGTCCAAGTTGGATAGCAAGTTGTTTCCGTGGGGATCACATTCGGAACCAGAAACACAAAACGTTAGGTGATTGAAATGCAACGACTCTTTCGATTTTTCATGCTGGCCGCCGTGCTTGCGGGACTGACGGATGCGAACAGCGTCGTGGGGCAGGAACTAGCAACGGTGGAGGCTCAGACGATTGCTCGTGAAGCGACCATTTACGGTTACCCGATCGTAGAGAGCTACCGCACGATGCACGCCTTTGCAATCGACAGAGACAGCGACGAATTCAAGGCACCGCTCAATACGCTCAAGCACGAGGCGAATGTATTCACACCGGCTGACAAGGATGTTGTCACGCCCAACGCGGACACGCCCTATTCGTTCTTGTGGATGGACTTGAGGAATGAACCAGTCGTGCTCGGTGTCCCAGCCATGGAGGAGGGACGCTACTATTCGATCCAATTGACGGATCTCTTCAAATTCAATTTCGATTACATCGGATCCAGGGCGACCGGCAACGACGCTGGGCAATACCTGATCGCCGGTCCGAATTGGAAAGGTGAGAAGCCAACGGGCATTACCAAAGTCATTCGGTGTGAAACCGATTTTGCGTTTGCCATCTATCGAACGCAGTTGCGTGGTCCAGCCGACCTGGAGAATGTGAAGGAGATTCAAAAGCAATATACCCTTCAATCCTTAAGTGAATTTACGCGCGATCCGGAGCCAGCCACGACAAGTAAAACAGAGTTCCCACTTCCATTTTCTAGTGCTGGCTCTGATCTCGCATTCTTTTCAACCCTCAATTTCGTGCTGCAGTTCTGCCCACCTGACCAATCGGGACAGGAACTCATGACGCGACTGGCGCGGATCGGTGTCATTGCCGGTGAGTCGTACGATGTTGACGCGGTCAGCCCCGAAATCCGAGAAGCACTCACCAAAGGCATGGCAGAAGGTGAAGCTGCGATCACGGCTGCGGCTGCCAAGTTGAAGGTTGCCGAGGTGATTGGCTCGCGCGATTATCTTGGCAGCGACTATCTGATCAAGCGCGCCGTGGCTGCAAAGCTTGGTCGTTACACCAATTCCAAAGAGGAAGCACTCTATCCGTTGTATCTCTCGGACGCGGAGGGCAAACCGCTCGATGCGAGTGCCGCAAACTATGTTTTTAAGATCGGATCAGAAGAAATTCCACCGGTTAACGCGTTCTGGTCCATCACAGTCTACGACAGCCAGAGCAACGCACTGGTGGCGAATCCGATCAGCCGATATCGAATCAATTCATCGATGATCGATGCGCTCAACCGTGACGCGGACGGCGGACTGACATTCTCCATTCAGTTTCACTCTCCCGACGAAGAACAGGCGGCCAATTGGTTGCCAGCGCCTAACGGCCCGTTTTACATGGTCATGCGTTTGTATTGGCCGAAACCGGAAGCCTACGATGGCACGTGGACGCCGCCGCTGGTTTGGGCGGCGGATGCGGCGCCCACCCCGGCTGTGCAAAAGCCTGCCGGTGCCGAGGCGGCCGAAGAAGTCAAACCGTCGGTGCTGGTTGATGAGCCAAAACCCGAATTGGAACGCCCGACTGTGTGGGGCGAACCGACAGAGGTTCAGGTGGTGATCTATGTCATCGACGTAGACGAAGTCAATTCGGCCGATCAGAGTTTTGCCGCCAGCGTGTATTACGAAGCACGATGGAAGAATCCCTTGTTGCGCCACAAAGGACCGGGCCCATTGAATCGTAACATCGCCGAGGTCTGGTCTCCTCGACTAACGATCATTGGACAGCAAATGCAATGGCGATCTTTCCCTGAGTCCGTTGAAATCCGACCGGACGGCACCGTAATTTCTCGACAAAAGGTTTGGGGACGTTTTTCGCAGCCACTGATGCTGCGCGATTTTCCGTTCGATCAACAGACGTTGTCGATTCAGCTTGTCGCGGCCGGACTTTCGGAAGAACACGTCAAACTGGTTCCGCTTACTAATGAGGCGGGGAGGTCATCCAGTATCGCGAGCAAATTTTCTTTGCCGGACTTTGATGTCGACTCGTGGGAAGCCTTGCCGACTCCCTACTACCCTGATGAAGGTCAGGTCGGCGTGGCCGGATATGAAATGAAGATCAATATCCATCGCCAGGCGACCTACTACATCCTCAAGGTCATCATTCCCTTGTGCCTGATTGTCATCATGTCCTGGTTGCCTCGGTGGATTGACCCCGAGCAAATTGGAACGAATATCGGCGTTTCCACTTCCGCGTTTCGGACTCTGGTTGCTTACTTGTTTGCGATCACAGTACTCCTGCCGCGCGTCTCTTACATCACGCGTATCGACCGATTCATTCTGTTGTCGACGCTGACCGTATGTGCAGGCTTGATCCAAACCGTCTTCAATACAGTTATGATCCGTGGCAAGAGATTGCAACGGGCCGAACGGATCGACCGCTGGTCGCGGTTTGTCTATCCGATCCTGCTGGCGTTAGTGCTGGGATATTCCTTCCTATTTTGAAAATATTGAGTGGCCATGAGCCCAGATTCTTCTGTAAACCAATCCCGTTTTTCACGGTTGCGATCGGTGACCGGGTCGGCGCTGACCACTAGCCTGCTCACGCCAAAGCGAATGTGGATTGGCCCAGCGCTAACTGCGGTTGTGATTGTGGTCGTTGGATGGATGGCGCATCGATCGGTTGAGGACTCGGTCAAGACAAACGTTGCCGAACAACTTCAAGCGTTGCTCAGCGCAGATCTGGCTACACTGGAATTCTGGTTTGAGGAACGGCGCATCGACGCACGCTCCATGGCGAGAATGAAACGTGTCACTGAGTCGGTCGCCCAGCTGTCCGTGACAGCACAACAGGCCACGCCGCAGGAGGTCACCGCTGCACTCTTGACTAGCGATGCGATGGGTGAACTTCGAGAACGGATGCGGCCTCTGCTTGAGTCAGGCCGCATCGAAGGGTTTGTCGTGATCGACCAGAGCGGCATGGTGATCGGCCGCGATCAAAATACCGCGGTCGGAGACAGCTCGCTCGTCGCACGATTTCAACCTGTCCTGGAACCCGTCTTTGAAGGAAACACGGTCATCATCCCGCCGTTCCCAAGCGTGTTACCGCAAGTCGATCGGGATGGATCCATGCGGGCTGGTGTGCCGACCATGGCCGTGGCGAGCCCCGTCGAGTCCGATAACGGAGAACCGATCGCCGCACTTTGCCTGACGTTGAACCCCGCGAAGGAGTTCACCAAGATTCTGCGAGTGGCGCGTTACGGGAAGAGCGGTGAAACCTACGCCTTCAATGCGGCGGGGGTGATGATCACCGGTAGCCGATTTGATGACGAATTGAAGAAGATCGGTTTACTTGCGGACGACGAACAGACGCGATCGGTGCTGAATGTTCGCATTCGCGATCCAGGTGTCGACCTCACCCGGGGCAGCAGACCGACACTCCGCGGACC
>JBATKF010000320.1:0-4710 GCA_049669185.1 Sedimenticolaceae bacterium | reverse complement strand
CCGCAGTGGGTCTGACACCCTCACTGAACACATCAGCAAGGCGGTCGGGGGAGGTGCTGCGGACGGCCGACGAGCCGAAGCCCAGCGCCGCTGCGGCGCCGACCACGGCAGAGGTCTCGCCGATCGCACAGGATCCGACTTCGGCCACCGCTGCCGGCCCCGTGGCCGAAGGCGACACAACGCCTTCCGGGCCCTACCTGCCGCTGCGCAATACCGTCCTTCCGCAGGCTGCGGATACCCCGGCGACGCGTGGGCCGAGTCCGGCCACCGGGGAGATCAAGATCGCCAAGAGCGCAGTGGTGGAGCCGTTGGCCGATGCGCGCATGGCGATCGCGCGCGGCGATCTGGCCGAGGCGGAGACGCTGTTGCAGCAGCATCTGCAGCGTGCGAGCAATGACCTGGCCGCGCGCGAGTTGCTGATCGGCTTGATGCTGCGTGGCAACCGGCATGCCGCGGCGGTCGCGCAGCTCGATCAGGGACTCCTGCATCATCCCCGACATCTCAAATTCGTGATGATCAAGGCGCGTCTTCTCGCGCAGAACGGGGATACTGCGGCCGCGATCCAGCTACTCGAGAGCTCGCCGGTGACAGGCCGCGACGGTGTGCAGCTGCGCCAGATGCTGGGTGCGATGTATCAGCAACTGGGCCGCTATGAAGAGGCGGTGGAAAACTATCGCACGCTGTTGGCCTTCACGCCGAGCGCCGGGCCGGCCTGGGTTGGACTGGCGATCAGCCTCGACGCCCTGGGTGATGCCGAGGCGCCAGATGCCTATCGGCGGGCGCTGGTGCTGGGTGGCCTGCCGGTGCCCGCTGCGGCCTATGCGCGGCAGCGGATCGCTCAGCTGGGGGCGCCCGATGGCTGATTTGAGCGCCGATACCAAGGCGGCCGCGCAGGCGCCGCAGCGCAAGATCCGTATCGGTGATCTGCTGGTCAGCAATGGCGTCATCACAGAGGCGCAGCTGATGAGTGCGCTGGCCGAGCAGAAGAAGACCGGGCAGAAGCTGGGTTACACCCTGGTCGATATGGGTGTGATCGATGAGATGCGCCTGCTGGAGTTCCTGTCGCAGCAGCTGCAGATCCAGTTCGTCGATGTGCTCAGTCTCCGGGTCGACAGCCAAGTGGTACGCCTGCTCCCGGAGACCGTCGCCCGCCGCTACCGCATGGCCGTGCTGGAGAATCGCGAGCACGAGGTTTTGCTCGGCATGGCCGATCCGACTGACCTGTTCGCCTATGACGAGGCCAGCCGACTGCTGAAGAAACGTGTCCGGCAGGCGGTGGTGCGCGAGGCCGATCTGCTGCGCATGCTGGGTCGCTGGTATCAGGACCAGGAGGATCTCAGTGAGCTCGCCGGCGAGCTGCATCAGGAACTCGCCCAGGGCGATGTCGACCTGCAGCAGATGCTGACCGCCAGTGGGGCCGAGGACGCCCCGGTGGTGCGCCTGCTGCAGAAACTGTTCGACGACGCCGTTCAGCACAACGCATCGGATATCCATATCGAGCCCGAAGAGCGCCTGCTGCGTATCCGCCAGCGGGTAGACGGCGTGCTGCACGAGCGCGTGATGAACGAGGTGCGCATCGCGCCGGCGCTGGTCCAGCGTCTGAAGCTGCTCGCCAATCTCGATATCTCGGAGAAGCGTCTGCCCCAGGACGGCCGATTCCAGATCAAGGTCAAGAACCACCAGGTCGATGTCCGTCTGTCGACCATGCCGGTGGCCTATGGCGAAGCGGTGGTGATGCGTCTGCTGGATCAGACGTCGGGCATCCTGAGCTTCGAGGAGCTGGGCGTCCCGGATGAGATGCGCGACCGCCTGCGGGAGATCATCCGCCGCCCGCACGGGATGCTGCTGGTCACGGGTCCGACCGGCAGCGGTAAGACCACGACGCTGTATGCGGGGCTGAACGAGCTGAATACGCCGCAGCGCAAGATCATCACCGTCGAGGATCCGGTCGAGTACCGGCTGCCGCGGGTCAATCAGGTGCAGGTGCATGAACAGATCAGCTTGAGCTTCGCCCGTGTCCTGCGTACCGCGCTGCGCCAGGATCCGGATGTGATTCTGGTCGGCGAGATGCGTGACCTGGAGACCGCGCAGATCGGTCTGCGCGCGGCGATCACCGGGCATTTCGTGCTCTCCACGCTGCACACCAACAGCGCGATCGGTACCATTAGCCGCCTGATCGACATGGGGGCGCCGGGCTATCTGATCGCGACGGCGCTGGAGGCGGTTCTGGCACAGCGCCTGGTGCGTCGCCTGTGTCGCCACTGTGCCGTGACCCATGTACCGGATGAACACGAGGCAGCCTGGCTGGCACGCCAGCAGCAGGACGACAGCCTTGAATTGCGCTTCAAGCAGGGCAGCGGCTGCGATCGCTGCAATCACACGGGTTATCGTGGGCGCGTAGGTGTCTACGAATTGCTGGAGATGCGTGGCGACCTGCTGGTCGCCTTGCGCAATCAGGACATCGACGGTTTCGCCGTCGCCGCGACGGCCGATCCGCGCTTCAAGCCGATCGCCACTGCCGCGCTGGAGATGGCGAGCGCCGGCCAGACCAGTCTGGCCGAGGTAATACGCGTCAGTGGAGACTGAGGCATAAGTCGGAGCCATGCCGAATTTTACCTATACAGCACGCGGTAACGACGGCAGCCCGATTCAGGGCGAGCTCGAGGCCGGCACGGAGCAGTTGGTCGCGGAACAGCTGTTGCGTCGGGGGATGACGCCGATCCGGATCCTGCCACTCAAGGCGGTGGTCAACCAGCGCAAGGATCGCCGGATTCATCTGACCAAGCCCAAGGTCAACCTGACCGAGATCGTGATGCTCGCGCGGCAGCTGCGTACCTTGTCTCGCGCCGGGGTGCCGATCCTCCAGGGTCTACACGGCCTGGCGGAAACTACCGACAATACGACGCTTGCCGAGACACTGACAGACGTGCACCGCCAGCTCCAGGGTGGCCGCGAGCTGCACGCTGCACTGGCCCGGCATCCCAAGGTCTTCTCGCCGCTGTTCGTCTCGCTGGTACGGGTCGGTGAGAACACCGGTAAGCTGGAAGAGGCTTTCGGTCATCTGGCCGACTATCTGGAGATCGAGAAGAATACCCGTGAGCGGATCGCTGCGGCGGTTCGCTACCCGATGGTGGTGTTCGGGGCCATCGCGGTCGCCTTGACGATCATGAACATCTGGGTCATACCGACCTTTGCCGACGCGTTTGCCCGCTACAACGCCGAGCTGCCGTTCATGACCCGGCTTTTGCTCTGGACGTCGGAATTCTTCGTGACCTACTGGCCTGTCTTACTGATTGCGATGCTCGGTTCGCTATTCGCTTTCCGGGCCTGGACGCGCAGTCCGAACGGGCAGATCGTCTGGTCGGCATTCCTGCTGAATGCCCCGCTGGTTGGTGGCATCGTGCGCAAGGCGGTACTTGGACGATTCGCCCAATCACTGGCGCTCACGATCCGCTCCGGTGTGCCCCTGGTGCAGGCGCTGAGCGTCGTTGCCGGCGTCGTCGATAACGCCTATGTCACCCAGCAGGTGCACAACATGCGCAGCGGCATCGAGAAGGGCGGCACGGTATCGCGTACGGCGGCCTCTACCGGACTGTTTACGCCGCTGGTCCTGCAGATGCTCGCAGTGGGCGAGGAGACCGGTGCGCTGGATCACCTGCTGCAGGAGACGGCGCAGCATTACGAGGCCGAGGTGGAGTTTGAACTCAAGCGGCTGTCCGATGCGATAGAGCCCATACTGATCACCGTGATCGGCGTGCTGGTGGCCGTGTTGGCGCTGGGTGTCTTTCTGCCGCTCTGGGACCTGTCGTCCGCCGCCCGCGGCGGTTGATGGGGCGCACGGCCCGTCAGGGCGAGCGGATCGCCGCCCGCAGCAGGAAATCGGTGAGATTTGCAGGCTACGCACTGAGCCTCTTGTCCGTGATCACGCGGGCAGACCATTTGTCATCCACTCGGCGATCCGTCGATCGGCGTAATACTCGGCCCAGCCGGGCAGCCAGCCGCCGATGAATCCGACATGCCCGCCGCCCTCGGGTATCTCCAGCCAAACCTGTCCCGGCAGCTCCATTTCCTCCGGCGGCGTGTCGGCGAACATGAAGGGGTCGCCGCGCGCATGCAGTATCAGGGTCGGGACACGGATGCGCGGGATGAACTGCCGACTGCTGCAACGCGCATAGTAGTCGTCGGCGCCGGCGAAGCCGTGCAGTGCCGCGGTCACCTGGTCATCGAACAAGCGGAAACTGTTCAGCTGCTCGATATCCACATCCAGTGGCGAGGCAATGCGGGCATACTTGCGCCGATACGAGGCCTTCATGCTGCGTAGCAGATGGTGCTGGTAGAGACGCGACAGGCCTTGATCCAGGCGCCGCGCGGCAGCGTCGAGGCGGAACGGCACCGAGATGGCGACGGCACGCTGCAGCGGCGAGCGTTCGCCCTGCTCGCCCAGCCATTTGAGCAGGACATTGCCGCCGAGCGATATCCCGACCGCACCGAACGGGGCCTGCCCACGGCGGCGCTGTATGTACTCCAGGACGCGCTGCGGATCATCGGTCTTGCCGCTGTGGTAGCTGATCGGGAGGCGGTTGGGTTCGCGCCCGCAACCGCGAAAATGCATCAGGCAGACACGAAAGCCGCCACGGTTGAGCCGCCACATGATCCCGCGCGCATAGTGGGAGTGAATGCCGCCCTCGAGGCCATGCATCAACAGCACGA
>JBATKF010000319.1:0-30509 GCA_049669185.1 Sedimenticolaceae bacterium | reverse complement strand
GTTCTCTGACCCGGTTTTCCGGTTTTCACGGCGAGTGCCCGGCCGACGTACCGGAAGAATTCCGCGGCCCCTGCAGGGCCAGCGACCAGGGATGAAGAGACTTTGGAAATGGTTTCTGCAGGGCATCGCGCTGGTAGCGCCCGTGGCACTGACCATCGCACCGCTTGTCTGGCTCGGCAGCTGGTCGGAACGGACCTTCGGCCGCTGATCCGCATGCTGCCGGTCGAATGGTATTTCGGCGGCCTGGGGTTGCTGACCGGCATCGCGCTGACGCTCGGCATCGGCCTTGCCGCCAACCTGTTCCTGCTCCGGCGGATGGTCGGCCTGATCGAATCCATACTGGAACGCATACCGCTGGTCACGTCGCTCTACCAGCCATTCAAAGACATCGCCAGGCTGTTTTCCGATGACGTCGACAAGCCGCTCGGCCAAGTGGTTGCGGTCGACATCGGCGACATGCGCCTGGTCGGCTTCGTGATGCAGCATGACGCGCAACTGCCCGGCGACTTCGACGACGACGAGACGCGCGTCGCCGTGTACCTGGCCATGAGTTACCAGCTCGGCGGCTTCACGGTGCACGTACCGCGCAAGCGTGTGACACCGCTGGATATCCCGGCCGACCAGGCGATGCGCGCCGTGCTGACCGGTGGGTCGCTGCAGACCGACAGGACCGGCGGCAGGGCGTCGGCGTCGGGACCGTGAGTCGACGACGGCGTACCGGACGCCATAATGCCGGGCCCCCGGCGCCCGATGCCGGGCATGTCGCCCGGGGTGCCGGGCAGCCGAGGATCGCCCCGAGCGTCGGGTAGATGACGGTTCACCAAGCGGCCACTCGGAACCGGGCCGGCGGCCGATCCCGGTGTCGTCCGCCCCAGGTCAGTCGATGCACTCCAGATCGCCGCCCGCGGTGTTTCCGCCCTGGGCCAGCAAAGCGTTGTCATAGCACTGAATATCGCCGCTTGCGGTATTTCGGAAAACGCCGGCTTTTTCATTCTTCACGACCTGGATATTCCCGTTCCAGACGACGTTGTTATTGACCCGGGTAGTGAACTCCTTGATACCGCTGTTTTCGCTCACCTGCACGTCGCCGTTGCGTACCATGTTGGCCACCGCGCGGACATCGTAAGACTTTTCGACCTGGACATTGCCGTTCGGCAGCATGTTGCCGAGCACCCGCACCCCGTGCGAGACCTCGGTTGCCTGTATGTCGCCGTTCCGGATCAGGCTGTCGCGCACGATCAGTCGCTTGGCCTTGTCTGCCTGAACGTTTCCGTTGGTCACCGTCGCCCCGACGACCCAGCAGCTCGCACCCTCAGGCACGAAGACATACTCGACGTCGTAGTCGATGGTCTCATTGACGCATTCCTTGGCCAGCGCGTTCGATGCCATCAGCAGGCCGCCTGCTGCGAGGGTTGCGCTGATCATTCTCGGCTTGTTCATTTTTTGAATCCTCTTGCGTTAGGTATCGACGTTCGGGTTGCTCGACGAACCACAAAAATCCGGAGGTGCAACGACGATTGGCGGTCCGCTTGCTCCGTCTTCACAAGACTAGGCGGGCGGCCTGAAATTGACTTGTCACACAAATGAACGGACCCGGGAAACGGGATGAAAAAGAGATGAACGCGGAACGGCGGGCGCCAGGGTGCAATAGGGTCAGGAAACGCCCTGGCAGTCGCATGTCACAGGGATTTCCGTTCAGGGGATCAGCCGGGGGGATTGCCGTCCGGGCCGGCCGCTCCGCCGCTTGATTCGACCGCGGGGTGCGGCCTCCTGTAACGGTACCCGGTCCCGCGCACGGTCTGGATGGATTCGCCGGACGTCCCGAGCTTCTTGCGCAGTCGACCGACGTAGACGTCGACGATGTTGGTCTGCGGATCGGAATTGGCGTGCCAGACCGTGTTGAGGATCCGTTCGCGTGAAAAGATGCGGTCGGGGTTGGCAAGGAAAAGCTTGAGAATATCGCGCTCCTTCGGGGTCAACTCGACCGGTTGCCCCGCACACGTCACCTCGAGCGCCCGCGTGTCGAAGCGCAGTTCGCCGGACACCAGTACCGCCGAACCCGCCCCGACCTCCTCGAA
The DNA here is from genome assembly GCA_049669185.1 of Sedimenticolaceae bacterium. Lineage (GTDB taxonomy): Bacteria > Pseudomonadota > Gammaproteobacteria > Chromatiales > Chromatiaceae > Thiosocius. The sequence continues at coordinate 28,431 of JBATKF010000319.1, read as the reverse complement.
CCGGGCGGCGCGACGGGCCAGGGCCTCTATTCGCGCCATGAGTTCATCAAAATCGAACGGTTTTGCCAGATAGTCGTCGGCGCCGCCCCGCAAACCACTGACCCTGTCTTCGACTGCATCGAGCGCGGTCAGCATCAGTATCGGTGTCAAATCCTTTCGTGCCCGCAGGCGACGGCATACGTCGTGCCCGCTGATCCCGGGCAAAATCACATCCAGCACAATCACATCGAAGCCTCCCGATGCCGCCATAGGCAGGGCGGTCTCGCCATCGGGCGCGACACTCACGAACCAACCCTCGGCCGTCAGGCCCCGCTGGATGAAATCGGCGACCAGGGCCTCGTCCTCGACCAGAAGCACGTTCATGAGACTGCCTCGAGCCGGGGCTGCCGGGGCAACATTACGGTGAACGTCGTGCCCTCGTGTGGCTCGCTTTCGAGCCCGATCCATCCGTCATGCGCTTCCACGATGGCCTTGGCGACCGGCAACCCCAGTCCTGCGCCACTTTGGTATCTTCGGGCGGCATCATTGCCGCGGAAGAAACGTTCGAAAATCCTGCCTCGTTCGTCACTGCTGACCCCAGGGCCATTGTCGCTGACCGACACGGCGTAACCATGCGGACTTTGTGCCAGACGGACATCGATGCGATCACCGCCGTAGTGTATGGCGTTTTCCAGCAGAATCAGAAAGACCTGACGCAAGCGGCCGCTGTCGGCATGCAGCATGGCCTGCTCCAGCAGGCTGTCGAAACGGATGGCGGGCCGGTGCGCGACGGCAAGGCTGCGGCTGTCGTCGACCACCTGCTTGAGCAGGGCGGCCAGGTCGAACTCCCGGACAGCGAGCCTCACCTCGCCCGCCTCGCGCCGCGCGATGAACAGGAGATCATCAACCAGCGCCGCCGTATGTCTTGCAGCATCGCGCGTCTTGGCCAGGGCCTCGCGATAGACTTCGGGGGGTTTCTCTCCGCCACGCAAAGCGATCTCCGCTTCACCGCGGATGATCGTCAGCGGTGTCCGCAGTTCATGACTCACGTCGGCCAACATACGGCGCCGGTCTGCCTCGGCCGATCGCAGCGTCGCGAGCAGCTTTTCGAGTTCCGCAGTTCTTTCACCGACGGCCTGCTCCAGATCGCGGTTCGAGACCTCGAGGGCACGCTCGCGCAAGCCGATCTCATCCGCCATGGCGTTGAAGGCCCTTGCCACGCCGTCCAGCTCGCTCACCCCGTGTGTCTCGATACGATGAGTCAATTCGCCCCGTGCCAACGCCTCAGCCCCGCCGATGAGACGGGCGACCGGCTCTTTGAGGTCCCGTACCACGATCCACAGGCTGACGATCGCCAGGAGGCCGCTCAACACGGCGAATACCAGGGTAAGGTATCGATTGAATGCCAGGCGATCCTCAATGCCCGATTGAATCTCTTCGAGTTCCCGTGCCTCTTCATCCAGTGCCGCCTGGATCAGGCCGTTGAAGTCGCGATCCACCTGCTCATCGAGAATCGCGGCGAGGCGCCGCCATTCTGCGAGCGTCGGGCCACGCTGACTCACACCGACGACGCTCTGGTACTCTTTCAAAAGGTGTTCTAGCTGATGCTCTATCCGCGCGAGATTTTCCAACTCCTCCAACTCTTCCTGGCCGACCAGTTCGATTTCCTCGGCAATGATCGCCCGGATGCTCGCGATGTCACGCCGAATCAGGGCGAGCAAATCTTCCTCGAGTTTTCCTTCGTCGAGATCACCGATCGTGATGGCATCGCCCAACTGTTTGAAGAGCTGGTAGGTGTGGTTGGACAGCGACAGGTGCCCTTCGTAGGAGCGATGTGCCAGGTCGGCATGGACAAAGCTGATGTGCGCCTGCCGCGCGCCCCAAAGTGCAAGGGCCGTCGCGATGACCGCCAGACCGACGACCCCGCCGAAGAGCAAATAGAGTTTTGTCACAAACCGCATGATTGTCTTCCGGGCGTAAACACCTGCGGCGCCGCCTTGCCAACCCTATGCCGACGTGGGATCGGGCGATCCGGCGACACCCCACAGCGTGGCCGCAGGCGACAGGACCTTTGCCGGTCTGATTCCATCGGGCGCAGGCAAACCACTACTACCAGTGTATCGACTTCTCGACGAAACCGGCCTGTCAGCGATATGAACAGAGGGCCAAAGGGACATGAAAAAATCCTGAACAGGTCTGTTTGCTCGGTTACACCTTCGCCAGGTAGCGCTCCAGCGCCTTGTCGGACAGCAGCCTCTCGGCACCGGCACGGTGGATATACACGCCGCGCACCATTTCGTCCTCGGTGCGCCGCGCCCAGTCGGCGGCATCGCGCTTGGTGCGGAAGGTCTTGATGGTCACCGGCCAGCCGCGTTTGCGGATCACCGCCTTCCAGGTCTTCGAGGGTGTCTTCGAGATAGTCGCCAAGGTGCCTTCCGGTACAGGTGTACCGAAAATGTACCGCGTGACACAGGGATTAAAATTCGAAACTCTTTATGTCGTTGTTTTGATTGGTGCCCAGGGACAGAATCGAACTGCCGACACGGGGATTTTCAGTCCCCTGCTCTACCAACTGAGCTACCTGGGCGTTTAAGACGGCGTCGTGACCGGCGCGAAAGACGCGGTATTAAAACGACGTCGCCTAAATTCGTCAAGTTCGGCGCGCCGCAGCGGTCTATTCCGGCTTGAAGTCCGGGGGCGCCTCGGCACCCTCGCCGAAGAAGAACTTCTCCATCTGTTCTTCAAGAAAGCTGCGTGATTTGGGGTCCACCGGGCTCAGGCGGTATTCGTTAATCAGCATGGTCTGATGGCGCAGCCATTCCTGCCAGGCCTCCTTGGACACATTCTCAAGGATACGCTTGCCCAACTCCCCGGGATAAGGCTGCCTATCGAGCCCCTCGGACTCACGCTTGAGACGCACGCAGTTCACCATTTGGCCCATTTCTGTCTCCATCAATTGAATCAGCCGGCCACCTCGGCAAGCAGGCGCGCAATGGGCGCCGCCAGCCCGACGCTGCGCGGAGTCCTCAGGTTATACCAAAGTCGGGTTTGCGCCTCCATCACGGCGCTACCCGGTCGATTCAGCAGAATCTCGATCGGCTCGATATCCAGGTGAAAATGACTGAAGGTATGGCGGCGTGTCGGAAGACGGCGGCCGAGAACCGCCGCCTCGGATAGCTGATCGAAACACCAGTCCAGCGGATCGGTATCGACCGCCGTCTCGGGCAGACACCACAGGCCGCCCCAAACACCCGTCGGGGGCCGCCGCTCGAGCAGAACAGCGCCCTCAGGATCACAGACGAGCAGCATGCGCACCGCCTTTTCCGGCAGCGCCTTCTTCGGCTTCCGGCCGGGATAGGCCTCCGGGTTGCCCTGGCGGTGCGCGATACAATCGCGGTACAGCGGGCAGGCGCCACAGTTCGGCCTGCTGCGGGTGCAGACGGTCGCGCCGAGATCCATGATCGCCTGGTTGTAGTGCGCGACCCGGTCCGGCGGCGTGACCGAGTCCGCGAGCGCCCAGAGCCGATCCGAGATCGCTGTCGTGCCGGGCCAACCCGCTACCGCGAAATAGCGCGCGATCACACGTTTGACGTTGCCGTCGAGGATGACCTCGCGCTGGCCCTTGGCGAGCGACAGGATCGCCGCTGCGGTCGAGCGACCGATGCCCGGCAATGATTGCATGGTCGCCAGGTCATCGGGAAACCGACCACCCAACATTTCACAGACCTGGCGCGCCGTCCGGTGCAGATTCCGCGCCCGCGCATAGTAGCCAAGCCCTGACCAGTAGTGCAGCACTTCATCGACCGGCGCAGCGGCGAGTTCACAGACGTTTGGGAAGCGGGCCATGAAGCGCTTGTAGTAGGGGATCACAGTGCCGACCTGGGTCTGCTGCAGCATGATCTCGGACACCCAGACGCGATAGGGTGATGCCGCCCGCTGCCACGGCAAATCCTTACGTCCGTGGTCGTCGAACCAGGCCAGCACGCGGCGCGCAAACCCGCTGCTCACTTCGCCTCCGCGCCGCACTGCCAGCAGATATCGAAACCGGCATCTACCTGCGCGCCGCAGCTCGGGCAGACCCAGGGCCCTTTTTTCGGCAGGCTGCCGCGACTGGCGAGAAATCCGTCCAGGACATCCTGCGCCAGCCGCAGGTCGTCATTGTTGATCAACCACACCCAGGGAAAGTTGAACGCGGGCAGTTCACCCGCGGCCCCGCTGAGGTACTCACCCAGTACGGTGGCTTCGATCCGATGCGCGGCCAGCGCATCGATCAACTGCCTTGCCTCGAGGCTGTCGCGCGCTTCGTAAAACTTGAGCATTGACGAATTGACACAATCCGACGGGGCGACAATCATGCGCGATCGTAGCTGTCACGCATAGCCCCTCGACTTACCCGCAGTATTACGCCATGAAAAATCTCAGGCAAATCGTCATCCTCGGCGTGCTCGCCGCGGCCAGTATCGGCATCGGCCTATGGGCGGGCATGCAGGGCAAGGCACTGCAGCAGCCTGAGGGGTACCCTGATCTCGGTGGCGAGTTCACGCTGACGTCGGATCAGGGCCCCGTCAGCCTTGCGGATTTCCGCGGTAAGGTGGTCCCGATCTATTTCGGATTCACCCACTGCCCCGACATCTGCATCACCTCGCTCAGCAGTATCGCCGCCGGCCTGAAGGAACTCTCCGAGGCCGAGCGCAGCCAGGTCCAGCCGGTGTTCATCACCATCGACCCGGAACGTGACGACCCCGCGCGCGTCGGCGAATACGCGCGCTACTTCGACCCGAGCTTTGTCGGCCTGACAGGTTCACTGGAGGAGGTCACCAAGGTGGCGAAGAGCCACTTCGTGATCTTCGAAAAGGTGCCGCTGGACGAGTCCAACATGGGTTACACCATGGACCATTCGTCCATCATCTATGTCGTCGGTAAGGACGGCGTCATCCGCTCCTTGATCCGTCACGGCGAGACGCCCGACGGCATTGCCAAGACCCTGCGCGAGGCGCTTGCCGGCTGACGATCCGAAGCCGCTCTGGCTGCGCAGGCGCGGACGTTTGAATTTGCCCCCCCGGGAGCCCCAGCCTCCACCCAGGGGTACCAGGCAGATCCCCGGAGACTTACATCGCGGCTGCTCGCGGCAGTCGTCGGTCTATAGTTGAGTCGTCGGCGCCGGCAACTCTTCGCTGACGTCCTGTGGCGCTTCGGAGGTCTGCTCCTCGGGAGCGGCCTCGGTATCGGGCTCCTCCAGGAACTCCAGCTCCCACGGTGCTGGCCGTTCCGTCACCACGCCCCGCAATTCACCGTAATCGTTCAGCATGGTGACGCCGAACAGCGGCTTGTAAGCGCCCTTGTGGCAGGTCTCACAGCCGACCTTGGGTGCATCGCCCTCCGGGCCCAGCCGATAGGCGGGGAATACCGGCTTCAGGGGGTTCAGGTACTCCTGGTTGAGATCGCGGACCATGCGGATGCCGTGCCACGCGGTCACCCGCTGCGGCGTACTCTCTTCCCAGCGCGCCAAGGCACGAGTCAGGTGGCAATAGTTGCAATTGACACCCAGCGAATTCGACATGTACATCATCAACGAATAGGTCCATTCCGCCTGTTTGATGGACTTGCGGTTGTCGCCCGCCAGCGGCCGTTTCCCCTGGACGCTGATGGAATTGCTCGCCTCCAGGAAGGGCGTCAGCGGATCGAAGGGCAGCGCGGCATTGCCGTTGTTTTTCACGCCGGCCAGGTTCTGACCGCCGCGGTTCGCGAGGGTGTTGCCGGGCGTCTTCTCTATCAGATGGTTGAACCAGATGCCCGATGGCACGTTCTGCCCCCGGTGACAGGTCCAGCAGGTCACACCGGTATCGGCCACATGGTTCTTATAGTTGGTGTTGATGTCGCGCACCATCAGCAGCATGCGGCGGGCGACGATCTTGGGATACTTTTCGTCGGAGGCCATATCGTCGGTGTTGTGGCAATACTCGCAGCCTTCCTCTGGCGCCACCCAGGTCGACATGGCTTGCATCAGCCGCGAGAACTCGAGCACGTTCAGGTCGTTGAGTACCTGCACATTCTGCATTTCATCGGACAGCTTAGGCAGGTCATCGAATGGCGGATCCCGGTATTCGGGTTCGGGAATGGCGTTCAGGGCCAACGATGCCTTCACCGTATCTGGGTCATACACCAGTTCCGAACCCAGGCCCCGCAAGCCGCGCTGGACCGTGTCGGTGCGATCACACCCGACCATCAGCACCATGGTGCCGAGGAGCAGGACCGCGGCGAGCCGGCTGACTGCGCGCCTACCTAAGCCACGCCTACGGCCTGGGCCGACCGGCCCGAGTTTGCCTGGCGGTACGGGCCTGTTGGATCGCCCGTAGAGGGTCGAATTGAGGGACGAACCCTGATAGTGCAGCAGACGCTGGAGCGGCTGGGGCGGATTGCTTGACGAGAGTTGCATAGGTGGGATCTCCAGCAGGGTGCTGCCCAATGGAACGATTTATGCCACGCGGGCGACAGCGCCCTAACATGTGTCAGTTTAGTCTGACATTAATGTATGTCAATTTACCTTGTCACAATATTCGGAAGCTGCCGTCCACCCGCACGCGCTCGCTTGCGCGACAAGGTGCGCCATAACGGTGCCGCAAAAGTCGAGGGTGGGTTTGCTGTTCAGCGGGAGGAGATATCGTGTCTGCGGGCGGTGGCCCGGTCTCATGGACGGAATCCAATGGCGGCAGATCCTGCCAGGCAGGGGACGGCGGGCCACGTGAGGACCACGTGGCCCGATATGCCTAGGCCTTGCGCGGCTTGAAGTTCCGGCACCAGCCAGTCGCCGGTACGATACGATGCCCGAAAAAGGAGCACGGGCCTTCCGCGGCGCCCTCTTCGCCCTTGAATAACTGGCACTTGGAGCAGGATTGATCCACGGTGTGCTTCTTATAGCGCTTCTGGTCGACACGTGTTGTATCGGTCTTAAAGCCCATCGACCGCGCATATCCGTCCGTCTCGGTCAACTTCCCTTTCGGCTTCTTGGGATCCGGATCTGCCTCGGCGGTTACCACGGGCGCAGTCGCCAGGGCGCATGCGCCCGCAGCCACCTTGAACAAAAACTTTCGACGATCGATTGGTTGCATAGTTAAGTCTCCTCTATTTCCTGACTGTTTAATTTTCAAATTCGCCGTGCGCTAACGGCAACCGCGCCGAATTAAGCTGCGTTAGGGTGCAAATCGCACCAGGCGCACAAAATTCTTCTGCCGTTTCGGGTCCAGGGAGACACCCTCGGCCCCGAAACTGAGCGCGTAGAACCGCTCTCCGTCGCCGCCCGAGCGCGACGACGTCGTCCAGAACGACCCCGCCGGTGTATCGGGAAACACCGTAAGATTCACCCGAGGGTCTTGGCACTCGCGCTCGGCGATGCTCGCAAGCTCTCGCAGACTGGGTATTCGCCAGTCGTTGAAAAAAAACTTTCCCCCCTCGTTGACATCGCCAACAACAGCCTGCGCCGAGTGCCAATCGTGCAACGTGGCAGTCCCTTCACATCGGCCTTCGGTCCAGGCCTGGCCGGCGGAACAGCGCAGCCACATCAGCATCGTTACCTCATCGGTTACGGTGCCATCGTCGTGATCCACAAAGCGCTCCGTGGGCGACGACAGCGGATGAGTCGACGTATCGCAGACCTGTTCGGCACTCGCCGTGGCGACGGCCAAGAGCAAGAGCCAAGGGGCGGCTCGCAGCAGACCGCGAACGCCAACCACCCCGTGAAGCCAGTCCGACTCATTCCTTGACGACGCGGCGCGGCGAGCGCCTGCCGCGTCGCCAGGAACAGAGGGTCGTCGCAACAGCACTGAACCGTACATGGCTTACATGGCCGGGTAACGGCTGAGAGCCATTGCGACCAGGCCTATTTGGTGTCGAAACCAATGCCGCTGGGCGTGCTTTCGAAACCCTTACCGTACGATACGGCGATAGGCTTGGTCTGCTCCGACGCCAATCCTGGCTGGATCGCCTTGCCACGATGCAGCTTGAACGCGTATGCCTCTAATGCGGTCATGTCCATACTACTCACATCCAGCGCCTCACCGCCCTGCGGGTTTTCGATGCACCAGTTGATCATCTCGCGGAAGGTGGTCACCTTACCGAACATCGGCATGTACTTTGGGAAAGTTCCGGGATTGGAGGCCGCCGCATCCGGGTGACAGTTTCCGCATGCGAGACCATTGGTCGTCATGCTCGGCTTGGACCCGTGCCAGAGGTTGTAGCCTTCCTCTACTGACGCCAGCAACGCGGCCTGCTGCTCGGCGAGCTCTTCGGCGGTGTAGGGCGCTCGGGCCGAGGCCAGATTCACCGTTACCAGCGAGATCACCAGGGGCACCGCAATCAACAGCATTATTTTCTTGGCATGTTTTTTCATTCGCTCGTCTCCTCAGACCAGGATGCCTTTTTCCAACCACGGGGTCAGTGACTCTTCGAACGGTACGTGCTTGTAAATGCCTGGACCGGTGGCACTGATATCGACCATCTGTGTACCCATACCATCGGTGGCGATCGACGGATCGGCGCGGGTCATCTGGCTCTCCGGGAAAGCCAAGTCGACCGGCGGGTAGGGCCACGGCCAAGCGGTACTCAACGAGCCCACAGAACTCAGGTTGCCGATCTTGTTATAAATGGTCTGGTGCACATGACCGTGGAGCGACATCACATTCGCGAACTTCGAAAGTATGTCGCGAATCTCGGGGGCATCCGACGTCTGGAAGTTCCAGCGCGGGTAGTAGTCCCACAGCGGCGAGTGCGTGAACACCACAACCGGGGTGTCGGGTGCAACGTTCGCCACGTCTTTCTTGAGCCACTCCAGCTGCTTGGCGTGTATACCCCACGGACCACCGATCGGCCCCTCGAGCATCTCCATTGCCGCCATGCGCTCTCTGTCGCTCAGACCCGCCGGCGTCCAGAAATCTTCGACCAGGATGGAGTTAAGGCCGATGAAGTGCACGCCCTTGTGGTTGAACGACCAGGTCTCGTCACCGAACAGGCCGCGCCATGCGGTGCCCATGTCGAGGTACCAGTCGTGCTCGCCCGGGATGACCTTCATCGGGACTTTCAGCCCGGCGAGTATCTTTTTACCCTTGGCGAGCTGGTCTTCGGTGCCGTTCTGGGCGATGTCGCCGCCGTAGACTACGAAGTCGGGCAGCGGATCCATGGCGTTGACTTGCGCGACCGCATCCATGAGTTGCTGATCGAACTTGTGATCCGGGATGCTGTACAGGTGCGAGTCGCTGATGATCGCAAAGCGGAAGGGCTCGACACCGCGCTTTCCGGTCTGTGCCGAGACGATTTCCATCAACCCTAGATTCACGCCGGCAGCGGATGCAACCATCGTGGATAGACCGACCTTGCCGGTAAATCCAAGAAATTGCCGCCGGTCCTTGTTTGCTAAATCGGACATGCAGATTCTCCTCCAAAAAGACTGGGTTTTCGTTGTTACGAAGGTCAGGCGCTGGTGCAATCGCCCTACTCGCGCTGGGCTTATTAATGATTTTAATGGGGCTCAACGCGAAAGCTTATGGTAGTACACTGCGCCGGATTTTCTAGGCGCGTTTTCCAGGTCAGTGATACGGATTATTTGGAGCGGATAAGCTCAAAAAATGGACAGCGACGGTCTGAAGCCTTTCGTCTCAGACAAACGACCGGTGAATCGCCCGAGGCCGTTGAAGTGGTGTCGCCGCTTCTTGCTTAAACGCGGCGCTAGGAGATGTGGAGCGGCCAGCGGGAGTCGAACCCGCCTCTCTAGCTTGGGAAGCTAGGGTAATACCGATATACGATGGCCGCTAAATCGATAGCATACAAGCTTGAAGCCCACCCGACTGGTGTCATCGGCAGGCCCTTCGCCGGCGTCATTCTATGTAACGCCGGGCCGGAGGTACAGTGCCTTCAGTTGGCTGGTCCGCCACGGTACATCGCCTCCACCGCCGCCGCGTAGTGCGCAAGCACCTTGGCACGTTTGACCTTGAGCGTGGGCGTGATCAGCCCCTCCTCGATGCTCCAGGGCTCGAGCAACAGATGCAGCTGCCGAATCTTGGCGTAGCCGGGAAAATTCTTCAGCGCCGTCCTGACCCGCCGGCCAACCGCAGCCAAAACCCCGGCATTGTTAAGACTCTTTGGATCCAAGGGATCGATCCCATGCGCCTCCGCCAGGGCAGTCCAGTGCTCTCCATCCAGTACCAGCAGCGCCGTGAGGTATGGCCGGCCCTCGCCCACCACCATGACCTGTTCGATCATCGGATCGAGCGCAATCGCCATTTCCATGTCCGCGGGCGGTATCTTTTCACCATTCGATAACACGAGAATGTCCTTGAGGCGCCCTGTTATATAGACATGGTGGGACTCGTCGATACGCGCCTGATCACCGGTGTGCAACCAACCTTCCCGATCGATGACCTGGGCGGTGGCGGCGTGATTGTTCCAGTAACCCAGCATCACTCCCGGCCCCTTCACCAGGAGTTCATCATTGTCTCCGACCCGGACCTGCACCCCGCGGATGGGCACACCCACGCTGCTCGGGATATTGTCATTCAGGGGGTTGGCGCTGACCACCGGGGAGGTCTCGGTGAGCCCGTACCCCTGCACAATGGGCACGCCGAGACCGATAAAGACCCGGGCGATCTCCTCGTTGAGCGGCGCGCCGCCGCTGACCGCCAGACGCAGATTCCCCCCGAGCCTGGCGGCGACCTTGCTTGCCACCAGGCGGTCCAGCACCGGCCATAGCAGATTGCCGACCGACCAGCGACCACGATGTTGCCGATAGAGAAAGCGCCGCCAGCCCACGGCGACCGCCAGATCGAACAGTCGCTTGGGCAGGGTGCCCCGCTTCTGCATCTGGTCGGCGATTCGGGTGTAGATCTTTTCGAAAATGCGCGGTACCGCAATCAGCACGGTGGGCCTGATGGCCAGCAGGTCTTCGCCCAGCTGCGCGACGGATCGCGCGTAGGCTACGCAGGAACCGGTCATCACACACAGGTAATAGCCGCAGGTTCGCTCCAGCGTATGCGACAGCGGCAGAAACGACAGGAACACGTCCTCGCGATAGCAGTCCAGCAGCGTCAAGCTGCCGTGGGCGACGGACATCATATTGCGATGACTGAGCATCACACCCTTCGGGCGCCCCGTGGTGCCCGAGGTGTAGACGATCGAGGCCAGTGCGTCGCCGTCGCGGTCGCTGCGCTGGACCAGTGCACCAGGCTGCGTCGGCAGCCAGTCATCGACCAGGTGAACGCGGCTGTCTTGTGCCGCGAGCTCGCGCGCCGCCGCGCCATCTTCGAGCAGCAGCACGCACTTCAGCGGCACGTCATCGGGGATGACCGGCGCCAGACGTCGCCAGCGCCCGGCATCCTGTAGCAGCAGGATTTGTACATCCGCGTCCTTCAAGATGTAGGCGACGTTATCGGGACGATCATCAGTGTAGAGCGGCACGGTGACCAGGCCCAGGCTCAGGGCGGCCTGATCAAACATCACCCATTCGGGACAGTTGCGCAGCTGAATGGCTACCCGCGCGCCGCCGGGCGAACGCTCGGAGCCCAGCGCCGCCTGCCAGCGAGCCACGGCAGCCGCCATCTCCTTCCACGTATAGCTCGCCCAGACCTTGTGCTGTTTGTCGAAATGCCGGTAAGCGTCAAGCTCGGGCGTTCTCCTCACGCGACTGGCGAACAGGCCGTCCAGCGTCACCGCCTCGTCGAGCGAGATCAGATCTTCGTGCAAACTTTCCACCGGGGATCCTCCGTCGTGCGTCGCGGGCTGCGCCGAGGACATCGACCCCTGCGGGTGCAATGGCGCCCAAACTTATGGTGTAGTATTTCGTTCAGTTTCATACATTTGACCTGATCTTGCCATGCACATCTTGCTAAACGGGTCGCCATGCGAGGTGGCGGAAGACAGCACCCTGGCCGACCTCCTGACTACCCTCGAACTCGAGAACAGGCGGTTCGCCGTGGAGATCAACGAAGAGCTCATTCCGCGCAGCGAGCACGCCGAACGCACCCTATGCGCGCAAGACCGCGTGGAGGTGGTGCAGGCGATCGGTGGCGGCTGAGTTCTGGCGAGCACCTCGTCTTCATCCAATGACAAACCCCGGGAAACCATCCACGATGTCTGAGAATCTCACCGATCCGCTGATTATTGCCGATCGCACCTTTTCATCGCGCCTGCTGGTCGGGACCGGCAAGTACAAGGATATGGAAGAAACGCGCGCTGCAATCGACGCCAGCGGCGCCGAGATCGTGACTATCGCGGTACGCCGAACCAATATCGGTCAAAACACCGATGAGCCCAATATCCTCGAGGTGCTGCCGCCGGAACGCTTTACGCTGCTGCCCAACACCGCAGGCTGCTACGACGCCAAGACGGCAGTAAGGACTTGCAGGTTGGCGCGCGAGCTGCTGGACGGCCACGACCTGATGAAGCTCGAGGTGCTGGGTGATGAGAAGACGCTGTTTCCAGACGTGATCGCAACGCTGAAGGCCGCAGAGGAGCTGGTCCGCGATGGCTTCAAGATCATGGTCTACACCAACGATGACCCCATTATGGCGCGCGAACTCGAAGCCATGGGCTGCGTGGCGGTGATGCCGCTGGCTGCACCGATCGGGTCCGGCCTCGGGATCCGCAACAAGCTCAACATCCGCACCATCGTCGAGAACGCCTCAGTCCCGGTCCTGGTCGACGCCGGCGTCGGCACCGCCTCGGATGCCGCGGTGGCCATGGAACTCGGTTGTGACGGTGTACTGATGAACACCGCCATCGCCGCGGCGCAGAAGCCGGTCCTGATGGCCAGTGCGATGCGCAAGGCGATCGAGGCCGGACGCGAGGCCTATCTGGCCGGCCGAATGCCTGCCAAACGCTTCGCCTCGGCCTCGTCACCGCTCGAGGGCCTGTTTTTCGATTGACGCAACCCTGCAAGTAAGTACCGGTTGGCCCGGCGTTCGACACGATGAAAAACGGACCGCACCTCTCCCGAATGGCCGAGACAGAGAACAACAGCGCCCCCCGACGCCCAATCCGCAGCTTCGTGCGCCGCGAAGGCCGCCTCACGCCGGGCCAGAAGCGCGCCTTCGAGACACAGTGGCCGCGCTGGGGGCTGGAGTTCCAGACGGAGCCCCTCGCGCTTTCTGCGATTTTCGGCAATGCCCACCCTGTGTATCTGGAGATCGGCTTCGGCAACGGCGAGAGCCTCGCAGAGATGGCGCGCCGTCACCCGGAGCGAAATTATCTGGGCGTGGAGGTACATACACCGGGGGTGGGTCATCTGTTGCTAAAGCTGGCGGAGGTTGGCTGCACCAACGCACGGGTCATTCGCCATGATGCCGTCGAGGTGCTGAGGCGCATGCTCCCCACGGCCGGCCTCGAGGCGGTGTACCTGTTCTTCCCCGACCCGTGGCAAAAAAAACGCCATCACAAACGCCGCATCCTGCAGCCGTCACTCGTCGACGAACTGGCGCGAGTGATTCGTCCCGGGGGCCATCTACATGCCGCCACCGACTGGCAGGACTACGCCGAGCAGATGCTCGAGGTACTCAGCGCCGACACTACGCGCTTTTCGAACGCGGCGGGCCCAGGCAATTTCGCCCCGCGCCCCGAGTCGCGCCCGCTGACGAAGTTCGAACGGCGCGGCCAGCGGCTCGGCCATGGCGTCTGGGATCTGATCTTCATCCGGCATACGTGAGCAGCTTGCGCATCGAGCGCCTCGCCCGCCCCGGCGTGACTGTCGGCGAGCTGACCGTAGCGGCCGGCTGCTGCAGTGCAGTGTTCGGCCCCTCGGGTAGTGGCAAGACCCTGCTGTTGCGTGCCGTCGCCGACCTCGACGAGGCCGACGGCGAGGTGTGGCTGGACGAGCGGGCGCGCAGCAGCCTGAGCGGACCCGAATGGCGCCGGCAGGTGATCTATGTCGCCGCCGAGAGCCATTGGTGGGCGCCGCAGGTTGGGACGCACGCACCGTACTGGCCTATTGCCGACCTCCAGGCGCTGGGCTTCGACGAGCATGTCCTGCAGTGGCAGGTGCAGCGGCTCTCGAGCGGCGAGCGGCAGCGTCTGGCGCTCGCGCGCGCCCTTGCCTATGCGCCGTCGGCACTGCTGCTCGACGAACCGACCGCCAATCTCGATCAGACCAACACCCTTTGTGTCGAGGCGCTGATCGAGGCCTGGCGCAAGCGCTCGGCGGGCAGCGTCCTGTGGGTCAGCCATGACCCGGCCCAGCGGTCACGCGTGGCGACGACCCAATACCGGATCCAGGCAGGCGACCTGCGGCGGGCAGATGAGCACTGACACCCTGATCGCACTGAGCGCATTCGATCTCGCGGTAGCCGCCAGCCTGGTCCTGCTCTTGGCCGCGCTCTCCTGGCAGCTGCGCCTGGGCATCGGCCGACGCATGCTGATCGCCGCAGCGCGCAGTACGGTGCAACTTTTGCTGCTTGGCCTGGTCCTCAAGGCCCTGTTCCATACCGCCAATCCCTGGCTGATCGGACTACTGGCCACGACGATGCTGGCCGTGGCCGGCTATGAAATCATGGCCCGGCAGAAACACCGTCTGCGCGGCTTCTGGGGATATGGGACCGGCACGCTGTCGATGTTTTTGTCCTCATTTTCGATCACGGCACTGGCCCTGATGGTCCTATTGCAGCCGGCGCCTTGGTATAACCCGCAGTATTCGATCCCACTGCTCGGCATGTTGCTCGGCAATACCATGACCGGAATCGCGGTCGCACTCGATAATCTGACCCGCCAAACGCTCGACAAGGCGGGCCAGATCGAGGCCCGTCTGGCGCTCGGCCAGGACGCCAGTCAGGCGATCGGCGATATCCAACGTGACGCGCTTCGATCCGGGTTGATTCCGCTCGTGAATGCGATGACGACGGCAGGCATCGTCAGCCTTCCCGGCATGATGACGGGACAGATCCTGGCCGGCAGCCCGCCCATGGAGGCGGCCAAATATCAGCTGCTGATCCTGTTTCTTATCGCCGCCGGCACCGGCCTGGGCAGTATGGCGGCGGTATTGCTGGGATCGAAACGCCTGTTCGACCTGCGCTCGCGCCTGCGCCGTGATCGCCTCAGCGGATGATGCCGCCTGCATCTCAAGTCAGCGTCAAGCGGCCGGTACGGCGACGTTTTTCAACCACTGAGGATGCAGCGAGTCGCGCGGACATTCGACGCACATTGTCCGTTGGCTGCACTCAGCGTGTATGCTGCGGCTCTGGCGGGTGACGAGTCGAAACGCATCATGATCACTACCTTGCTGCCGTTTTTGGTGTTGCTGGCCCTCGCCTGGGTTTGGCTGAGCGCTGCACGCGCACGCGAGTTCGCGACCATCCTCGCACGCCGTCACTGCGAGAAACGTGGGCTACAGTTTCTCGACGATACCGTCGCACCGGTGCGATTCGGCCTGCGCTGGACCGCTGATGGCGTGCGCCTGCGCCGCATGTTTCGCTTCGAGTTCAGCCTCGAGGGCGTCGGGCGCCGCATCGGTTATGTGCTCATGCTGGGTACGCGGCTCGAGGCGATCGACGACGGACTGATGAAAGAGAGCGAAAAGCCGCCGATCGAGGTCGCTCGGGTGGCTACGCAAACGACTGTCCCGGTTGCCGACAAGGAGCGGAAAGTCATTCCGTTCCGACGCAAGGACCGCTGAGGCCGCTACTTCACCACCTTCAGCGAAGGCCGGCCGTTGGGTGATGGCGCCGGCGGGTCGGGTCGCGGCGGCTCCGGTTCCTGCAGGCCTTCATCGGGGAACAGCATGCCCTTTCCATTCTCCCGAGCATAGACGCCGAGTACCGCATCCGGCGGCAGCGAGATGGAGAACGCCGTTCCGCCAAAACGCGCCTCGAACGCGATCAGCTCATTGCCGAGCGTCAGATCACGCACCGCATTCGGGCTCACATTGAGCACGATGCGTCCGTCTTCGACATAGTGCCCCGGGACATGCACGGACTCGCGATTGGCGTCGACCAGCAGATAGGGGGTCAGATCGTTATCGACCAGCCATTCGTAAAGCGCGCGAATAAGGTAGGGTCGATTGGATGTCATAGGGCCCGTGCTGTGAGCTAGGGGACAGACAATTAGCGGCGCATCTCGCGCTCTTGTTCGGTGAGACTCGCGACAAAGCCGTTGCGCGTAAACAAGCCGCCTGCGTAAGTGTTGACCTGCTTGGCCGCCTGGCCGGCAAGCTCCACCCCAAGCATCGGCAGGCGCCATAGCAATGGCGCAATACTCGGGTCCACTAGACTAAACTCATCGCTCATGAAAAAGGGACGATGCGCCAGCACCGGCGCTGCCGCGGTCAGGCCCTCGCGCAGCTCTTTGCGCGCCTTGGTCGCGGGCTTGCCGCCTGCCAGGATCTGGTCTACCAGACCATACCAGTCGTTCTCCACACGAAACATGTACAGGCGGGCGCTTGCACGCGAGACCGGATCTACCGGCAGCAGTGGTGGGTGTGGGAAACGTTCGTCCAGGTATTCGCAGATGATGCGCGAGTCGTAGAGCGCAAGGTCGCGATCCACCAGCGTCGGAACGGTACCGTAGGGATTCAGATCCATGACGTCATCCGGCGTGTTCAATGGATCCACGTCAATGATGTCGCAGGTGACGTTCTTCTCGGCCAGCACCATGCGCACGCGATGACTGTGTAGACTTCGTGGATCAGAGAACAGAGTCATCACGGAGCGGCGGGTGGCGACGGCGGTCATCAATGTTTACTCCCGGTTGTTGCCGTCCCGCGCCTGCACGGGTACGGAACATAAAAGGGCGCATAGTATACCAGACTGTGCGCCCCTCATTTCTCGCCGATAGTTGAAATGATCAGTGAACGTCCTTCCACCACTCCTTCTTCATAAAGTAGGCCAGGACAGTAAACACAATCAGAAACAGCAGCACCCACACCCCGATGCGCTGGCGTTCCAGCTTCATGGGTTCCGAGATGTAGGTAAGGAAGGTGGCCAGATCGCGCGCCACCTGATCGTACTCAAGCGGGGTCATGCTCCCTGCCTGCACCAGCTCGAGTCGATCCACCACACGTTCCAGGCGGTAGGTCTCGCCGTGCTCCTTGATGTAGGCCTCCGCCTCGGCCTCGGTGTCGAACGAGGCGACCGTATGCCCCTCGTGATGCACCTCGTATTTGTACACCGGATCCTGGATGCCCTGTAGTTCCCAAAGCACATGCGGCATCCCCACGTTGGCGAACACCGTATTGTTGACGCCCAAGGGCCGCGATGGGTCCGTGTAGAAGCCTTTCAGGTAGCTGTAAATCCAATCTGCGCCGCCATGCTTGATGCGGGCGGTCAGGGTCAGATCCGGCGCTGCGGCACCGAACCACTTGGCGGCATCTTCCCCCGGCATGGCGATCTTCATCAGATCGCCGACCTTGCCGTCGGTGAACATCAGGTTTTCCTCGATGTCGTCTTCGGTCAGGCCGACCTCGGTGAATAGTTTGTACCGGACATACTGGGCAGAATGGCAGCCCATGCAGTAGTTGACGAAGTACTTAGCGCCGCGCTGGATGGCCGCATGGTTACTGAGGTCGATGTTGGCCTGCTGCAGCTTGACCTCGCCACCGGCGGCCATCGCCGTAGCCGGCATTAGCGCAAACGACAGCGCGCTCAGCGCCATAATCGCAAACAGCTTCCTCATGACGTCACCCGCTCAGGTACCGGCTTGGTCTTTTCCATCTTGGTGTAGAAGGGCATCAGCAGGAAGAACGCGAAATAGATCGCCGTAAAGATCTGCGCCAGCAGGGTCTTGGTGGGCGTGGAGGACTGCATACCCAACCAGGCCAGTACGACGAAGGTAACAACAAAGACCGCGATGGCGATTTTTGACAGCATGCCTTTGTAACGAATCGACTTGACCGGGCTGCGGTCCAGCCAGGGCACGAAGAAAAGTATCAATATGGCTGCAAACATCACGATCACGCCCGGAAACTGCGAGCTGAACATCGGCGGCACGGCCCGCAACATCGCGTAAAAGGGCGTGAAATACCAAACGGGGGCGATATGCTCCGGCGTCTTGAGCGGGTTCGCCGGCTCGAAATTCGGCGGCTCGAGGAACAGGCCGCCCAGATCCGGCCAGAAGAAGATCACGCCGGTGAAGAAGATCAGAAACACGCCCACACCCACCGTATCCTTAACGGTGTAGTAGGGGTGGAACGCGATACCGTCGCGCGGGATGCCGTTTTCATCTTTGACCTTCTTGATATCGACGCCGTCCGGGTTGTTGGAGCCGACCTTGTGCAGCGCGACGATGTGGAGGAACACCAATGCTGCGAGTACGAAAGGCAGCAGGAAGTGCAGCGCAAAGAATCGGTTGAGTGTCGCGTCCGAGATCACGTAGTCACCGCGGATCCATATCGACAGCGGCTCTCCGATACCGAACGGGAAGGCGGCAAACAGGTTGACGATGACCTGGGCGCCCCAGTAGGACATCTGCCCCCAGGGCAGCAGGTAACCCATGAACGCGGTCGCCATCATCGCCAGATAGATCAGCACGCCGATGATCCACAGCAACTCGCGCGGCTTCTGATAAGAGCCATAGATCAGCGCCCGAAACATATGGAAGTAGACGACCAGGAAGAATGCCGAGGCGCCGGTCGAATGCATATAACGGATCAGCCAGCCGTAGTCGACGTCGCGCATGATGTACTCGACCGACGCAAAGGCATCGGCTGCCGACGGTTTATACATCATCGCCAGCCACACGCCGGTGACGATCTGGTTGACCAGCACCAGCATGGCCAGCGAGCCGAAAAAGTACCAGAAGTTCATGTTCTTCGGCGCGTAGTACTGCGCCAGGTGCTCATTCCAGACCTTGGTGGCCGGGAAGCGGTCATCGATCCAGGTCATTAAGCTCATGCGGCACCTCCGTCTACGCCGATCAGGATCACGTTTTCGGACAGGTATTGGTGGGGCGGCACAACCAGGTTGGTCGGCGCCGGGACGCCCTTGTAGACCCGACCGGCGAGGTCGAAGCTCGAGCCGTGGCAGGGGCAGAAGAATCCGCCCTTCCAGTCATCGCCGAGATCGGCCGGTGCCACCTCGGGACGATGGGTCGGCGAGCAGCCCAGATGGGTACAGATTCCGACCAGGACCGCATACTCGGGCTTAATGGAGCGCGTCTCATTTGCCGCATATGGGGGCTGCTGGGGGACCTCTGAATTCGGATCGGCCAGCTTGTCGGTCAGGGCCTTGAGATCGGCGATGTTTTGCTCGGTTCGGTTCACGACCCAGCACACCTTGCCGCGCCACTTGACGCGCAGCAGTGCCCCGGGCTCGAGACTGGTGATGTCCGCCTCTTCCGGCGCACCGAGGGCCTTGGCACGCTCCGAAGGGTTCCAGGATGCGATGAACGGCACGGCGGCAAAGCCGGCGCCGATCGCTCCCACGACGGCCGTACCGACGGTCAGGAAGCGGCGTTTCTTGAGGTCTACGCCTTCTTCTACACTCATGAATGAACTCCAAAAGGCCCGAACGCGGACGTGGAAGATAGCGCCCTGATTTCGGATTGAATCTTAAGAATATGCTGAATTTCCTTAGACGACCGCGGATTCTCCAACATGGCGATTGTGTGGTCAACTAGTGGATATATTGACCAGAAAGCGTCGAACAAATGCGCCCGTGAAGCCCTTGCCGTTCAGACCGGATTGTCGATGTCAATAAAACGGTGCGCGATCCCGAAATGCTCCGCGACCGCCGCTCCCAGCGCCTGTACACCGTACCGTTCGGTGGCGTGATGGCCGGCGGCGAGGTACAGCATTTCCAACTCGCGCGCCTGGTGTACCGTCTGTTCAGAGATCTCGCCGCTGATGAAGGCATCGAAGCCGGCCGCGGCCGCCTGTTCGATCATGCCCTGTGCTGCGCCAGTACACCAGGCGACCCGGCGAACTGGCCCAGCCGGCCCGATAACCAGCGGTGCACGATCCAAGGCCTTTGCGATCTTATCTGCCAAGGCGTCGGCGCCGGTGGGCTGCGCGAGATCCACGCCCCATAGAAGACCCCCAACCGGTGCCGCCCCCTCGAAACCCAGCCGCAGGCCCAGCTGGTAATTATTGCCCAGCGTCTCATGCGCATCCAACGGCAGATGATAGGCCAGGAGGCTGGTGTCGGCCCTGAGCAGGGCCTTGAGTCGCCGGCCCTTGATGCCCACCAGCGGCGCTGCTTCGCCCCGCCAGAAATAGCCGTGATGCACCAGCAGCAGGTCGGCCCTTTCGGCGACTGCCGCATCCACCAGGGCCTGACTGGCGGTCACACCGGATACCAGGCAGGCCACTTCTTCGCGCCCCTGGACCTGAAGCCCATTCGGGCAATAATCGTCGAACGCGGAGGGATCCAGCAGTTCATTACAGTACGCCACGATGTCGTCGAGTCTGGCCATTGCAAGCTGTGTTTGGGGCCTGGTTTGACGTGCTAGTGTATGCGCATGAAGTGGTATCGTGCATTCACCTTCCTGTTTACCTCCATCGCTACCGGTCTCGCCGCCGCCTTCCTGGTCCTGCTGCTGAGACCCGACCTGGTCGGGCGCACCCCGGCCGTTCCTCCCGCGCCCGTCCTGCTCGAGCGCAGCGGTGGACCCGTGTCCTATGCCGATGCGGTGCAGCGCGCGGCCCCTGCGGTCGTCAACGTCTTTGCGACTAAAATCACCCGTGAAAAGCCCCATCCGCTGCTCGACGAGCCCTTGATCAAGCGCTTTTTCGGCGACCAGATCAGTCGCCCGCGGATCAGGCGCGAGAACAGCCTCGGCTCGGGCGTCATTGTCGACCGCAACGGCTATGTGCTGACCAATAACCACGTAATCGAGGGCGCCAGCGAGATCCAGATCGTCCTCGAGGATGGACGCAGTCTGCCGGCGCGAATCGTGGGCACTGACCCGGAGACCGATATCGCGGTGTTACAGGCAGCAGGTAGCAAACTGCCTGTCGCAAGCCTGAGTGAATCCGATGCGCTCCAGGTCGGCGATGTCGTAATGGCCATCGGCAATCCCTTCGGCGTGGGGAAGACGGTGACCATGGGCATCGTCAGCGCGACCGGACGAAATCAACTCGGCATCACCGAGTTCGAGAACTTTATCCAGACCGATGCGGCCATTAATCCCGGTAACTCGGGCGGCGCGCTGATCAACGCCATCGGTGACGTGGTTGCGATCAATACCGCGATCTTTTCGCAGAGTGGCGGCTCGCTGGGCATCGGCTTCGCCATCCCCATTCAGCTGGCGGAAGAGGTCATGGCCCAGCTCATCGAGAACGGCCGCGTAATTCGTGGTTGGCTGGGAATCTCCGGCCAGGATCTGACGACCGCGCTGGCCGAGTCCATGGGGATCGACTTCCGCGAAGGCATACTGGTGTCGGGAGTGCTGGAGGGTGGGCCCGGCGACTTGGCGGGACTCAAACCGGGCGATCTGATCGTCAGGATCGACCGCACACCGGTCACGAGTGCGCAGCAGATGCTGGCACGCGTCGCCGGCAGGCCCCCCGGCTCGCCAATGTCGCTTACCGTCTGGCGCGACGGCAGCGAACTGGAACAAGTAGCGGTCGTCGGCGAGCGGCCGGCTGGCCGGCTGGTGAGATTTGCGGGTTAAGCGCCTTGGGCCTCTTCGATCTGTTCAAACGGCCCGGCGCAGCCCGCGATGCGGTCGCCATCGAGATCGACCTCGCCGCCGGCGTGCTCGACGAGTGCCCCATCTGTCGGGGCATCAGCGACGGCCAGCGGGATGACAGGCTGCCTGCCGCAGAACTCATGGTGCATCAGCGATTTGACCGCAATGACCCCAGCGTAGCGGTGTTTGCCGGCAACCGTGACGACCTGCTGCGCCGATTGCGCGCCGTACGCGACAGATTCGACTACCGATGTGCCTGTCAGGACGCCGGATGAACGGCGCAGCGACACTCTGTTGAGACTTTGTTGAGTCTCAGCCGGCCGACACCTCGCCCAGCGCTGCGATCAGGGCATCGTTCTCCTGATCAGTGCCGACCGTCGGCCGCAGGCAGTCGGCCAGCAGCGGGTGCGCACCATCCAGTTTCTTGATCAAGATGCCGCGTTCACACAGGCCGTCGAACCAGGCCGCAGCCATGCCCGACGGGGTGCGCAGCAGCAGAAAGTTCGCCTGTGAAGGATAGACCCTCACGCCTGGCAGGCGCGCGAGGGCTGAAGCCAGGCCCTCACGCGCCTCGCGGATCTGCCGCGTCTGGCGATCGAAGACCGGCCGATGGCGCAGCGCGAATTCGGCGCTCGCCTGCGTCAGGACATTGATATTGTAAGGCAGACGTACCTTGTCGAACTCATTCAACCAGGCCGGGGGACCGGCGAGCAGGCCCAGTCGCAGCCCGGCCAGACCCATCTTGGATACTGTGCGCATCACCACCAGGTTGTCGAACTCGCCCAGACGCTGCATAAAGCTCGCGTCGGTAAAGGGCGCATAGGCCTCGTCGACCACGACCAGCCCGGGTGCGGCGCGGATAATGTCGACCACGGCACTTTCATCGAACAGGTTGGCGGTGGGGTTGTTCGGGTAGGCCAGAAATACCACGGCCGGCTGATGTTCCTCCATCGCCTGCCGCACGGCAGGCAGGTCGAGGCTGAAATCGCTGGCCTGCAACGGAACCCCAACATAGCGCATACCGCAGAAGATCGCGATCAGGCGGTACATCACAAAGGTCGGCTCGACCGACAACACACTCGCGGACGCTCCCGAGAGGCTCATGGCGATCATCTGGATCAGCTCATCCGAGCCGTTGCCCAGCAGCACGCGCATCCCCGGCGGCACCGCCATCGCCTCCCTGAGACGCTCGCTCAGGGCGCGCGCGGTCGGATCGGGGTAGCGGTTGACGTCCGTGCCGCGCAGCATATCCACCCAGGCGTCGCGCAGCTCCGCGGGCCAGGTGTAGGGGTTCTCCATCGCATCCAGCTTTATCAGCCCAGCCGCCGACTGGACCCGATAGGCCGTCAGCGCGCGGATCTCCGGGCGAACCCAGTGCGATACGAGGTCGTTCAATGAGTCGGACATAGGGTGAGATATGCAGGCTAGTCGTCGATCCGGAATTCCGCCGAACGCGCATGCGCTTCCAAGCCCTCTCCCCGTGCCAGCACAGAGGCGGTCCGACCCAGGGTCCGAGCACCCTCTGCCGACACCATGATCACGCTCGTGCGCTTCTGAAAATCATACACGCCAAGTGGCGAACTGAAGCGCGCAGTGCGCGAGGTCGGCAGCACATGGTTCGGCCCCGCGCAATAGTCGCCCAGCGGCTCGGAGGCGTGGCGCCCCATAAACACCGCGCCCGCGTGGCGGACCTTCGGCAGCAGGGCCTGCGGATCGGCAACCGACAGCTCGAGGTGCTCGGGGGCGATGCGATTGCCGACCTCTGCCGCCTCATCCAGGTCGCGGCAGACGATCAACGCACCGCGCGATCGCAACGCCGTGGCGATAATCTCGCGCCGGCTCATCTCCGGCAGCAGGCGATCGATGCTGCGCTCGACCCGCGACACGAAATCGGCGTCGGGGCATAGCAGTATCGACTGGGCGTCCTCATCGTGCTCGGCCTGCGAGAACAGGTCCATTGCGATCCAATCCGGATCGGTCTGACCGTCGCAGATCACCAGGATCTCAGATGGCCCGGCCACCATGTCGATCCCGACCTGTCCGAACACGGTACGCTTGGCCGTGGCCACATAGATGTTGCCCGGACCGACGATCTTGTCGACCGGCGGCACCGACTGCGTCCCATACGCCAACGCGGCCACCGCCTGGGCGCCGCCAATGGCAAAGACGCGATCGACCCCGCTCACGTGTGCCGCCGCCAGCACCAGCTCGTTCAGTTCACCCCGCGGGGTCGGCACGACCATGATCAGTTCAGCCACGCCGGCCACCTTGGCCGGCAGCGCGTTCATCAACACCGACGAGGGGTAGGAGGCCTTGCCGCCGGGGACATAGAGACCGACGCGGTCGAGGGGCGTGACCTGTTGCCCCAGCAGCGTGCCATCGGGCTCGGAGTAGGTCCAGCCTTCCATCTTCTGCCGCTCGGCATAGGCGCGCACGCGGCCGGCCGCGTGTTCGAGCGCCTCGCGCTGTCGGGCGGGAATCGCCTCCCAGGCCTGTCGCAGACGGGTCAGCGGGATCTCGAGATCAGCGGGCGACTGGGCAACCCAGCCGTCGAATCGCTGGGTATACTCGACCAAAGCTGCATCCCCACGCGCACGGATCTCGCCAATCACCTCCTGGACGACTTGATTGACGGAAGCATCCGAGACCGATTCCCAGGCCAGCAGCGCGTCGAGTTGCTGCCCGAAATCGTTATCTGCGGTCATCAGTTTGCGTATATCAGCCATTGCGGGACACCTGCATCATGCAGCCCAAAGAAAAACTGTCGAGGGGCGCGGCAGGCCGAGCATAGCCTTCAACCGACCTGCGGTTCAGCTGCCCGACGTCCTGCACAGCCTCGCATCTCCGGTATTTGTGGTTGCCAGGGGTCTGGGCTAATCATCGCCCACCGCCTCGCGCAGTGCGCCGACCAGTGCCAGTACACTGGCATGCTTCATCTTCCATGACGCCTTGTTGACCACCAGGCGCGAGCTGATGTCGTGCATATGCTCGAGCGGCACGAGGCCGTTGGCCCGCAGCGTATTCCCAGATTCGACCAGGTCGACGATGACCTCAGACAAGCCGACCAACGGGGCAAGCTCCATTGAGCCATAGAGCTTGATGACCTCCACCTGCTGGCCGCGATTGGCGAAGAAGGCGCGCGCCGAGGTCACGTACTTGGTGGCGATGCGCAGACGCCGCGCACCGATGTCGGCCTCGGGGCGACCGGCGACCATCATCCGGCAGCGGGCGATCTTGAGATCGAGCGGTTCATACAGACCCTCGCCGCCGTGCTCCATCAAGACATCCTTGCCGGCCACCCCGAGGTCTGCCGCCCCCCATTGGACGTAGGTCGGCACATCAGTGGCGCGTATCAGCACGAACTTCACCAGCGGGTGGGAGGTATCGAGGATGAGTTTGCGGCTGGTGTCCGGATCGTCCAGCGGCTCCACACCGGCCTGTCTCAGCAGCGGCAATGTGTCTCTGAAGATGCGTCCTTTCGAAAGCGCAATCGTCAGCGGTGCCGAAATCTGAACCGTCATGCCGCGCCTCTCACCCTGGCACCCGGCGAATCTGCGCGCCAAGGCCGGCAAACTTGTCCTCGATGTTCTGATAGCCGCGGTCGACATGGTAGATGCGATCGACGAGCGTCTCGCCGTCGGCGACCAGCCCTGCCAGCACCAGGCTCGCCGAGGCGCGCAGGTCGGTCGCCATCACTGGCGCCCCGGTCAGCCGCGGGATGCCACTGCAGATGGCGGTGTTGCCCTCCACGTTGATCTTGGCGCCCATCCGCTGCAACTCCTGCACATGCATGAAACGATTCTCGAATACCGTTTCGGTAATGGTGCCGACCCCCTCGGCGACACTGTTCATCGCGGTGAACTGGGCCTGCATGTCCGTCGGGAAGGCGGGATAGGGAGCGGTATGAACGTTCACTGCACGCGGCCGCTGGCCGTGCATATCCAATAAAATCGAGTCTTTGCCAACCTCTAGATCGGCCCCGGCCTCGCGCAGTTTCTTTAGCACCGCGTCCAGCTGCGTGGGGTCGGTATCCCTTACCCTGACGCGTCCGCGACTGATCGCCCCAGCGACCAGAAAGGTCCCGGTTTCGATCCGGTCTGGTAACACCCTGAACTCCGCGCCGTGCAGTGACTTGACACCTTCGACGGTAATTGTCGAGGTACCGGCCCCGGTAATTCTGGCGCCCATTGCCTTCAGGCAGTTGGCCAGATCGACTACCTCGGGCTCGCGCGCCGCGTTCTCGATCTCGGTGACGCCATCGGCGAGTGTCGCGGCCATCATCAGGTTCTCGGTCCCGGTCACGGTGACCAGGTCAAGCACCAGACGCACGCCCTTGAGCCTACTCGCTCGGGCCCTGATGTAGCCACCCTCGACGGTAATCTCCGCACCCATCGCCCGCAGTCCGTCGATGTGCAGGTCGACCGGACGTGAACCAATGGCGCAACCGCCCGGCAGCGAGACATCGGCCTGGCCGCAGCGGGCCAGCAGCGGTCCGAGCACCAGGATAGACGCGCGCATGGTCTTGACGAGCTCATAGGGGGCGAAGGGATTATCGAGTTTACTGGCGTCCACCTCGACGCGCATCGTCTCGTCGACCGTGAGTTCCACCCCCATGCGTCCGATCAGCTCCATCGTGGTCGTGATGTCGCGCAGGTGCGGAATATTGCCGATGACCATAGGTTGCTCGGCTAGCAGGGTCGCCGCCAGGATCGGCAGTGCGGCATTCTTCGCGCCGGAGATACGGACGTCGCCGGAGAGGGGCTTGCCGCCGGTGATGATCAGTTTATCCATGGGTGGCCGCGCGGAAACCGCGCCAAGGAACGGAAACAGTCGTGCATGATAAAGAAAATCCCGCATCAGCGGGAGGGCGTGAGCTAGTCTGCAAATCTCACCGGATTTCGTCGCGAGGGTGTCGAGACGCCGCCATCGCGTGGCCTTCGGCAATCAGCGCTTCACATTGCGACACGCTTGCGAGGTCGTGAAGATCCTGGGGTACATGGACGAGATCCAGTCGGCAGTTCAGCTGGCGCGCACGATCACGCGCCTCGAGCAGCATGACCAGGCCTGCGCTGTTGGCCTGGCTGACCCCTGCCAGCGACAAGGTCAGCTGCCTGTCGCCGGTGTCTGTGAGCAGCGCATCCAGCGCCGGCCAGATCTCAGGCACGGTGGCAAAATCGAGCACACCGCCCACGACCCAACGCCCCTCACCTGCAGGCGTCAGGCTCGCCACACTCAGTTACTCACCCGCTGATTCTTGGACGCCAGCGTGCGGATCAGGCCGTCCACACCGCCGCGCCGGACCTCGGCCGCGAACTGGCTCCGGTAATTCGTTACCAGACTGACGCCGTCGATCACTACGTCATAGATCAGCCATTTGCTACCGTTGAGGCGCAAGCGATAGTCCATCGGTATCGGTGGTGCACCAGGCGCCTGCAGTCGGGTGGGGATCGTTACCTGGGTCGCATCCGGGGGGTAACGCACGGGTAACAGCTCGACTTTCTGTTCGGTGTAATCGAGCAGGGCCGAGGCATAGGTCCGGACCAGCAGTTCGCGGAACTCGAGGGTGAGCGCCTCCCTCTGCCCCTCGCTGGCATCCCGCCAGAAACGCCCCAGCGCCGACTGCGACATGAAGCGGAAGTCGAACAACGGCAAGATCATGGTCTCGATGAATGGGTAGATCAGGCCCGGATCGTTCTGTAGATCGGCTTTGCGGGTGTTCAGCTCGGCCAGGATGCGGTCGCCCTTCTCACGCACCATCTGCTGCGGATCTTCCACTGCGGCGACCGCGAAGGACGAGAGCAGGAAAAAAAAGACCAGAGCCCGGCGGATAGCGGTCAGATTAGGCATCAGTTCGCTCCTTCTTGCGCCTTACCGTAAATGAACTGCCCGATGATTTCCTCCAGCACCAGGGCAGACTGGGTTATGGCGATCTCGCTGCCGTCTCCGAGCATTTGCTCGCTGCCGCCCGGATCGAGCCCGACGTACTGTTCACCTAGCAGCCCTGCCGTGAGGATTTTAGCGAAGGTATCATCGGGAATTTCATCGTATTGCGAATAGATTCCCAAAACGGCCACGGCGCGGAAATCTTTGGGGTCATAGTAGATGTCGACCACGCGGCCGACTTCGACGCCGGCCATGGTGACCGGAGATTTGACCTTCAACCCGCCGATATTGTCGAACCGCGCCAATATCTTATAAGAGCCCCCGGTGTTGACCGTACCCAGGTTACTGACCTGCATCGCCAAGAAAAACAATGCGACGAAACCGGCCGCCATGAAGGCGCCTACCAAGATCTCTATCTGTCTCGTTTTCGACATAGTCCGGTCCTGTGCATGTTCAATCGAACATCATCGCCGTCAACACGAAATCCAGCCCGAGCACGGCCAGCGATGAATGTACCACCGTGCGCGTCGTCGCCCGACTTACCCCTTCAGACGTTGGCACGCACTCATAGCCCTGAAAAATGGCGATCCAGGTGCAGACCACCCCGAAGACGACGGACTTGATCACGCCATTGAGCACATCGTCATTCCAATCGATCTGCGATTGCATCTGCGCCCAATAGGTTCCCTCGTCCACTCCCAACAGCCCCACGCCCACGAACCAGCCGCCATACACGCCGAGCACACTGAACATCGCCGCGAGCAGCGGCATGGAAATGATCCCGGCAATCAGGCGCGGCGTCAGCACGCGGTGCTCTGGGTTGACCGCCATCATCTCTAGACCGGACAACTGCTCGGTCGCTTTCATCAAGCCAATCTCGGCGGACAGCGCCGACCCTGCACGACCGGCATACAGGAGTGCCGTGACCACCGGACCCAGTTCACGGACCAGCGACGCGGCCACCATGACACCCAGGGT
>JBATKF010000318.1:0-3932 GCA_049669185.1 Sedimenticolaceae bacterium | reverse complement strand
CCCAAGACCCTTCATTCCTTCGCGTGGCGATCACCTCTGAGCGCCGCCTGGTCCCGTCTCCTTTGCGTGGTCTTCCTCAGTGCTCCACCTGATCAACTGCGTTGTGTTTACGCTCATGTGGCCCGGCAGCTACAGGCAGGCATACCAGGTGCCTTTGCCCTTGCCGTGCTGTGCGAGATGCCCGGCAGCGACGAGGGACTGCAGATGCTTTTTGACCGTGTTGCGGTTTGCACCCGTCATCTGCACCATTTGCCCGATTGTCAGCCGTCCGTGCTCTTTTGCGAGCTCCAGGATTTGTACAGATAGCTCCGGCAAATCCGCCACCAGGATTTGTTCACGATGGATCTTGGCTTCGAGGCGCTGCTTTTGTTTGAGCAGGGCTCTTAGGAAATACAGGAGCCACGGCTGCCAGTCCGGGGCTTGGCTTCGGATCGTGCCCTGTGTGCCGCGAAGGGCCAGGTAATAGCCTTCTTTGGTCTGCTCGATCACGCTTTCCAGCGAGCTGTAAGGCGCGTAGGCGTAGCCGCTTCTCAGCAACAGCAAGGTAGTCAACACGCGCGACAGCCTGCCATTGCCATCCTGAAACGGATGGATCTCCAGGAACACCACGGTGAAGATCGCGATGACCAGCAGCGGGTGGAGTTGTTTGTCTTCGAGCGCGGCGCGGACCCAGTCCACGAGCTCGGTCATGAGGCGCGGTGTATCGAACGGTGTCGCCGTCTCAAACACAACGCCGATCTCACGGCCTTCCGCATCAAACGCGCTGACATGGTTGGGGCTTGTTTTGTAACTGCCACGGTGGCGCTCGTCTTTCGCGCTGTAGGCGAGGAGGTCGCGGTGCAGTTGCCGGATATGGTTTTCGGTGAGGTCGATCGCATCAAAGTGCGAGAAGACCGTTTCCATCACCGCGGCGTACCCGGCAACTTCCTGTTCGTCGCGCGTATCGAACCGTTTGACCTCGATGTTGCCGAGAAGCGCAGCCACCTCCTTATCCGAGAGCTTGCTGCCTTCGATCCGTGTGGACGAGCCGATGCTCTCGATCGTCGCCACGCGGCGCAAAGCCGACAGACGCTCAGGGGCCAAGGTCCCCAGCGCTCGCCATGCGCCCTTGAACTCATCCAGCTCGGCGATCAGCGAGAGGATTTCGCGGGTGATCTTAAGGGTATCGGTATTCAAGCTCATACCCAAAAAAATACCCATATCTACCCATTAAGGCAAGGCAGAACAGAAGTACCCAGAAAATTATCCAGATATATCCATAGTTCCTGGGTTGCTGATTATTCGGGACGTTTAGGTGTTTTGGCTCGCGATCCGACGAGACCAGTGGTACTGAAGGCCCTGGTCATTGTCAGTAACCCGTTCGGGCGGTGTGTACGAGGCGCTGATATACACTGAAAACCGGAAATTCCGTAATTCAGAATAACCGTATATCTGCTACACTAGTGCTGGTTCTCAAGATGGTTGGGTAGCCCACATGAGCGAGACTCTCGTCGTATCCGGTCGTGGCCAGATCACGCTGCCGGCGGCATTGCGCAAGCGCCTCGGAATCAAGGAGGGCGATGTCGTGATCCTCGAAGAGCGCGGCAACGAAGTGCTGCTGAAACCCGGCGCGGTATTCGAGATCGGCGTTTACAGTGAAGGTGAGATTGACGAATGGGACAAGGCCGACGAACTGTCTGAAGAGGAACGCGGTGAGATCGCGAAACGGCTGCGCACGCCGAAGCGGTGAAGCTGTTTCTCGATGCGAATGTCCTGTTCACCGCTGCACACAATCCGCGTGGAAAGGCGGCGCTGCTGTTCGAACTGGCGGCCCAGGGATATTGGACCCTGCACTCGAGTTCGTATGCCGTGGAGGAGGCGCGGCGAAATCTGGAACGTAAGTTTCCCGAATCCCTTGATCAGTTCGAACGCATCAGTACCGCGCTCAGCCTCACGGAGCATCACCCCGACTACCGGTTTCCATCCGGCCTGGCCAGGAAGGATCAGCCGATATTCCAGGCGGCGATGGCCTGTCAGGCAAACTATCTCCTGACTGGAGATCTGAAGGATTTTGGTTCATTCGTGAATGCCAAGGAAAGGACCTTCGGCGTCTGCGTTCTTACGGTCGCCGACTTCCTGGCCGCAACACGCATTTAGGGCACATCGAATCATCGTGGGTGCGTATCCGCGAGGTTTAACAGGTGTGCTTTGGTCAATTGAAGAATCGCACCGTCGTCGTATTGTCAAGGTGGGTAAACATTTGCTTACCTGTTGGTGCGGCGATCGCTGGTCGACCCGGCTGTCCGCCAGACTCGAACGACTGGGCGCGGCATAAGGCTGGCCGAATACGCACGCAGATTCAGTTTTCAGTTCTTTCGCTCTTACAGTATCGCGAACGACTGACCATCTCGGAGTCGATCGTGGATACTATGAGTGCGGTTGTAGACCTGTCAGGGTCCGTAGCTATCAGGCCTACGCATCTTTCAACAAGGCAAGGATATCTTCCGTAGACAGTTTCGCGCTGCTGTCTGCGCCTTCGAGCAGGTTGTCAGCGAGGTTGCGTTTATGTTTGTGGAGCTCAACGATCTTGTCTTCGATGGTCGCCCTGGTGACCAAACGGTAAATGGTCACGGGGCGCTGTTGGCCGATGCGGTGCGCGCGATCTGACGCTTGGTCTTCTACTGCCGGGTTCCACCAGGGATCGAGATGGATCACATAATCTGCTGCCGTCAGGTTTAACCCGGTACCGCCCGCCTTGAGGCTGATAAGAAAAAGATCACCGTCCCCGGCTTGAAATGCGTCGACGGCAGTGCGGCGCTCTTTCGGCGGTGTGCTGCCGTCGAGGTATTGATAGCGGATACCCTTGGCATCCAACGCCTTGCGCACCAGGGCCAGGTGCGTAACGAACTGGCTGAACACCAGTGCTTTGTGGCGATTTTCCAGCAACTCGTCGACAACGTTCAGCAACACCTCCTGCTTGGCGCTGGGCAGACCAAGCTCGGGCGCGATCAGGTTGGGATTGCAGCAGGCTTGGCGCAGCCGGGTTATCTCGGCCAGTACCTGGAAGCGTTTCTTCTCATCCGGAACACCAACACCTGTGAATTGTTCCACGGCCTTCTGCCGTATCGCCTCATAGAAGGCGGTCTCTTCTTTGCTCATCTCCACATGCAAAACAATTTCAGTGCGCGACGGCAACTCGTCCAGCACCTGGGTTTTCAATCGTCGCAACATAAAGGGTTGAATCAGGCGTTTCAGGCGCTGTTTGGCCACCTGGTCCTTTTGCAGTTCGATCGGGCCGGCAAAGCGCTGATTGAATGATTGAAGTGCGCCCAGAAGGCCGGGGTTGAGGAAGTTGAACAGGCTCCAGAGTTCACCCAAATGGTTCTCGACAGGGGTACCGGTCAGCGCAATCTTGAATTCCGCGTTCAGCCTTGCAACAGCCTTCGAGCGTTTCGTGACCGGATTCTTGATGGCCTGCGCCTCATCCAATATCAACGTTTGCCAACGCTTGTCTTGCAGCTGTTCGATGGACTGCTGCATTAGCCCGTAGCTGGTAACGATGAGATCGAAAGGCCCGGCTTCCCCGATCAT
The DNA here is from genome assembly GCA_049669185.1 of Sedimenticolaceae bacterium. Lineage (GTDB taxonomy): Bacteria > Pseudomonadota > Gammaproteobacteria > Chromatiales > Chromatiaceae > Thiosocius. The sequence goes on along the minus strand of JBATKF010000318.1, from coordinate 362 downwards.
TGATTGTCGGTCTCCGCCACCGAACAGGACCGGCTTCAATGTCGGTGCGAAGCGGTGACACTCGTCCAGCCAGTTGGCACACACAGAGGTCGGCGCAACCACCAGGCTGGGTCCCGCGGGCGCCCTGGCGATGATCAGCGCCAATGCCTGCAAGGTTTTTCCTAGACCCATGTCATCGGCCAAACAGGCGCCCGCACCCCATGTCGCCAAGCGGCTCAGCCACGCGAACCCCTCCTGTTGGTAGTCACGCAGTTCGGCCGTCAAAGTGGAAGGGACAGGCGAGACCTGCGCTTTGGCCGCCTGTATCCTTTGTAGTTGCCTTTTCCAGGCATCGTCCACTTCGAAGGCGCCGAATTCATCCC
>JBATKF010000317.1:0-4663 GCA_049669185.1 Sedimenticolaceae bacterium | reverse complement strand
CTTACCCCCCCAAGCGTCCGTGCCGCGGCCTGCGCGTACGCGAGCAGCGGTTGCGGGTCGAGGCTGATCACCAGCGTTACTGCGGCCAGCCCGAGCGTGGCGGCCCAGGCCGGCGCCAACCGGGTATCGCCTGGTGGCTGCCAGTCTTCGTCGGGATGACGTTTCCAGAATGCCTCCATCCAGATCTTCATCATCGAGTAAAGGGTCAGCACGCTGACCACGAGCGCCACCCCCGTCCAGACGTAACGCCCCTGGTCCAGCGCCTCCTGCAACACGATCAGCTTGGCCCAGAACCCTGACAACGGCGGGATACCGACCAGGGAAAACGCCGGCACGAGGAACAGCAGCGCAAGCCCCGGGCGCAACTTGTAGAGCCCGCCTATCCGACGCAGGTCGTAACTGCCGGTCAGACGCCAGATCATCGCCACGATCAGGAAAAGGTTTGCCTTCACAATGATGTGGTGCACGGTATAGAACAGCGTGGCGGCATTACCCGCCTCACCCGAAAGCGCCACGGCCAGCAGGATGTAGCCGATCTGACTGACGATGTGGAAGGCAAGGATCCGCCGCATATCCCAGTGGTAGGCCGCCCCAAGCACGCCGAACAACATCGTCGCGGCAGCGATCCAGCCCAGCGCTTCCAGCACGACCTGCGGCGCCGGTGCGAACACATCGCCGACGGTGCGCAGCACTGCATAGACGCCGACCTTGGTCAGCAGACCCGCGAAAAGGGCCAGCACTGGTGCCGGCAATGTGTGATAGCTTGCCGGCAACCAGGCGTAGAGTGGAAAGGCACCCGCCTTGATCAGGAAGGCCAGCAACAGCGCCGTCAGCAGTACGATCGTCAGCGCCGGCGTCAGTGCGGATCCAGCCTCGGCAAGGGCAGTAAAGTTCAGATGGCCGGTCGCGGCATAGACCGCACCGACTGCGATCAAAAGCAGCAGCGTACCGAGCAGATTCAGCACCAGGTACTTGAAGCTGGCATCGAGCTGGTCGAGCCGGCCGCCGATCGCGAACAGGCCGAGTGCGCAGATCAGCATCACCTCGAACCAAACATACAGATTGAATAGGTCAGCGGTGCTGAAGGCGCCACCCACCCCAGCGAGCACGCCATGAACCAGCGGCAGCAACAGGGGGTGACGCGGGCCGGGGTCCGCATCGCTGAGCAGGAACAGCAGCGAGGCCGCGCCCATCAGTGCAGTAATCAGCACCAGCGCGGCACCGACCCGGTCAAGGTAGAACTCGATGCCGTAGGGCGCAACCCAGCCGCCGAACGCGGTTCTTGCCGGTTCATCGGCTGCCGCCAACGCGACCAGGGCCATGGCACAGGCCAGGAAGGCCAGCACACCGGCGAAACTCAGGGCCTGCTGCAGTGCCGGGCGACGGCTCGCCAATGTGGTCAGTACGACCGTGGCAAGCGGCACCAGGACCGGTGTAGCAACCAATGCGCTCATGCCTGGCCCTTCGGTGGCCAGGTCGCATCACACCCAGGCCTGCTCGCCGGTGGTTTGACCGGATCGTCGGGCACCGGCTCGGCGTAACGCAACGCGGTGGCGTCATCGGTTTGGGCGTCGCGCATCAGCCGCAGCAACAGCACTAGCGAATAGCACACCAGGGCAAAACCAATCACGATGGCCGTAAGCACCAGCGCCTGCGGCAGCGGGTTGGCCGCATTCTCGAGCACACTGTCACCCAGCGGCACAACCGCCGGCATCGTCGGGCCGAGTCGACCTGCCGTAAATAGCACTAGGTTGGCGGCCGCGCCGAGCACCGCGAGCCCGATGACACAACGAAAGACGTCGCGCGACAGGGCCAGATAGACCCCCGCTGTCACCGTGACAAAGATCGTGAACGCAACCAGGGCCATCATCGCTCGTCACCCGGCAAGGTCACATCGTCATCGATCGCAAGCAGTGCCAGCGCATAACCGGCAAGGGCACCCCACACGCACAGATAAACGCCGAGATCGAAGACCAGCACGGTGGACAATTTCAACTCAGTAATGACCAGTGGAAGGGTTGCCCACAGGTGGGTCAGGTAGGCCTCGCCGAGGAAAAACGCGGGTAGGCCCGACAGCCCGGCCAACAGTACCCCGACCGCGGCCAATCTCAGTGGATCGCGCAACGGCAGGCGATGCCGCGCGGCGTCGCTGCCGCGCGCGACGGCCCACAGGATGCTCGCACTAACGGCGATCAGGCCGCCGATAAAACCGCCGCCAGGCTCGTTGTGCCCGCGCAACAGCACCCACACCGAGGCCGCGAGAATAATCACGTACAACGGGCCCGTGGCGGCGTCCAGGATTAAAGTCCGTGACCTCATTGCGAACTGTCCCCCCGGGTGCGTGCCGGCCGCAACGCGTGCAATAGAGGCAGGGCTGCGAGCAGCGACAGCAGCACCACCGTTATCTCACCGAGGGTATCGAGCGCGCGGAAATCAACCAGGATGACATTGACGACGTTGCGGCCATAGGCCTCCGGCACGCTGTTCTCCGCGAAAAATTGTGACAGGGCGGGATCAAAGCTGCCGGCCGTTGCCACCAGTAGCAGAGCGGTGACCACAACACCGAAACCGGCGGCGAGCGCAAACGCCCCCGGCCGCCAGAGCGGCTCGTCGAGACAGCCGGCGCGCTGTTGGCGCTTCAACGCCAACAGCACAGAGGCGACAACGATCACGAACACCGTTTCCACGGTGAATTGCGTGTAGGCGACGTCCGGCGCGCCGGTGAACAGGAACAACAGGCCGCTGCCATAGCCGACAAGGCCGGATGCAAGCAGCAGTACCAGCCGATCGCGCTGCAGGACGGCCGCAATCGCACCGAACACGATCAGCGCGCAAGCCCCGAAAAAACCGATACTCGGCAGGCCGTCGGCGGCCGGCCAGTACAGTTGCGTCCACGCAACCGCGAATGCCGCCGCCATTGCCACGACAACGGCGCCCACGGCCAATGCGACATAGGTCGGCAGACTGCCGGTCTGCAATCCCCGGGTCGATGTCGCCGCGACACGCGGAATCCAGCGCAGCAGCCTTTCGAACTGGGCGGCCATACCGACGCGCCCGACACGATTCGCGGCGCGCTCGAACAGCGCATGCAGCGGGTCCCAAGTCAGGTAGACGAGCACACCGATCGCAAGGGTGGCGAGCAGCGAGATCAGGACCGGCCCGAATTCCAGCGCGAGGCTGAAGGCGACGGCCTCGGCGTCCGGCGACATCGCGCCGGTCACCCCGGCAATCAGGTCCTTGGCGAAGAATGGGAAAATGCCCAAGGTGATGCCGGCCAGCGCGAGCACCAGCGGCGGCGCGATCATCGCAAGGCTGCCCTCGTGTGCATCGCAGGTCTCGTTGACACCCGGGTGGCGCCAGAAAACCCGCACCGCGGCGACGCCTGCCACCGCTACCGCAACGGCACCGAAGACGGTGTTGGCGACCTTGGCGAAGGCAAACACATCGCCGGCGTTTTTCGCCTCCATGATCACGTCTTTGACGATATAGCCGAACGAGAGCGGTATGCCCGCCATCGAGGCACCGGCGAGCAACGCGGCGGCTGCGGTCCAGGGCATCGCATGCCGTAGATTGCCCAGTCGATCGATTACCCGGGTGCCGGTGCCATGGTCGATGTTGCCGGCAACGAAGAACAGCGGCGCCTTGTACAGTGCGTGCGCGAGTAGTAGAGCACCCACGGCCACCGTGGCACCCTCGCCGCGCAGCCCGACCAGGGTCACCAGCGTGCCGAGCGTGGCCACGGTGGACCAGGCGAGAATGCGCTTGAGATCGCGCTCGCGCAGCGCCAATACCATCGCCCAGGCCGCTGTGATCGAGCCGGCGCCCTTAAGCGCCCATTCCCACAGCGTCCATTCGCCGAAACCCGGATCGAGGCGTGCCAACAGGTACACGCCGAGCTTTACCATGGTTGCTGAGTGCAGGTACGCCGATACCGGCGTCGGGGCGGCCATCGCATTCGGCAGCCAGAAGTGGAACGGAAACTGCGCACTCTTGGTGAAAGCACCGATAAGCGTCAGCACCAGCGCAGCCGTGAGTTGCGGCGTCGCAACCATTGTCGGCAGTACGTCGACGATCTCGCTGATGCGGTAGGTGCCGGCAGCCTGGCCGAGCAGGATGAACCCGGCCAGCATTGCCAACCCGCCGGCGCCCGTGACCATCAGGGCCTGTTGGGCCGACTTGCGGCTTGCGACGCGCTCGTGGTCGAAACCGACGAGCAGGAAAGACAGGACGCTGGTCGCCTCCCAGAACATGAACAGCACGATCAGGTTATCGGCGGTAACCGTACCGATCATCGCCATCATGAAAAGGCTGAGCAGCACATACAGGCGGCGTTGACCCGGCTGTCCGGCCATGTAGCCCCCCGCGTAGACGAATACCGCCGTGCCGACACCGGTGATCATCAACAGCATCAGGGCCGACAGGCCGTCGATATGAAACGCCAGATCGATCCCCAAAGCCGGCACCCAGTACCACTCGGCGCGGATCGGCAACTCGAGCAACGCGAGCTTCCACAGCACCAGGCCCAGCGCAATGGCCGGTAGCGCAGTAAACAGACCGCGCTCGACCAGACTGATTTCCCCTCGGTCCCCGTTCGCAGCCGCCACCGACTACGCCCTCAAATCCCTTGTCAAACGAGCACACCGATCGCGAAAACGATCGGCGC
>JBATKF010000316.1:0-5154 GCA_049669185.1 Sedimenticolaceae bacterium | reverse complement strand
GGGTTGCGCAAGGCGAGGGCAGCGCCGAATTCGAGGTGCGCATCGACGATGCCGTCCCCGACGGCTGCATCTGGTTGCCGACTGCAGTACCCGGGTCCGAGATGCTCGGCGCGGCCTTTGGCCCCGTGGCGGTGGAGAAGGCCGAGCCTGGAAATCCCACCAGCCGGCCAGCGGCTGACTGATAAGTGCTTGAACTTGAGACGGTGTAGGCCCGAATGAAGCTATTTCGAACATCGACAATCTGTTTTCGCCGCTGGCCTATCGCGGTCCTGGCGGTTTCTCGCTCGCCCTGGCTTGGGCTTCACTCAAGCGGTAGCTACGGCTACCACTTTCGTTCCAGCCCGGCGCCAGTCCGGCTGCGAAACCCACCAGCCGCCGCGATGCCGGTGAGATTTCCAGGCTAGTCGATGGATTCCATGATTGCACTATGGACCGAATTGCCGGTGGTGATCCAGATCGTGATGAAGATCGTCGCGATCATGCTTCCGTTGATGCTGCTGGTGGCCTACTACACCTACGCCGAGCGCAAGATCATCGGTTACATGCAGGTGCGCATGGGGCCGAACCGGGTGGGCTTCTTCGGTATGCGCCTGTGGGGTCTGGGTCAGCCGATCGCCGACGCGGTCAAGCTGATGTTCAAAGAGATCATCGTCCCGACCGGGGCCAGCAAGACGCTGTTCCTGATCGCGCCCATGCTGTCCATCGGCCCGGCGCTGGCGGCCTGGGCGGTGTTTCCGTTCGACGCAGGACTGGTGCTGGCAGATGTGAATGCCGGCCTGTTGTACATCCTCGCGATGACTTCGCTGGGCGTCTATGGCGTCATCATCGCTGGCTGGGCATCCAACTCTAAATATGCATTTCTAGGATCGATACGGTCAGCTGCCCAGATTGTATCTTATGAAATCGCGATGGGCTTCGCGCTGGTCGGTGTCTTAGTCGCCGCAGGTAGCCTCAATCTGGGCGACATTGTGAATGCGCAGCAGGGCAGTGTGTTCCACTGGTTCTGGCTGCCACTGCTGCCGCTGTTCCTGGTGTACTTCATCTCCGGCGTGGCCGAGACCAACCGCGCGCCGTTCGACGTCGCCGAGGGCGAGTCCGAGATCGTGGCCGGCTTCCATGTCGAGTACTCGGGCATGACCTTCGCGGTGTTCTTCCTTGCCGAATACGCCAACATGATCCTGATATCGGCGTTGAGCGCGCTGATGTTCATGGGGGGCTGGCTCTCGCCGCTGCCACAGAGCTGGGTCGATGGCGTGTTTCTGCTCGATGACGGCTTCCAATGGCTGCTGCTGAAGACCTTCGCGTTCATGTTCCTATTCCTGTGGTTCCGTGCGACTTTTCCACGCTACCGCTACGACCAGATCATGCGCCTCGGCTGGAAGGTGTTCATCCCGATCACCATCGTCTGGATCGTGGTGGTGTCAGTCATGAAGGTGGCCGAGATGCCCTGGTGGTTCAACTGAGGCCCATGGCGATGAAGACAATCACCAACTACATCCGCAGTCTGTTTTTGTTCGAGCTCTTGAAGGGGCTTAGTATCACCGGGGGCTATTTCTTCTCCCGCAAATTCACCCTTCAGTACCCGGAACAAAAGGCGCCGGTATCGCCGCGTTTCCGCGGCCTACATGCGCTGCGGCGTTATCCCAACGGCGAGGAGCGCTGCATAGCCTGCAAACTCTGTGAAGCGGTATGTCCGGCGTTGGCAATAACCATCGAGGCCGAACCGCGCGAAGACGGGTCGCGGCGCACTACGCGTTACGACATCGATCTGTTCAAGTGCATCTACTGCGGATTCTGCGAAGAGTCGTGCCCTGTCGACTCCATCGTCGAGACGCGCATCTATGAGTACCACTTCGAGAATCGCGGCGAACAAATTATGACCAAGCAAATGCTGTTGGACATCGGTGACAAATACGAGCAGCAGCTGGCGGACGACCGTGCCGCGCAGGCGAAGGTGCGGTGAGAACCGGGTCGAGGATTGAATCTTGAGTTTCGAAAAGTTCCTTTTCTACGTCTTTGCCGCGATCCTGATTTTTTCAGCTGTCATGGTCATTACACGCAAGAATCCGGTGCATTCGGCGTTGTTTCTGGTTCTTGCCTTCTTCAACAGCGCTGGCCTGTGGATGCTGGCCGAGGCCGAGTTTCTGGCGATCGCGCTGGTGCTCGTCTACGTGGGGGCGGTCATGGTGCTGTTCCTGTTCGTGGTGATGATGCTCGATATCAACATCGCCGAGCTGCGCGCGGGGTTTGTCCGCAATGCGCCGGTCGCCATCCTGGTTGCCGTCGCCATGGTGATCGAACTGATGCTCGTGGTCGGGCCACAGCGTTTCGGTCTCGACGCGGTGGCCGCGCCGGCAGCCAAGCCGGCCGGCTACAGCAATACCGAGGAACTTGGTCTGGCGCTGTTCACCGAGCATCTGTACGCCTTTGAGATCGCTGCTGTGATCCTGCTGGTCGGTATCGTCGCCGCCATCGGTCTGACCATGCGCAGACGGCCGGAGACCAAATCCCAGGATCCGTCGCGTCAGGTCACGGTCAAGGCAAAGGATCGCCTGCGGGTGATCAAGATGGATGCCGAGGAGAAGACCTGATGATTGCGTTGTCTGACTACCTGATGGTCGGCGCCATCCTGTTCTCGCTCAGCGTGGCCGGCATCTTTCTCAATCGCAAGAATGTGATCCTGTTGTTGATGTGCATCGAACTGATGCTGCTGGCAGTGAATATCAATTTCATCGCGTTTTCGTATTTCCTCGGCGACACCGCGGGCCAGGTGTTCGTCTTCTTCATCCTGACCGTGGCCGCGGCAGAGGCGGCGATTGGGCTCGCGATCCTGGTCGTGTTATTCCGCGGCCGACAGACGATCAATGTTGCCGATCTGGACACCTTGAAGGGCTAGCGATGCAAGCGATTCTACTGACCATAGTCCTTGCGCCGCTGGGCGGCGCGCTCATCGCAGGCCTGTTTCGCAATCAGGTCGGCCGCGTCGGCGCGCATTCGGTCACCATCCTCGGTGTGGGCATCTCCTGTGCGCTGTCGCTGTATGTGCTCTATCTCTACGCTTTCCAGGACGCCCCCGTCTACAACGAATCCGTCTACACCTGGATGGTCAGCGACGGCCTGCGCATGGAGATCGGTTTTCTGATCGACCGCCTGACCGCGATGATGATGGCCGTGGTCACCTTCGTGTCACTGATGGTGCACATCTACACCATCGGCTATATGGCGCACGAAGAAGGCTACCAGCGCTTCTTCAGCTACATCGCCCTGTTTACATTCTCCATGCTGATGCTGGTGATGGCGAACAACTTCCTGCAGCTGTTTTTCGGCTGGGAGGCGGTGGGCCTGGTCTCTTACCTGCTGATCGGTTTCTATTTCAAGCGCGAGACGGCCATTTTCGCCAACCTCAAGGCGTTCCTCGTCAACCGGGTCGGCGATTTCGGTTTCATCCTCGGGATTGCCGCGGTCGCCATGTACTTCGGCAGCCTCGATTACGCCGAGGTGTTCGCACTGGCGCCGCAATTCGCCAATGCCACCATCACGGTCTGGGGTGACACCAGCTGGTCGTTGATGACCGTGGTCTGCATCCTGCTGTTTATAGGCGCCATGGGTAAATCTGCCCAGGTGCCGCTGCATGTCTGGCTGCCCGACTCCATGGAGGGCCCGACCCCGATCTCGGCGCTGATCCATGCCGCTACCATGGTGACCGCCGGTATCTTCATGGTCGCGCGTATGTCGCCGCTGTTTGAGCTGTCAGAGACCGCGCTGACCTTCGTGCTGGTGATCGGTGCAACGACAGCGTTCTTCATGGGCCTGATCGGCATCGTGCAGAACGACATCAAGCGCGTGGTGGCCTATTCCACGTTGTCGCAGCTTGGCTACATGGTCGCCGCACTCGGCGCCTCGGCCTACGCCGCCGGATTGTTTCACCTGATGACGCATGCCTTCTTCAAAGCGCTGCTGTTCCTTGCCGCCGGCTCGGTCATTATCGGCATGCACCACGATCAGGACATCCGCAACATGGGGGGTATCCGCAAATACATGCCGATCACCCACTGGACCGCATTGCTCGGCTCGCTGGCGTTGATCGGCTTCCCCGGCTTCTCGGGCTTCTTCTCCAAGGACGCAATTATCGAGGCGGTGCATCATTCGCAAATCGCCGGGGCGGGGTACGCGCATGTGCTGTTGACCGCGGGGGTGTTTGTGACCGCCCTGTACAGCTTCCGCATGTACTTTCTGGTGTTCCATGGTGAGGGCCCGCGTCACTTCGAACCGCATCACGAAGCCCACGACGACCATGGAGGTGCGGAGGCTCAGGAGCATCACGAAGTTTATGACGAGCCCACGCCACACGAATCACCCTGGGTCGTGACCCTGCCGCTGATCCTGCTGGCGATCCCGTCCGTCTTCATCGGCTATTTCACCGTCGGCCCGATGGTGTTCGGCGATTATTTCGACGGGACGCTCACGGTGGCGGCCGTGCACGACACCCTGGGACAGATCGATTTCCATGGGCCTTTCGGCTTCCTCACCCATGCCTTTTTCACCCCGCCGCTCTATCTGGCGCTCGCCGGTCTGGCAACGGCCTGGTATGTCTATACACGCCGGCCCGAGATCGCCCGCAATCTGGCGATCAAATTCGGCTGGCTGTATTTCATTCTCGACCGCAAGTACGGTTTCGACGAGTTCAATCAGGCCGTTTTCGCGGGCGGCAGCAAGCTGCTGGGCAAAGTCCTGTGGCTCGTCGGCGATCGCGCATTGATCGATGGCTTGGCGGTCAACGGTTCGGCGCATTCCGTGGGAAAGTTGGCGACGGTGATGCGCTTTGTGCAGACCGGGATGCTTTATCAATACGCGATGGTGATGATTGTCGGGCTGCTCGGACTATTGGGCTGGTTCGTATTGCGCGGTTAGCGCGGCGGCCTCAACGGAGCTGCGTCGCGACACAAAGCTGGGACGCGAACTCGACTGGCGATACTTTCCGCGGGACAGACGCGGGTTGCCGGCAACAGGACAAGAGACAGAAAAGACCATGACTGCAGATTGGCCGATACTCAGCGCGACCATTTGGCTACCGATACTCGGGGGCGCGCTCGTCCTGGGCAGTGGCGACAAGGCGCCGAACATCTCGCGTTGGCTGGCGCTGATATTCGCCGT
>JBATKF010000315.1:0-1537 GCA_049669185.1 Sedimenticolaceae bacterium | reverse complement strand
TGGCCAGGAAGTAGCGTACCGGCAGCTGACGTTGGCGCTGGCGCTGTAACCACTGCTCGGCCTCGTGGTGTTGGCAGTGCGGGCAGGCCCGATGGCCGCAGGAATGCGGTATCCAGTCGGTATGCTGACAGGCGTGGCAGGCGACCTGCAGGTGGCGGCTGGCGCGGGTGCGGCACGCCTTCATCGCCGCCAGCGCGCGGCGCTGACCGGGCAGCAGGGTATCTCCATATTGGTCGAGGAAGTCAGCTTCGAACTGCTCGATGAGTGTGGCGAGCCGGATCATGAGGCCGCCCTCGCGGCGGCCACCTGATCGATCAGGTCATTGATCCGTTGGTGGGCATCGTGCTGCTGGTGGGCGGTGAGATGGGTATAGCGGGCGGTGGTCAGGACGGAGCGGTGGCCGAGGATCTGCTGAACGGTCAGCAGATCGACGCCGGCTTCCAGCAGATGCGTGGCGTAGCGTGGCGCAAGCTGTGCGGGGTGATCTTTTTTTTATCCGGCAATCGGCCACGACCCGTTTGAGGGTTCGCTGGACGCCGCCCTGATCCAGCGGGGACTGGGCGATGGCGGCCGCCGCCAGGCCGCCGTGGCGATTCGGGAACAGGAATGTCGGGTGCCGATGCAGGCGCCAGAATGCGCGTAGCTCTGCGAGCGTGGCATCAGGCAACGGCACCAGCCGATCCTTGTTGCCCTTCGCATTGCGGACGTGAACGCGTTGTCGATCGGCGTCGATGTCACCGACCTGCAGGCGCAGTCCCTCGCCGAGGCGCAGCCCGAGACTGTAGAGGGTGAAGAACAGCACGCGGTAACTGTGCACTCGGGTGGCGGCCAGGAGTTGTTGGACCTGATCGACAGTGACGATGTCGGGCAGACGCTGTGCCTTAGGTGCCTTGACCAGATCGAGCGCGACCCAGGGCTTCTTCAACACATGGGTATAGAAGAACTTCAGACCGTAGAGATCGAGCTTGGCAGCTGACCACGAATGGGTCTTCAGCAGGTCGGTGAAATAGTCGAGTAACTGGCCTTCCGAGAGGTCGTCCAAGGCATAGTTGAAATAGCCGCCAATGCGGCGAATCGCGCGAGCATAGGCATCGGTCGTCTTGGGCTGTAGCCCCTTCAACTGCAGATGCTTGAGATGGCGCTCATACTGGGACTTGAAGTGGGTATTGGATGGTGCTGTCATGGTGACGTAACCTCATGAATCATCTTGGTGGATGTCCCTCGGAAACGAGGGCGTGAGGTTACATTTTACTTTTCAGGGAGGGATGTCCGTGTTCCTCCGCGAAGCGGGTCCGTTCAACATGGGGATCACTCCGATTGGGACTTCCAAGAACCGCGTAACTTTGACCGACGCGAAGCTCAAGCACATCAAGCCCGGTGCCTCAGTCTATGAAGTGGCCGACGCCGGGGCCCCGGGGCTGCGCCTTCGCATCTATCCCACTGGCCGGAAGGTGTTTCGTTGGGTGTGCGCGCTCGGCAATGGCAAGACCCGGGCTGTCACGCTCGGGGCCTATGGCACCAAGGGCGCCGAGCTGTC
>JBATKF010000314.1:0-1887 GCA_049669185.1 Sedimenticolaceae bacterium | reverse complement strand
CGGTGGTCATCGCGGCACGGTCGAGTTCTTTGCTTGCGGAAAGGTCTTTGATGGTCAGCATGTCAGTATCTCCAGTCGGTTGGTTTTGGGTTCAAGTGTTGAGCGTTTCTGCTCACACTTGGTACTTTGCAGTTGGCGTGCCAGGTAGCGCGGAAGAACAGATAAAATTACCTAGGCCATTGTTTTTGAATTGCTTTTTAGCAACGCGCCCTGCGTCCCTCGGAAACTAGGACAGCACCGGCCACGTTGAGTGTTCGTACCTCGCAAACATTTTTCCTCTATCCGTTGGATTCCACACAACGACCTGGCGACCGCCCTTTCCCGCCCTCCGGGCCATACTCAGCGCCGACGTGAGGGCCCGAGGCCGAGTTACGTACGGCGCGCAACGCAAAAAAAAACGGGGGTCCGAAGACCCCCGTTCACGGGAGGATGCGCCTTATTGCGCGTGATGCAAGCCGGGTGCCGGTTAGCCGACGGCCTGGCCGGAAACGCCGTTCTGCTCCTGATTGTTGATCACCAGGTTCAGACCGCCCAGGTTGTAACTCTGGTCAACGGCCAGGGCCTGACCCTGTGCCAGGAAGTGATAGCCGGAGTCGATAACCGGCAAGTTGAATATGCCGGGCAGGAAGCCACCACGCACGTCCGTCATCGCGGCGCGGTCGAGTTCGTTGCTTGCGGAAAGGTCTTTGATGGTCAGCATGTCAGTATCTCCAGTCGATTGGTTAGGGGTTCAAGTGTTGAGCGTTTCTGCTCACACCTGGCATCATGCAGCTGGCGTGCCAAATCCTAAAACGAGGATGAAAAATACCTTTAACTCGCTGTTTTTTCTGTGATAAATATCCATTGCGCTCTGGATACCCCGGGAACGGAGCCACGGCCGTCCTCGACTGAATGTATGCCAGAAGCCAACTATCCTCATATTCAGTCGCGTATTGAACAACAGATTGGCCTCCCGGGCGTGTCCGGTGAGAGAGAAGGCAGCAGGATGGGCCGTGCGCATCATGCTGGAGAATTGGAAAAAGACAGTCGACGGTGAGTACGTCTTTCCCGGCCGGTTTGGCGGGCACAAGTCGATTAAGAACAACCGAGCACTGGAGGCCGCTTTTGATCGTGCCGGCCTGGACGACGTCTCATCGCATAACCTGCGTAAAACATTTGCTACCCGGCTGCTCTGACTCAGTCAGCAACCCGAGGCTCTCACAATTCTCATTTAATTCGAGCGGGCCAACGACGGGCGCTATCTGGTCCTTCGTGTGGGAAATCTCTCGACGAATCACGCTTGCCGCTTCAAGCATCTGTTGGTGCTCGCCCTTGGTAGGTATTCGCGGTCAAATCTGATCGGTACTGGCAAGAATCTAGAAACCACGGCAATCGCATCGATATAGCGAAAGTATCCGGTCATAGCACCCTGGTCGTGACCGAAAAGCACATCCGGCTTGAGCCATAGCTCTGACCCTAATCTTACGGCTGACGAGGAACTGCCGGCTGCCTAAAGAGCGCTTCGTGCCGTCGATACACCAGACTGGCAAATGAAATCACGTTTGCCAAGCCGTCCAGTGCTCAAGGCATCCGGACCTCCAGCTTTACTAGCCGTGCTATGCCCTTGTTCCTTGCGGCGATCATGTCTTCCAATCGCTGCGCCTTGCCCTTACGAGGGTCACTGTTTTGCGCGAGCCCTGATCCTTGTCTGCCATCAATATTCTGACGGGCCCGCTCGCCTGGCCCGGCCATGCGGAGAAGCACCGGTACACTGTCGCAGACGTTCGGCAACGATCCGCCCGATAGCGCAAAGCACATCGCAAGCGAGTTTTGGCTCGGCCGCCATGAAGCTCTGGAACTCGGACGCCGGAAGGTGCAGCAGAATGGATCTGCCACGTGACCAGACGC
>JBATKF010000313.1:0-3458 GCA_049669185.1 Sedimenticolaceae bacterium | reverse complement strand
CGGCTCTCAGGTAGATCGATGGGGCACTCATCGAATCCCGGACGGATCCGGCAAACTGGAAATTCCCGGGGTTGACATCGTCGCAACCGGGCAGAATATCCTGAGGCGTTCACGAGGAGATTGAAATGAAGACATACCAGAAATCCGCGGAGGCTGTCGCGAAGCTGAACGCCGAGCAGTACCGGGTCACCCAGGAAAGTGGTACCGAACGGCCCGGCACGGGCGAATATCTGCACAACAGCGAGCCAGGCATCTATGTCGACGTCGTCTCCGGCGAACCGCTGTTCAGCTCGGCCGACAAGTTCGAATCGGGCTGCGGCTGGCCCAGCTTTACCAGGCCGGTCGAACCGGCGAGCGTGAACGAGTTGCGGGACTTAAGCCTCGGCATGATCCGTACCGAAGTGCGCAGTACCTGTGGAGACAGTCACCTGGGGCATGTGTTTCCCGATGGTCCCCAGGATCGCGGAGGCCTGCGCTACTGCATCAACTCGGCGTCTTTGCGTTTCGTACACCGCGACGACATGGCGGCCGAAGGTTATGGCGAGTACCTCGATCAAGTGGAGGATATCTGAATGTCGCAGGAGCGCGCAGTTTTAGCCGGTGGGTGTTTCTGGGGTATGCAGGACCTGATCCGCAAACTTCCCGGAATCGTTGCGACCCGCGTGGGTTACACCGGGGGCGAGGTGATCAATGCCACCTACCGCAATCACGGCAACCATGCCGAAGGCATCGAGATCCTGTTCGATCCTGAGGTGATCTCTTACCGGAAACTGCTGGAGTTCTTTTTCCAGATCCACGATCCGACGACACCGAATCGCCAGGGCAATGATCGGGGCGCATCCTATCGCTCGGCCATCTACTACGAGAACGAGGCGCAGAAAAACACCGCCCTCGAGACTATCGCCGATGTGGATGCCAGCGGCCTGTGGCCCAGCAAGGTCGTGACCGAGGTAGAGCCCGTCGGTCAATTCTGGGAGGCGGAGCCGGAGCACCAGGACTACCTGCAGCGCTATCCGAGCGGCTATACCTGCCACTATCCGCGGCCCGGCTGGGTACTGCCCAAGCGGCAGTCGGATGCGTAGCGAAAAGCGCAGCGATCGCGTGAACGACAAGGTCGGCCTCGGTGGCGGGTGCCACTGGTGCACCGAGGCGGTCTTCGAGGCGCTGCGGGGTGTGGGGCGGGTGGAACAAGGCTTCATACGCGCCGCACCGCCACACGATGCCTTTTCCGAGGCCGTGGTGGTGCACTACGACCCTGGCGTGATCGGTCTGGCGGACCTGATCGAAATCCACCTGAGCACACACGCGAGCACATCGCAACACGCGCTGCGAACCAGGTATCGCAGCGCCGTCTACGTCTACTCGCCGCAACAGGCGCGCGAGGCAACGGCGATTCTCGGCGAACTGCAGCAGGTATTCAGCAAGCCACTTGTGACCCGTGTGCTTGGATTTGCCGGGTTCAAATCATCCGACCCAAAGTATGCCCACTATTTCGGAAACAACGGCGGCAATCAGTTTTGCCAGCGCCACATCGATCCGAAACTGGGCAGACTGCGCGCCGATTACGCCCACTTCGCTGTTAGCCCGCCATCCGATTAGGCTGGCGGGAATCTGCCGCAACCCCTGCGTTGCCACTATTCTCGGCCACCCTGATGGAGTGCCGACGGAGGGCGATCCTTGAACGATTTAGGTTTAATGCGCCTTTCCATCGCTGCGGCGGGGAGGGGGGTCGGAGGTAGAAGAGAACGATTCCTAGATAATAGCCGTTGGCATTCGCTTGAACCTCCGACCCCTAATTCCGGAGGCGATTATCGTCCCGAACATCGAAGCGATGTCGCATCGCCGGGGTTTCCCGAACCTGGTTCCTCTAACGCTGCCTATGCCCAACTAATTCCAAAACAACAATCAACATTCCTTTTTGGGACGTACTTCGGCCACAAAAATTCGCTTTCACACGCCCAGTGATTTTACGTATCGCTCGATGCGTGGTTTCATACCGTATGGCCGCAGTTTGCGCGGTCCTGTTCAGTCGGGTTCAGACAGATAGTCGCCCTGAAAGTCGAAAGAGCTAAAGCTGCATATGGAAATCACGGACCAAAACTCCAACGGTTGTGCAGACAAAGAAGTCCTTGCCGCTCAGATAGATCAGAGCTTTCGTCAGCTTCCAATATCTTTGGTCGTCAACTTGGTGAACGGACTCATCCTGATAGCAGTTCTATGGGAGGGCGTCGAAAAAATTAGACTGCTTGTCTGGTTGCTCCTGATCATCGTGGTCTCGGCTGCCCGCTTCTTTTCGTTGCGCGCCTTTCGAGATGTTGTAAAGGGCGCAAAGTTCAACCAAGATACTTGGCGGCGCTATTTCGTGTTCGGCGCATGCGCGGCGGGTCTCGTTTGGGGCGCCGCCGGGGTGCTCCTGTTTCACCCCGAATCTTTTCCGCATCAGGTCTTTCTTGCCTTTGTTCTTGGCGGTATGGTGGCGGGCGCCATTCCCCTGCTGTCATCCGTGAAGCACGCCTACCCGTGCTTCGCGATTCCGGTGGTGTTGCCGATCAGCATACAGATGCTCGCCGTAGGCGATCGTGTCCATTTGATTATGGGTCTGATGACCGTAATCTTCGGTGTCGCCATGCTGGCTTCGTCGGCCCAGGTACGGCGCATATTTGCTGAGTCGAATAGACTGCGCCACCAGCTTTCGTCCTCAATGGAGGCGGGCCAGGCGTTGGAAAAGTTGGCGCGCCTGGACGCCCTAACCGGAATCCCTAATCGGCGATTGTTTGAGGAGGAGCTCGAGAAGGAATGGGCGAGAGCGGAACGAGACAATAGTAGCCTTTCGGTCATCACAGCCGATATTGATCATTTCAAGGAATACAACGACCGGTACGGGCATCCTGCCGGTGACAGGTGCCTGAAGAAAGTCGCAAAAACAATGGAAGGTGCGTTGCTGCGTCCGGCGGATACGGTAGCCCGAATCGGTGGTGAGGAATTTGCGTTCTTGTTGCCACAAACGACATTGAGCGGTGCGGAATCCGTCGCGCAACTGATGAGCAAGCACATAATCGCATTGAACCTGCCACACGAAGGAGCGCCCGCAACTGGACAGGTCACCCTGAGCTTTGGGGTTGCGTCTTCTGATCAATCATCCATCATCTCGGCCGCCGAATTGCTGCGCGCTTCCGACATGGCGTTATATGACGCGAAACGCCATGGACGTAACCAGATCTCCATTGCCGCAACATAGGCCCGCCAGCGGTCACAAGCGAATCGAGTTGGAAAAGAAAAAGGGGACGGAGGGATTAAGAAAAAGGCATAGGAATTAATCGCCAGGTTCCGGTATCTTGCCCCTAGGCGGTCGCCCTCGCCGCATTTGCCCCATGACGACGCCGTATTTTTCTTCTATCTGAGCCCTGAATCGTTCGTCGCCAACTGGTTGACAGTAGTGCGCCGCCTTTCGAATGACA
>JBATKF010000312.1:0-10213 GCA_049669185.1 Sedimenticolaceae bacterium | reverse complement strand
CGTTCAGGGTCTCTGATCGCGGCACCCAGCTCGATGGGCCGTGGGCGTACGACTTGACTCCTTAGCGAATGATAATACAATCAAGAATCATTATCATTGCGAACACTGATGAGGAAGAGTGATGCCCCGTTTTCTGACACCCGCGGTTGCGGCATGGATCCTGTTGCTGCCCCTGACCGCCATGAGTTCCGAGGTCGTCGTCTACTCGGCGCGTAATGAACAATTGATAAAGCCCTTGTTCGACCGCTACACCGAAAAAACGGGTGTCAACGTGCGCTACATCACCGACAAGGCGGGCCCGTTGCTGCAGCGCCTGGAGGCCGAAGGCCGGCGTACCCCCGCTGACATGCTCATCACTGTGGACGCCGGCAACCTTTGGCATGCGGCCGAGAACGGCGTGCTGGCGGAGATCAGCTCGCCGGTCCTCGAGGCCAACGTGCCCGCCAATCTGCGCGATCCACAGGGGCGCTGGTTCGGCCTCTCGGAGCGCGCGCGCACCCTCGTCTACAGCACCGAGCGGGTTCAACCGCAGGACCTCAGTACCTACGAAGACCTCGCCGACCCGAAATGGAGAGGCCGGCTGTGCCTGCGCACGTCGAAGAAGGTCTATAACCAGTCTCTGGTGGCAACGCTAATCGCCCGACTAGGCGAAGAGCGGGCCGAGCAGATCGTGCGCGGCTGGGTCGAAAATCTTGCGGTCGCGCCGTTTTCCAACGATACCAAGGCCATGCAGGCCGTTGCCGCCGGTCAGTGCGATGTGACCATCGTCAACACCTATTACTTTGGCCGCCTGCAGAAGCAGGAACCGGACATCAAACTGGCGCTTTTCTGGCCCAACCAGGACAGCAGCGGCGTGCATATCAACGTATCGGGTGCCGGCGTCACCCGCTATGCCAAGCATCCCGAGGCCGCGCAGGCGTTGCTGGAATGGCTGACGTCCGAGGAGGCGCAGACGGATTTCGCCGGCCTGAACATGGAATACCCAGTCAATCCAAAGGTGACGCCGGACGCTACCGTCAGCGCCTGGGGCGAATTCAAGGCCGATACGCTGAACGTCAACGAGGCCGGTCGGCTGCAGTCCGCGGCGATCCGCCTGATGGACCGGGCCGGCTACCGATGAGACCAGGATCCTGGGAGTCGGCGTAAGGTCGGTAGCGCATGACAGAGAGCGTGGCGAGTACCGCATTCGACCCGCGGCATTCGACCCTAGGTCGTGAGAGTGGCCCCTGGCGCTGGGCTGCTCGTCTGCTCGCGATCAGCGTGCTGATCCCGCTGGCGGTAATCCTCGGCTCCTGGCTGTATTTCGATCCGCAGGTCTGGTCGCACCTCGGGGGTACGGTCCTGCCCGGGCTGCTGGTCAATACCGGCTGGCTGATCTTTGGGGTGGCGACCGGGTCATTGTTGCTCGGTGTTCCCTTGGCCTGGCTGACCGTGATGTGTGACTTTCCCGGTCGACGCATCCTCGACTGGGCGCTGATGCTGCCGTTTGCGCTGCCGGCCTATGTGCTGGCGTTCGTCGTTGTAGGGGTTTTTGATTTTGCCGGCCCGCTGCGGGACGGCTTGCGCGCGTTGTTCGGGCTGCCACCGGCCTGGTCGTTCGAGGTGCGCAATACCTTCGGTGTCATCATCGTAATGACCCTCGTGCTGTATCCCTATGTCTACATGCTGGCCCGGGTGTCGTTCCTGGGCCAGGGACGCAGTGCCTATGAGGCCGGACGCAGTCTCGGCCTCGGACCCTGGGCCGCGTTCTTTCGCGTGTCCCTGCCGATGGCCCGTCCGGGGATCATCGCCGGACTTAGCCTGGCGATGATGGAGGCCCTGGCGGATTTCGGTGCGGTCGCGGTATTCAATTACGACACCTTCACCACCGCGATCTACAAGGCCTGGTTCGGCTTCTTTGATCTGCATAGCGCGGCGCAGCTGGCGTCCATCCTGCTGACTATTGTGCTGGTCGCGCTGGTTATCGAGCGCCGTTTCCGCGAACGTGCGCGTTTCACTGCGTCTGGGCAGGGCGGACCGCAGCGCCGTATGCGCCTGCTTGGTGGCCGCGCGCTGGCAGCGAGCCTGTTTGCCTGGGGCGTCTTACTGTTGGCCTTTGCACTGCCGGCAATCCAGTTATTGATCTGGGCGCATGATTCGATTGGTGATCTCGATCAACGCTATGTCGACCTGCTGCAGCATACGCTGGCGCTCGGCGCACTGGCCGCGCTGTCGACCGTGGCGGCGGCCTTCGTACTCGCTTTTGCGCAGCGATATCATGGCGACTACTCGACCGGCCTCAGTGTGCGAATCGGCACCCTGGGTTATGCGCTGCCGGGATCGGTGCTGGCAGTCGGTGTCATGCTGTCGCTGACCTGGTTCGACAATCGCCTGGCCGACGCAGTCGAGTGGCTGACCGGCAGAGACATCGGCCTGCTGCTGTCGGGAACGCTGGTTGCGCTATTGATGGCCTACTTCGCGCGCTTCCTGGCAGTCGCCTACGGCCCGGTGGACAGCAGTCTCGAACGAATTCGACCGAGCCTGCGCGACGCCGCCCGCAGCCTCGGCGCCGGCCAGTGGGAAACGGTACGGCGTATCTATCTGCCGATGCTGCGTCCGGGCCTGTTGACCGCTGGCCTGCTGGTGCTGGTAGACGTCATGAAAGAGATGCCGGCGACACTGCTGCTGCGTCCCTTTGGTTGGGATACCCTGGCGGTGCGCATCTACGAGCTTACCTCGGAGGGAGAGTGGGAACGGGCCGCGCTGCCGGCGGTCGCGCTGCTGCTGGTCGGCCTGCTGCCGGTTATCCTGCTGGTGCGCAGATCGGCACGTTGACCCCGCATGAATTAGGGTCACAGACCGCGGGCATCAATCTTCGGGCACACGCAGATTATAGCGTTGACCGAGATACTCGAGCGTGGCTATCAGGCCGTACTGATTGGCCGAGTTCACCCGTTCGATATCGAAGAGAGCGCGCATGATCGGGAACTCGAGATCAATGACCTTCGATAGATAGGGTGGAGTGAGCGGTTTATCCAGCGGTTGTCGGTCCCTGTTTTTCAGACGAAACGACAACTTACGGAGCGCGGCGGGGCGCTGCGTGCTCAAAAAGGTCTTGAGCCGGTACTTGAGCGGCCGCGGTCCGTCCAGGGCAAAGCCGTAATCGCTCGGATAGCTTGCGAGGCGCGGGTTGACGCGTGCGATCATTCGTCCCTGCAGATAGCCGAGATCCTTGAATCTGATTGGGATTTTCGCGGTGTTCGATATCGCCGCGTGCTCCAGGTAGGGGAAGAACATGGTGCCGAAGCGCTGATTGATCTGCGCGTCCCGGCCGGTCCAGAAGCGGCCGCGGAACTTCGGATAGAGCTCCTCAACCTCGAAGCGCTCCAGCGCATCGCCCTCCGCCCCGACCGCCTCGCGCATCGCCGCGGCCATGGCGCCGCGATAGTGTGTCTCATCGAAGCGTGCGGTGAACGCCCGCGGGTCGTAGGGCGAATAGAAGGTGGAGACGACCGCAAAGGTGCTCGAGCGGCGGTCCGGCATGTAGAAGAAGTTGCGGTAGATCTCACCCAGCGAGCCGTTCAGCGGCACCTGGCCGTCGCGGTGGCGGGCGAGCCGGTCCCGGCGGTCGACGCCGAAGTCGAACAGTCCCTGTTCCACCTTCCACCCGTCGAAGGCGAACAGGTCCTCAAGGACGCCTGCTGCGAAGGCATCGGGGGCGACGGGCGGCTCGGCATCCTTGTCGATCTGCACCAACGCGAGTCGCTCGGCCTTGCTAATGGTGCGCGCGATCTGCACGTCCTCGTCATCGGCATCGCCGTAGACGAACAGGGTCGGCCGGGCATCGTGACGCAGCAGCATCGCCAGCATCAGGCGCGAATCGAAGCCCCCGGAGAAGGAGACGCGCAGGCGGTCGTGAAAACACTGCGCGATCGGCCCGAACACATCGTCGAGCTGCTGAATTTGAAGATCGGCGACCTCGTCGAGCGATGCGCCTGGCGGCACGGGCTTGTTGCGGATCGGGCTCGGTCGCTGGACCTGCCGAATCTTCTCGTCGACGACGAGCAGCGTGTTGGCCGGCAGTGCCCTGACCTCGTCCACCAAGGTGCGCGAGCCGAACACCGAGCCGTTGCAGACGTACTCGTAGCAGGCCTGGGCGTCGAAGCGGTGCGGTGAGCAGAGCTCTAGCATCGCCAGGAAGGAATTCGACCACAGGGTCTGCTCGCGGTCTGCGTAGATCTTGCCGGCGCCGAGGCCGTCACAGGATATGTACAGCCGGCCCTGCCTGAAGACCAGTATCAGATGGATCCCAAGCAGGCCCTGCCACCCGAAGCCGTCGGGCTCAAAGTCGGCGAGCAGGGCGGGCAGGCAGGCGGATGCCGATTCGCCCTTGTAGATTACGGAGCCGAGAACTGCGATGAAGTCGCCGTCGTCGGCCTCATGAAAGGCGGGCGGGTCGCCGGATTGGTTGCCGAACAGCAGCAGGCGCGCATTGCCCACGCGCAGGTCGCGAGGTCTGGAGAACTGGGGTGCAAGCGCGGTGCAAAGATTCCCTAGGGCTGCAGCCGCAGCATCATCGCTGACCAATACGAAAAAACTCATTCCACTCCGGCGTACCGAGGACTATCGGCCTAGTATAAACGGAGTGCGATGGTGGGGGCCTCGAGGGCTGCCGGCAGCTGCGAGCGACTGATTTTTGGAGTAATGACATCCATGGATAACAAGGCTGCCACCCGTTCCGCGCCGGACTTTTCGGCGCATCCACTGCGCAGCCGCCGAGGTCTGTTTGCGCCGATCCTTATCATCTGCTTGGCGACACTGCTTGGCGCGCCGCCGGCAATTGCCAAGATCTACACCGCCCACCCGGCCAATTATCACCGCCTGCTTACGAAGCTGCACCCCGGCGACGTGTTAAGGCTCGAGGCAGGGCAATACACGCGTGGCCTGCGCATCCACGAACTGCACGGCACCGCGAAGCAGCCAATCGTGATCGAGGGGCCGATAGACGGCGAGCCCGCGGTGCTGCTCGGCCGCCCGCGCAGCAATATCGTCAGCATTAAGGACGCCAGCTATGTCGTCATACGCAACCTGGAGATCGACGGGCGCGGCGCCTTCGTTGACGGCGTCAAGGCCGAGGGCAACGCGCGGTTTGCGCATCACATCACGCTGGAGAATCTCCACATCCACAACCTGGTCAGGCATCAGCAATCGGTCGGCATCTCGACCAAGTGTCCGGCCTGGGATTGGGTGGTGCGCGGCAATCGTATCGTCGGCGTCGGCACCGGGATGTATTTTGGCGACTCCGACGGCAGCGACCCTTTCATCGGCGGCATGATCGAGGACAACGAGGTGATCGACACGATCGGCTACAACCTGCAGATCAAGCACCAGGCACCTCGTCCAATCATTGGTGGCATGCCGACCGAACCGCGCATGACCATCATCCGGCGTAACCGCTTCATCAAGTCCGCGGATGCGTCGCAGGGACAGGCGGCACGTCGCAACGCGCTCATCGGCCATCAACCGCTGGAAGGCCCAGGGCAGCACGACGAGTACGCGATATACGCCAACCTCTTTTTCCAGAACCCGGGCGAGGCGCTGTTCCAGGGGGAGGGCAATCTCGCGCTGTATTCCAACCTTTTCTTCAACAGCCATCCGGTCGAGGTCCTCGCGGTCGCGATCCAGCCGCACAACAATATCCCAAAGCGGGTGCGGGTTCTTTTCAATACGGTGGTCCATCCGTGGAAGGGCATTCGGGTTCTGCGCAGGGAATAGCGTTTGGTGGACGCCCAACTGGTCATCGGCACGCCATTTTCGCCGAGACACCTCTGCAGGGTGGTACGCAGACCCAAAACCTGACCGACGACTACGCGGCAGCGGCTGAATACCTCCGAAGGCCAGTACCGGACCTTACAGCGCTTGATCTATCGCCGTTGAAAAAAACGGACTTCTTGAAGAGGCGATCGATTTGTCGCTGTTCAGCAGGTTTCCTGATCTTGATCGCGATCTCGCCGGAGTAGTGCGAAGTGAGAGGGGTCGCGGGGCCTACCGCGACGCCACAAGTCGCTGACTTCCCGACTCATCCAGCCCTCGATGCAAAGGCTCTTGCTCTTACAGTCCGACATCGTGGACTACGAGGATTGTGCGGCACACCCGGTTTGCTGTTGAGTTTGAGAGAAGCTCCTTGGCAACCTGTTTTGAATGGCATTGCTCGATACCAGAGTCCACGCGCAATGTGGCGGCACCCCGCGGACAGAATCTGGACGCCAAGATTTCCTTGGTGAGACTGTGTCATTCAGCTGGGTAATGGGGTGTGTGGGGTGGATGTCGTCCAACGGTTGATTGGCACGAAACGCACGTCACCGATGGTGAGTTTTGAAAAGTAGGGAAAGAGTGGACCCCCCGCAATAGAGTCTCCGGCCCCGAGAAACGGTCGGAACCTGGCGAATCAACAGCCTGGACGATATTTGCCACACCTATGATTCGGGCGGGAATTATCGCTTAATCAGGTTTGCGGTCCCACTGTTCGGGTGTCAGGAGAGTCGTGCGCGTTCTGTGACCGAGGAACGCAAGAGGCAACAGGCACAGTCGATCAGGCCATTTGATTATTTTTGGTTCCAACGATCAGCCGTGAAACTCAAGGCGAGATCTGTTGGCTGAGGGGTGCACTCTTCCTGTCTCTAGAGTGAGAAGTGATAGACGACGCGTCTCGTGCGGCTTGCGAGTTAGTCAAAACGCCGCAGGATAAGACCAGAAAGTAAAATAGGAACGCGGTTCGTGCCGCGTCCATAGTGCTGCCCAGCAGACCGACGGTGAGGAACCCCGCGAATCCAGCACCGACGGCGACGGCGAACGGCTCGCCGCGGCTCATTCGCGGCAGCAGGATCCGAGTAGCGGCGAACAGGGCGACAAGTACCGCGATGATGCCGAGCAGCCCCTGGGCGAAATAGACCTCAAGCAGGCTCTGGTGGATGTGCCAGGCGAGGTCGCGGTCGGTCGCAGATAGCCAGTGCGCAATGCCGTTTTCGAAGTCGCCGTTGACCAGCAACTGCTGTGCACCGCTGTCCCGCAGGCTAAGGCTATCGATGTCGACCGCGCCCTCGGCGGCCATCGAGGCGACGGACAGCTTCAGCGTGGGAGGCGGCCAGCGGCCAGTGTCGCCCAACCCGGTCGTATTTAGCGCGGTCGTAAGCACGTGCCATTCCCCTGGGGGGCTCTGCTCGGGTTTGCGCAACTCATGCCCGTTGCACCGAAACGAGTAGAGCAGGGCCTTTTCACAGAGGAGTACTCTTAGGTGCTGCTGGGCGCCGTGAAAACGCACCCGCGCCTCTACCGTGTATAAGTCGCTGCGGCCGACGTGCACGATCTGATCGAGATAATAGGCCTCGCCTGCGCCGAGCCGCAGAAACGTCTTGTCCAGTTCGCGCTCGATCGTGAAGTTGCCGGGCATGCGAGCGCTGTCGGAGTGCCACAGGTAAAGCGCCGGGTAACGGCCGAAGCCCATACCGGTAAGGGTAGGCAATATTCCGGGGTCCATAAGGCCGATCGCATTTTGCCAATGGTCCAGACGCAACGCGAGGTCTTTTTCGGCCTGAGCAACGCGCCCCTGGGCGAAACTGCCAAGCAAGACCGGCGTTGCAGCGGCCGCAGTGGCGAGTGTCACTCCTGCGAACCAGAGCCCCTGGTGGATGCGTCTTCTCCCGGTCGATCGCCAGAGGGTCAGTGCGACTATAGTCAGCCCGACCGCGAGCCCGGCATATCCGCCATACGAGTAGGTGACGAACATCGCATAGCTGGCGAGCGCCACCGCTGCGGTCCCCCCAAGGCGCATTAGCAGATTGCGCTGTTGCAGCGTCCAGACCACGAGCGCCGGAAAGCTTATTGCGATGAAGGCCTCGATGTAGGCGCCGCCCTTGTTCATTGAGGAAAAATTGGCGGTGACACGGAAGATGCCGTCGAAATCACCCAGGCCGACGAAGCGGTGCCGCTCCCAAGCGACCATTATGCCTAGCAGTGTCAACCCGGCGGCCAGCCCGACAATAAGTGATTGCCTGGCGTGCGCCAGCTCTTCGGTCGGGATGCGCCGCAGCAGTGGGATAAGCAACAGGGCCCAGAAAAGCCCCTTGCCGACCAGGAGCCCCTCGAGTGCCGAATGCGAACTGGCTAATGACGCCGGCGCTCCGTCCAATAGTGGCCGCAGCCCCAGTCCGGTCGCAATCACCCCACTCAGCAGCAGGATAGCGGCGGCTCCGTAGCTGCCGTTCGCCCAGGGTGCAGGCGGCTGTGACATGTATCGCCAATAGCCCAGGCCCAGGGTCAGCAGGATCAGTAGATCGAACTCGTCAAGCAGCAGGCGACCCGCATAGGGGGCGAGGTCCAGCACCGGGAGCAGCATCGGCAGCAACAAAAGCCAGCTCCACGAGTAGCGCCACAGCACGGCAGCGTAGGCGATCAGCAGCGGGGCGACCCAAGGAATGGCGAGCGGGTGCAGCACAAGCCCACCCGTCAGTGTCCCCAAGGCCAGCAGCGCGGCGACTTTGGGGAGGCTGAGCGAAGACAATCCGGCCGGTATAGCAGCCGGCGCAAGGGACGTACCCGCTGCGGCCATCGCTGGCGCTTCGGGTATCTGGTCGGCCTGAGTGCTGGCACGCGCCATCCAGGTCGCTAGCGCATAACTTAGCGCCGACCCCGCGGCCCCGATTAGCAGATTGGTGAAATCCGGGTGCTTGCCTGCCAGCCACAGCTTGCTGACTTCGATCGGCAGCGCCAAGAGTGCGCCCCAGGTTGCTGCCAGCGAGACGCCAAGCCGCTGGCGGCGCGGGTCCATGGTGTTTCTGGCCCAAGCGTATAGTCCGATTGGTGCATACATCAGCAGGTTGGCCAGCAGGCTCGCCATCGCGACCGGTTCGGTCGTGAAGTAGTGGAAGTAAAATGGAACCAGTTGAACAGTATCGAACCGGGAAAGCGCCTCCGCAGTGCCCAGCATCTCTCGGGCAAACCAGCCGGAGACCGCAAGCAGTGAGACCAAATAAAAAGGGGAGAGTGGCAGGGCGAGCCAACGTATCAAGTGGGCTATCGGCAGCAGGCCGCGCTCGCGAATCTGTTGTCCGACGTAGGCGCCAGCCGTCAGGCCGGCACCGCGGATCAAGACCGAGGCGCCCTGGGTTACACCCGAGACCAGCAGCAGCTGCAGTAGTTCCAGCACCAGCCCGATCAGCGCGCCGGCAACGAAGGTCCGGCGGAGATTCACCCGCCCTGCGAGCAGTGCGGCCAACAGACCTAGCGGTGCGATCGCGATGGCCTCGCCGAAAAGCTTCGCGATACCGCGCAGCGAATTTGCCGTAGTGCCCGCGAGCAGCCAACCGACGTTGCTGGATTGCAGCCTGGCAGCCAGCTCGTCCCACGAGATCACAAAATCGAAGGGGAACAACGCCAGCGCCAGATAGAGGATGAGGTAGGCGGCGATCGCTGCCGCGATTGACTGGCGCCCGCCTAATTGAAAAGCATGGGCCAGCTTTGCCAGCCGATCACGAGCGCCAATCCACAGACCAATGCCGGTCAGTGTGCCGAGGGTTTCCGCTAACAGGTCGTTGAGTGAGACAGTGCGCGGCGCGAAGAAGATCTGGGTGAACTCGACGGCCACCGCGACAGCGAGGCATAGCGCCACTACAAACATGACTAGGACCACGCGGACCGCGGCGGTCCGCGCATGGCCGGCCAGGGCAGCGCATCCCAGAAACGCGAGCGGTATGTAGAGGATTAGGTTGGCTACCCAGTCGGCACGGGATGTTGCGCCGAGCTGCAGCCAGCGGATTTCAGCGAAGCGCTCGAGTGCCAGGTCAAAGCTGTGCAGCCGAAGATCGAACGGGATCAAGCTGCCGTAGACCACGAAGGCGAGGTAGGCGAAGAAGGCGGCCAACAAGGTCCGCTGCTTAAACATTCAACGGCCTATCCGCATGTTTCATCATTGAATGGGGGCACCACCAGAGACGCCGCGTGTGGCATCGATGCGCCGCATCATAAGGGACCGAGCTCTGG
This sequence comes from Sedimenticolaceae bacterium, assembly GCA_049669185.1. Taxonomy (GTDB): domain Bacteria; phylum Pseudomonadota; class Gammaproteobacteria; order Chromatiales; family Chromatiaceae; genus Thiosocius. The sequence continues at coordinate 196 of JBATKF010000312.1, read as the reverse complement.
CTGTCGTCCCGTTCCGATTGCGTGCAGCCGCCGCACGTAACAGTGGCGGTATCCAGCGTGCGGCGGGTTGTCCAGCTTTGCCAGCCGATCTTGGTCGTCGAGAAAGCCCGCTTGCATCCGATCTGTCCTTCGTCTGTTGGTTGGTGCTATCGAGCAAGGAATAGGGTACTTTACGAGGTAACCGATAACCATATGC
>JBATKF010000311.1:0-2187 GCA_049669185.1 Sedimenticolaceae bacterium | reverse complement strand
GGCTGTCACCGACCCGACGTTGCGGGCGGCCCTGGAAAAGGTGTTCGGCGAATACCTGGCCGCGCAGCGGCTGAATGCCGACCGTGCCGAACACTGGGTGAACCTGGCGCATTTCCACTTCCGACAGGGTCAGTTGGATGAGGCCGAAGAGGACTACGCACAGGCGCGCCGACGCAATGCGCGTTTCCTGCCGGCCTATGTCAACCAGGCCGATATGTACCGGGCGCTCGGCCGCGACGCCGACGGCGAGCGGATCCTGCGCGAGGGGCTGCAGGCGGCGCCCGAGGCGGCTTCCATTCATCATGCGCTGGGCCTGCTGCTGATCCGCGCAGGCCGCAAGGACGAGGCCATACTTTCCTTGCAGCAGGCGTATCGCCTGGGTCCTGAGAATCCGCGTCTGGGCTACGTATACGGCATTGCGCTGGAAAACGCCGGGCAGCGCGATCGCGCAATCGCGGTGTGGGATGCGGTGGTGAAGCGGCATCCGAATGACCAGGAGACCCTCAACGTGCTCACCATGTCCCTGTACAAGGCAGGCGAGCATCGGCGGGCGCTCGCGCATGCCGAGCACCTGGCGTCGCTGTATGGGGATGATCAGGGCTGGCAGCAGGTCGTCAACGTCATCCGCCAGGCGGCAGCGCGCACGCCGTGAGCCGTGATCTGCGCCGCCGCATGCGCAGCTGTTCCAGCAGATGCAAGGCCAGCCAGGCATACAGCGTGACGGCCACGAACAGGCCCATGCGCACCACGAATGCCTGGTAGACATCCTTGCCGTTGGCGCTGTCCTCGACCGCGGGCCCCAGCAGGATGAGCATGGTCAGTGTTACGTTCAGCCAGAACGACGCGGGGAGGCGGCTGGCGAAGACCCCGAACATCTTGGCGGCGAAATAGACGCCGAACAGCAGCATCCATAGAAAGAACATCCACAGGTTCGGCTGGATCTTCAGCGCTAGCCAAAACAGGCTCGCGAAACAGCCGCCGAGCAGCGTGGAGCCGAGCAGTTCCCGCCCGGCATCGCGCGCACTGACCGCCGAACTCTGCTGCGCCAGCGATACCGACTTCATGATGATCGCCAGATAGGCCGCGGGATTGGTCAGGGCCAGCAGATAGGCCGGTAACACGATCAGCGCGGCGCGCAGCGCGATCCAGTTGGATTGCGGCGTGTCGGGCGCCGCGGCCTTGCGCGCGCGTGCGGTGGCCTGGTGCTCCGGAAACCAGGGATAGACGATCCATTGGCAGACCACGGCCACCGCGATACCCAGTACCAGGGCCTTGATCACCAGGATCGCGAGACCGAAGTCGAGCGTGCCGGCGGCCGAGATCAGCGTAAAACCGATGGTGAGGAACGTGCCGATCAGCGCCTTGCCCCGATGGACCGTGAGATAGGTGCTGAAGTACAGGCCGACGGCGACGAGCAACACGCCTGTCAGCGCATAGTTCTGCAGCAGCGGGATCAGCAGAACGCCGACGCCGAGGGTGATTACCAGGAGCAGGATCAGGCCGAACAGGCCCTTGGGCCCGGGTGGTGGCCCCGGAGCGGCGGTCAGCAACAGCGCGAACACCGGCGCCAGAAAAGGCAAAGGCAATGCAAGACCGTAGGCGGCGGCCAATGCCAGCGCCATCGTCAGGCTGAGGCGGTAGACACGTCTTGCGGCGATCGGCATATCAGGCCTCAATAGGCATAAGACAGCCAGCTCATCAGGCGGATATAGGCCTTCGCCAACGGGCCGAGCAGTCCATGTCCATCACCATAGGCCATCACCGATGCCTGGCCACCGACGCGCAAGTGACCGCGCAGTGCCGGTTGTCGGGCCACATCGAAGCCGATGATGACCGGGAAGCGCTGCGATTGGCGCAGCCAGTCGCGGCTGTTCTGGATGGTCGGCAGTGTGCCGGGCGGTTGGGCCTGGCCTTGGCTGACGCCCAGTCCGATGCTGCGGATTTCACCGTCGAACACCTCTCCCGGCAGGACATCGAACAGGATCTCCACCGGGCTGCCGGGACGCAGATGACCCAGGTTGTTCTCGGTGAACTCGGCGCTGATCCAAACGTCGTGAATCGCGACCAGGGTCATTACCGCATTCCCGGTGCCGGCATACTGGCCGACATCGGCCCGCAGGTCGGTGATCATCCCGCTCGACGATGCCCTGACGACGGTGTTGCCGAGATCGAGCTCCGCCTTTTCCA
>JBATKF010000310.1:0-3953 GCA_049669185.1 Sedimenticolaceae bacterium | reverse complement strand
CCAGGGGGCCGAGCTGGCCGGCGTTGAGTGCCCGCCATTCCACTGCCGACAGCAGCGGCGTACCGCGGTACAACAGGTCCGGGTCGCGCCCTTCCGCACGCCATTCGATTGCGGCGTGCGAGATCTTTTCGCGCATGCGCAGGTCATCCCGCGACTCCTGGATCCAGCCGCGCAGTCTTGGCCAGGTGCGCAACAGCGCCTCGTGGGCGATCTGGATCCGGTCGTCGTCGACCGACAGCAGTCGCGCATGGGTCAGCTGCTCCACCACGCGGGATACCAACGCGGCGTCCTCGTCGGGCCCGATCTCGTCGCGTGGCAGGGCGCGGCGTGTCTCTGGCACGCCCTCGCTGGGGGCGACCAGACGCAGGAACAGGCGTTTGGTCGCCTCGCGGCCCTCGTCGTCGAGCTTGTGTTTGTAGGTGGCATCCGCCGTCTGGCTGATCGCCCCGGCCACGCCGCCAGTGGCGCGGAAACCCTCGAGCGTCAGCGTGTTGCCGCGCCGGCGCACCCAGGTCTCGACCAGTGCATGCGACATCAACGGCAGCGAACCCGCCTCCGATCCGGCCTCCTCGAGGATCGCCTCGACCAGGCCCTGCTCAAGGTACAGGCCGGCCAGACGTGCCGGTTCTGCGATCGCCCGCCGCAGCTCGGTGCGTGTCATCGGCCCGACCAGCACCTGGTTGTTGGTGATCCTGCCCGCCAGCCAGGGTACCTGGGCACAGGCACCATAGAAATCGGCGCGCACCGCGATGACCAGCTTGACCCGGCTGTGAGCGAGATCGGTCACGGCCGAGAGGATGGCGAAGAAACCCGCACGCTGTTCAGGTTGCGCCAGGGTGAACAGCTCCTCGAATTGGTCGACGAAGATCAGCGTATCGCGTTCGTTCAGGCCGCAGGAATCCACCAGATCGCGGACCCTCGCCGAATCCTGCTCGAGACCGCCGTCATCGGAAGATGAGAGCCGCTGTTCTGCAGACACGCCGAGCGCGGCACAGAGCTCGCGCAGCGGGTCGCGCCCGGGGGTCAAGACGATGACATTCCAGTGCTCGCTGCCCGGCAGCACGCCGTCGCGCAACGTCGGCAGCAACCCGGCCCTGACCAGCGACGATTTGCCGCTGCCGCTGGGGCCGCCGACCACCAGCACCTGGTGCAGTTGGACGCGGCGCACCAGTTCGTCGATCAGCGCCTCGCGGCCGCAAAAGAAACGCGCATCATCCGGTTGGTAGGCGGCCAGACCTTTGTACGGACACACGCTATCGCGCGTGACGCTGAATGCCCGGCTGTCGTCAACCGTGTGCTCGAGCGCCCGGTGCACGGCGTTGCGCCAGGCATCCATGTCCGGGTGGCGGACCGCAGGGTCGACCGCGAGTCCCTGCTTCATCACATCCAGCCATGCAGGGTCCAGCGCGGTGAGCTGATCGTCGAGCCTGTCCGGCGTGGGTGGCGGCTTTCCGGTGATGGCATGCCAGAGTACAGCGGTCGCGGCATATACATCGGCCGCCGCGGTGATCTCGGCCGAGGCGTCGTTCTGTTCAGGGGCGAGATACAGGGGGCTGCCGCCGATGATGGTGGGAAAATTGCCGTCACGGACGACATCCTTGGCGATGCCGAGGTCGCCGACCAGAACCCGCTCGTCGGGCGCAACCAGTCCGCATTCGCTGTCGTCCGCGTGGCCGGTGGCAAGCGGATTGGCGGCGCCGGCAACCAGGTTGCGTGTCTTCTGGAAGAAGATGTTTTCCGGTTTGATGTCGCGATGTACGAGCCCGGCCTGATGGATGGCCTTGAGCCCCTCGGCGATCGCCTCGACCAGTGGCAGCAGACAGCGGCTGCCCAGCGGGCGCTTTAGCCCGGGGGCGTCCAGTCGCATTCGCAGGGTGCCACGGTCGGCGTAGTCGAGGACGAAGTAGGGGCGACCATCGTTCAGTCGCCCCACGTCGTGCACGGTGATGACGTTGGGCGAGCTTACCCGGCGCAGCAGGCGCGCCTCCTGCACGAAGCGCCGCTCGATCCGGGCGTCGTCGGCGAGCGATTCGTGCAGGATCTTTAGGGCGACGAGGCAATCCAGTTCCTCGTCCCATGCCTTGACGACGACGGCAAATCCGCCTCGGGCTATTTCCTCGCGTACCTCGTAGCGGCCGACGAAACGCGGGAGTGTCATGGGCAGGCGGTCAGTTCAGATGGGTGCTCGCATCGACGCAGTGGTAAAGCTTGTCATCGAGGACATTGTGCCCGCGGTCGGCCGCGGTGACGCAGATCGTGGTCGCACCATTGCGCATGGTGGTCGATGCGGCGTTGGTAGTCACGTATTTGGGATAGTCGTCGTGCCTGTGCCAGCGTCCCTTTTCGACGCCGAAGGTACTCTGCGCATTACGACCGACCTGCTGTACCGTGTACAGCTCGCCCCACCAGACGTGAAAATGATTTTTCGAGACGTCGGGCATGAAGTTGGAGTCGAACGTCAGCTCGAGCTCATCACCGGCCTTCGCGATGCCGGTAATCGTTACGACACAGCCATCGATCGGGCAGGCATTCGGCATGGTCTTCGCGGCGAGTGACCACGGGCCAGCCAGGAACGCGGCGGCAATCACTACGGTCTGCATCAGGTTTCGGTAACGGCACAGGGCGTCTTTGTGTTTGGGGTTCATCTCCGGCTACTCCTTGTCTCACTTTGCCATCGGGTCGGGAATCATCCGTGACATGTCAAAAAGAAAAGCGAGCATTGCGGTCTTGTTTTGGACTCTGATCGTCAACCAGGCAGAGGGAAATTGCCGCAGCTCTCAAGAGTTTAGACCAGGATCGCCATGGGCAGGTCAAGACACGTGTTGCCACGGCTCGCAGCCGCCGAAGACCCTTGCCGGCAGTGCGTCGAAACGTTCAGGTCGGGCTGCGTTCGACGGCCTGGTGCAGGCGGATCAGGTCGTGCACCGTGAGTGATTCGGCGCGCACGCCGGGATCGATGTCGAGCGCGGCGATCTGTTCGGCGTCAAGCACGCCCTTCAGGTTGTTGCGCAGGGTCTTGCGCCGGTGCGCGAACGCCTTGCCGATCAGCGAGCCAAACGCGGCCATGTGGTCCGCCGCGACCAGGGGATCGGCCAGCGGACGCAGGCGCACGACGCTCGAGTCGACCTTGGGCGGCGGATCGAACGAATGCGGGCCGATGACGAACAGGGAAGTGACCTCGCAGCTGACCTGCAGCATCACCGACAGGCGTCCAAAGGCCTTCGAACCCGGCGCCGCGGCCATACGGTCGACCACCTCCTTTTGAAGCATGAAATGCATGTCTTCGATCACGTCCGCCTGTTCGAGCAGATGAAACAGCAGCGGTGTCGAGATGTTGTACGGCAGATTGCCGACCAAACGCAGTGGCCGGTCGTCGGTGCACAGCGCACGAAAATCAAACCTGAGTGCATCTGCATTGTGCAGATGCAGGGTACCAAGCGGCCCGCACATCCGTTTGAGTGGGTCGAGCAGATCGCGGTCGAGTTCGATCGCGTCGATCTCACCAGCACGCTGCAAAAGCCCGCACGTCAGCGCACCCTGACCCGGGCCGATCTCGACCAGGTGCTGTCCCTGCTGAGGATCGACATGGTTCAGGATGTGCCCGATCACAGCCTGATCGTGCAGAAAGTTCTGGCCGAACCTTTTCCTGGGACGGTGGCTCAAGGGGTTAGCCTTCCAAAAGTTAAAGAAATTAGTGAGTTCAGTTTCGGGCAAAACCAAAGGCCTGCGCAAATCAGGAGGTTAGGTTTGCCGGAGAGAAGCGAGTGGGTCGCTACGATTTTCGCGGCGGTTCGGGCCAATGGCGTTATGTCGTGAAATGCCTTTGGTCGCATAGCCAGGTCATAGGGCTGATCGAGCTATGCTCGACTGTAGCGCCAAGATTCGGGCCTTCAGCGCACCGTCAATTGTTGCGATGCAAGCGGTTTTCCGTTGGCGTAGCTAAAGTACCGAAT
>JBATKF010000309.1:0-3198 GCA_049669185.1 Sedimenticolaceae bacterium | reverse complement strand
CGGGTTCTCCTGCGCCCGACCGGGGCGACGACCATCTTTGGGCCCTGTTGAACGCCTACTCGGGGAGCATTCTGGTCACTGGTGATCGCTTGCTGCTTGAAAATCCTCCGAAACGAAGCTCGGTGATTTCGCCCAGTACATGGCTTAGTGATTTTGCCAGCAACGGAGGCCGTGCTCGGTAGGTCTTATTCGGTGTTACGGGTTCTTGCGGAAGTAAACATGTGAACTGGCAAAGAGCTTGATGCAAGAACACGGATCACGTTAGTGACTGAGATTTCCCACAAGCGATTCGTAACCTATTGGTTTTAGGATAGAAAAAGGCCGTGATATATCACGGCCTATCCGGAGTCATCTGGTGGAGGCGGCGACAATCACATGGCCTTATAAATCAGAGCACTAAATTGCGAAACGCCAAATGTACCCCCGAAAATACCCCCAGCCACCCATGTTAGGAATTGTTACCTGGCGATAGCCGATCTGGCTGATAGGATCTGATGGCGATTCGAATGATACTCATTCAATTCAATATTTCCGGTCGGCAGGCGGCCATTGTTGCGCGCCATGCAGTACCCGCAAGAGCGGCGCGCGTCAAGGTAGTTGTCGCCTGAATCATGCGGTTCCTGTCTGTTTATTCTGACTGACGATCGCGGCATCGATCACCATGTCTCGTTCGGGATTGAGTGTCACTGCACCACGCGGTGTCCAGTCTCTCGTCGCACCCGACCAACGCCGTGGATTGGCAGCACGGGCCTGCGTGTAAAGCGCATGGCGAGCAGCCAATACATCATGGTCCTCACCGGCATGGCGCTGCGCCGGCGTGACATAGCCGATGCCGCTGTGGCGATGTGTGACGTTGTACCACTGGACGAACCTGGCACCCCAGGCGCGCGCCTCTTCCAGACTGGCAAAGCCCTTGGCAGGGAACTCCGGTCGGTACTTGGCAGTACGAAACAATGACTCGGCATAGGCATTGTCATCCGACACCCGTGGGCGAGAATACGAGGGCTTGATGCCCAGCCAGTGCAGCATGGCCAGCACCGTGGTCGCCTTCAGCGTGGCGCCGTTGTCACCGTGCAGCACCGGCTTCTCCAGGGTCCTGTGGATCCCTTCGGCCAGCGCTGTGCGGCGCACCAGGTGTGCGGCGTGATCGGCACTGTCACTGTCGTGCACCTCCCAGCCGACGATCTTGCGGCTGTACAGGTCCAGGATCAGGTACAAATAAAACCAGCCCCCAGTCACCACGGACGGCAGAAACGTCATGTCCCAGCACCAGACCTGATTCGGCGCCGTCGCCACGTGCGTGCTCGGCGGCCGGGTGGCCTGTGGCGCCTTGGCGCGGCCGCGATGGCCACTCTGGCCCGCGGCACGCAGTACCCGATGGAAACTCGACTCCGAGGCCAGGTAGATGCCCTCGTCAGCCAGCATCGGCACGATGCGCGCAGGCGGTACATCCGCAAAGCGCGGCTCATTGGCCACCTGCAGCAGACGTGCACGCTCTGCCTCTGACAGGGCATGGGCCGGTGTCTCGCGGACGACCTCAGGCCGCCTGTCGCCATGCACCAGACCCTCCGCGGACTTCCACCGCTGCAGGGTACGCACCGTGATGCCGGTCAACTCACACGCCGGCTTCAACCGTGCACCGGCCTTATGGGCTTGCTCCACCGCCTGGGCGATGACTTGGCGATCTTCCAGACGGATCATTCGTCCGCGCCCTCCCCGTAGATCGCCGAGAGCTTTTTTGACAGCACCAGTAAGGCCGCTGTCTCGGCCAGCGCCTTGTCCTTGCGCTTGAGCTCACGCTCCAGCTCTTTGATTCGCTTTTTGGCCTGACGCGTCTGCTGCGGACTGGCTCGCGCCTCTTCCGGTTCGGCCAGTGCTGCCGTGGCGCCCTGTCGCCAGATCTCCAACTCGCTCGGGTACAGACCCTTCTCACGGCACCAGGCGCTCTTCGCCTCGTCATCCAGGGAAGCGGTTACGATCACCGCCTCCATACGCGCTGCGGCCGTCCAGATGCGCTTACCACCCGGCAGTGATAATGCTTCAGCGCGCCAACGCTCCAGCGTCGCCACACTCACACCAATCTCGCGTGAAACCTTATCCACCGGGGAACTCTCCGGCGGCAACAGTCGCGCCACTGCGCGGTCCTTGAATGCTTGTCCATATCTTGCCATTTCGTCACCTCTTCGCCCCCTTAGATTACAGAGCTATTGAGGCGACAACTATTCTGCCGCGGGGGGAGAGTTCTACAGCTTGAGTGATGCGATAGATCACTAGAAAAGGCGTGGCCATCGATCACCAGTTCTCGCGTGTTTTCAACGCGTCCGATACGGCCAGCCTTGGGAGGTTCAGGAAGGATGACGTCTACTGTGTCCATTATTCGAAGGACGACGTCGATCGCAACGAGAGGACTGTTGTCTGCAGCGATGTACGTCTCAATGTGATCGAGGTCGGCTAACGCCAAGTCAGTCCATTTGAGCTGCACGTTTTGCCTGCCATTTGGCTTTCACTTCAGCATGATCGATCAGATGGCCTGCGTCCGCATCGCGGATGCCTTCGCGCACGGCTTCTTCGAACCAAGGCTCGGTGACGACACCTTCCCTAAACGATCGCACGATGCGCAACAGCAGTGCCCGGTCTTCCTCCGGTACCGCTTCGATCTCTTTGTGCAGTTCCTCGGTGATGTCGTTTATTTGCGCCATAGGGCCACCTGGGCAGTTTGATTCATTGGTTGCCATTTTAGTGCTTTTCTGTGGCACCGGCTGCAACCTGATCGAAGGTACCGAACGGTTCCCTGGTTCGGTAGACTATTTTGAGCTGATGACGTGGATGCGATGCCCGCCACGAAACAAGTTCGCCGAATGTCGTCTAGTGAAGAGCAGTGTTGCCTGATCGCCGAGCGTTAGCGGCGGTTCGCTGTTCGCCGCTGGGGGTATTTTCAGCGGCGCTCATTTCATACCCCATTTATACCGTCGTTTCGGTGTCGCAGGAACAACGTTCACCGGCGAGCGGGGCAAAGTGCCCACGAGGGGTTTGGCTTCAGGAAGCACGTGAACTGCCCCCGACACTGGATCGACCGGCATCCCTGGGAATGGCCGAAAGCCTGATTTGCCCTCCGGGCGAGTGCCGCTGGCGCCCACCACCCTCCCGGCGAAAGCCCTGGTGCGCAGTCACCTGTCGACAAATTTCGTAGCACTAGAG
>JBATKF010000308.1:0-27975 GCA_049669185.1 Sedimenticolaceae bacterium | reverse complement strand
CCGGGCGACAACGTGAAGATGACGGTGAAGCTGATTGCGCCGATCGCGATGGACGAGGGTCTGCGCTTTGCGATCCGCGAGGGTGGCCGCACCGTCGGCGCCGGTGTCGTCGCCAAGGTTATCGAGTGAAATCAATGTCAAGCCAGCGTATTCGAATCCGTCTGAAATCCTTCGATCATCGGTTGATTGACCAATCGGCGCGCGAGATCGTCGACACCGCCAAGCGGACTGGCGCCCAGGTGCTTGGCCCGATCCCGTTGCCGACCAAGAAGGAGCGTTTCACCGTGCTGATTTCGCCGCATGTCAACAAAGACGCGCGTGACCAGTACGAGATCCGCACGCACAAACGCCTGATGGATATCGTCGACCCGACCGACAAGACGGTCGATGCATTGATGAAGCTGGATCTGGCGGCCGGCGTCGACGTGCAGATCAAGCTCAACTGAGGTTAGTAGAGATGGCGATTGGAATCGTAGGCCGAAAGGCGGGCATGACCCGGGTATTCACCGACGAAGGTGTATCCATACCGGTGACTGTCATCGAGGTTGAGCCGAATCGCGTAACACAGGTACGCGTACCGGAGACCGACGGGTATAGCGCGATTCAGGTGACTGTCGGAAACAAGAAGTCTTCGCGTGTGAACAAGCCGTCGGCCGGGCACTACGCCAAAGCAGGTGTCGAAGCAGGGCGGGGGCTTTGGGAATTCCGCCTTGATGATCACAGTGGCGACGTTCCCGAGCTGGGTGCCGAGATCGATGCGTCCATTTTCGAGGCGGGCCAGAAGGTGGACGTGCGCGGCGTCAGCAAGGGCAAAGGATTTCAGGGCGGCGTCAAACGCCACAACTTCCGCACCCAGGACGCCACCCACGGCAACTCGCTGTCGCACCGCGCGCCGGGCTCGATCGGTCAATGTCAGACCCCTGGCCGGGTCTTCAAGGGGAAGAAGATGGCGGGTCACATGGGGGCCGCGCGCGTCACCACCCAGAATATCGAAGTGGTGCGCGTCGATCCTTCACGTAACCTCATTTTGGTCAAGGGCGCCGTGGCGGGCGCGCGCGGTGGCGACGTCGTGATCACACCCGCGATCAAGCTGAAGAATAAGGGCTGAGAACATGGACCTTAGCGTACAAGGTGGTTCCACTATCCAGGTCTCTGATGCGGTGTTCGGCGCCGAATACAAAGAGTCGCTGGTGCATCAAGTCGTGGTTGCCTATATGGCGGCCGCTCGCGCCGGCACCAAGGCGCAGAAGAACCGCTCGGCCGTCAGCGGCGGCGGTGCTAAGCCGTTTCGGCAAAAGGGCACCGGGCGCGCTCGCCAGGGCACCATCCGCAGTCCGATAATGCGCTCCGGTGGCGTGACCTTCGCTGCGCAGCCACGCAGCTATGAGCAGAAAGTCAATCGCAAGATGTATCGCGGCGCGCTGCGCTCGATTCTCTCCGAGTTGGTTCGTCAGGCGCGCCTGGTCGTTGTCGACACCTTCAGTGTCTCTGCGCCAAAGACCAAGGAGCTGGTCGGGAAGCTGGCCGAGCTCGGCGCCAACGATGCGCTGATCGTAACGGAGTCCTTCGACGAGAATTTGCTGTTAGCCAGTCGCAATCTCTACCAGGTGGATGCGCGCACGCTCGCGGAGCTGGATCCGATCAGCCTGATAGGTTTCGACAAAGTGGTTATTACTTCGGGCGCCCTCAAAGCACTAGAGGAGAAGCTGGCATGAGCACCGCGCGTTTAATGAGCATTCTACTGAGCCCAGTCGTATCCGAGAAGAGTTCACTGGCGGCCGACAGCGGCAACCAGTTTGCTTTTCGGGTGACCACGGATGCAACCAAACCAGAGATTGCGAAGGCGGTGGAGCTCATGTTCGACGTGAAAGTCGACCAGGTGCGTACGATCAACGTCAAGGGTAAGCAGAAGCGCTTTGGTGGCGTGATGGGCAAGCGCTATAGCTGGAAGAAGGCATACGTGCGTCTCCAGAAAGGTCACGATATTGATTTCGCCGGTGGCGCCTGACGGCGGCTGCGGTATAGGCAACGGACAAAGCAATGGCAATCGTCAAGACAAAACCGACATCACCAGGTCGTCGTCACGTCGTCAAGGTCAAGAGCGAAGGGCTGCACAAGGGTGAGCCGCATTCGCCGCTGGTCTCTCAGAAGAGCAAGACCGGCGGTCGCAACAATGGCGGGCGCGTAACCACACGACACAAGGGCGGTGGTCACAAACAGCGCTATCGCATCATCGACTTCAAGCGCGACAAGGATGGTGTGCCAGGGATCGTTGAGCGGCTGGAATACGATCCAAACCGGACCGCGCATATCGCATTGATCAAATATGCGGACGGCGAACGGCGTTACATCATCGCACCGGCCGGCGTTCGCCCCGGAAGCGAGATTCGATCGGGCTTGGATGCGCCGATATCCGTCGGCAATTGCATGGCGCTGCGCAATATCCCGGTCGGCAGTACGCTGCACTGTGTCGAGCTCAAGATCGGAAAGGGCGCGCAGCTGGCCCGCAGCGCCGGTGCCTCGGCGCAGCTGATCGCGCGCGAAGGGGACTACGCGACCCTGCGTCTTCGCTCCGGCGAGATGCGGAAAGTTCATGCGGACTGCCGTGCCACCCTTGGCGCTGCGAGTAACTCAGAACATAACCTGCGCAAGCTGGGAAAAGCGGGTGCCAGCCGCTGGCGTGGTGTTCGTCCGACCGTGCGCGGTGTCGTAATGAACCCGGTAGATCACCCGCATGGCGGCGGCGAAGGGCGCACGTCCGGTGGTCGCCACCCGGTCAGTCCTTGGGGTACGCCGACGAAAGGTTTCAAGACGCGCTCCAACAAGCGCACCGATAAATTCATTGTGCGCGACCGTCGTCGTAAGTAACTAGGTGAGAGGCGAGTAAGGCTATGCCACGTTCAATCCGGAAGGGACCATTTATCGATCTCCATCTGCAGAAAAAGGTGGATGCTGCGCGTGCGAGCAATGACCGCCGCCCCATCAAGACCTGGTCGCGTCGCTCCATGGTCAGCCCCGACATGGTCGGGCTGACCATCGCGGTGCACAACGGCAAGCAACATGTCCCGGTGCTGGTTTCCGAGAATATGGTCGGACACAAATTGGGTGAGTTTGCGCTGACGCGGAACTACCGCGGTCACGTCGCGGATAAGAAGTCGCGTTAAGGAGAGAATCATGCAGGCCGTCGCAAAATTGCGCTTTGCGCGTATCTCGCCTCAAAAGAGCCGCTTGGTTGCTGACCAGATTCGTGGTCTTCCCGTCGAGCAGGCGCTCAACGTGTTGTCATTCAGCAACAAGAAGGGCGCCGCGATGATGAAGAAGGTGCTGGATTCTGCGGTCGCGAACGCGGAGAACAATGAAGGCGCTGACGTCGATGAACTAAAGGTGAAGGCAGTGTGCGTGGACGAGGGTCCAACCATGAAGCGCATCCGTGCGCGTGCCAAGGGACGTGCGGCGCGAATTCTCAAGCGCACCAGTCACATCACCGTCACAGTAGCGGACGAGTAAACGGGCAGAAAATTATGGGTCAAAAAGTACATCCAACCGGCATTCGCCTTGGCATCGTCTCTGAGTGGACATCGAAGTGGTACGCCGACAGCAAGGATTACGCGGATCTTCTCAATACAGATCTTGAAGTGCGTGATTTTCTGAAGAAGAAGCTGCGTCAGGCCTCTGTCAGTCGAATCCAGATCGATCGGCCTGCGAAGAACGCGCACATCACCATTCACACCGCACGACCAGGCCTGGTGATCGGTAAGAAGGGCGAAGACATCGATGCGCTGCGCAAAGAGGTTGCGGCGCGCATGGGGATTCCCGTGCACATCAGCATCGAAGAGATCCGCAAACCCGAGCTGGACGCACAGTTGGTGGCGGAAAGCATCGCGCAGCAGCTCGAGCGCCGCATTATGTTCCGTCGCGCGATGAAGCGTGCAGTGCAGAACTCGATGCGTCTGGGTGCCCAAGGGATCAAGGTCAATATCGCCGGTCGGCTAAACGGCGCGGAGATCGCGCGCAGTGAGTGGTATCGCGAAGGCCGCGTACCGCTGCACACTTTGCGCGCCGATATCGATTATGGCTTCGCCGAGGCACAAACCACCTACGGGATCATCGGGGTAAAAACCTGGATCTTCAAGGGCGAGGTCTTCGGCGACCGCGTAGAAGAACAGGAAGCGTCGGCGCCGTCCAAAGGCGCACCGCGAGGGTAGGGTAATCAATGCTGCAGCCTAAACGTACCAAGTTTCGGAAACAGATGAAGGGCCGTAACCGCGGCCTGGCGCAATCCGGCAACCGAGTCAGCTTCGGCGAGTTCGGGTTGAAAGCCACCGGCCGCGGCCGTCTGACTGCGCGTCAGATCGAAGCAGCCCGGCGGACCATTACGCGTACGGTAAAGCGCGGCGGCAAGCTCTGGATCCGGGTGTTCCCTGACAAGCCGGTCTCGAAGAAACCGCTCGAAGTGCGAATGGGCAAGGGCAAGGGCAATGTCGAGTACTGGGTTGCCCAGGTTCAGCCTGGCCGGATGCTGTATGAGATCGAGGGTGTGAACGAGGACTTGGCCCGCGAAGCCTTCGCGCTTGCGGCAGCCAAGCTTCCGGTGCAGACCGCATTTGTGAAACGGATGATCCTGTGATGAAAGCGTCAGAACTTCGGGGGCAATCAGAGGCAGAGCTGCGCAAAGCCCTGCAAGACTTGCTGAAAGAACAGTTTAATTTGCGCATGCAGCGCGGTACCGGTCAGTTTTCCCGGCCGCACCTGATGAAAGACGCGCGGCGCAATATCGCGCGCGTGAAGACAGTGTTGAATGAAATGCGCCAGGCAGGTGAAGCATGACCGAGCAAACCGCAGAGAATCGCACCCTGCAGGGGCGCGTTGTGAGCGACAAGATGGACAAGAGCATCACGGTTGTGATCGATCGCTTCGTCAAGCACCCGCTTTACGGAAAGTTCGTCCGCAAGTCCACCAAGGTCCATGCCCACGACGAGAACAACGAGTGCAAGACGGGCGACGTGGTCGTGGTCGAGCAGTGCCGTCCTTTGTCGAAGACCAAGACCTGGCGTTTCATCAAGCTGATCGAACGCGCGAGCTGATTTAAGAAAGAAATTCAAGCAGTCAATTTTGGTGGAGTTAGGGTCATGATCCAGATGCAGTCTTTGCTGAACGTCGCCGACAACAGTGGCGCACGTCGCGTTCAATGCATCAAAGTGCTGGGCGGCTCCCATCGGCGCTACGCCGGAATTGGGGACGTCATCAAGGTGTCGATCAAAGATGCTAACCCGCGAGGCAAGGTCAAGAAGGGCGACGTGTTTAACGCTGTCGTAGTGCGTACGCGAAAGGGCGTCCGGCGGCCGGACGGGTCGCTGATCCGTTTCGACGGCAATGCGGCCGTGCTGCTCAACGCCAAGCTCGAGCCGATCGGCACCCGCATCTTCGGGCCGGTGACCCGCGAGCTGCGCAGCGAGCGCTTCATGAAGATCATCTCACTCGCACCTGAAGTGCTTTGAGGTAGGCAAAGATGGCAAGCAAGATCCGTAAAGGCGACGACGTCATCGTGGTGGCCGGTAAAGACAAGGGCAAGCGAGGCACAGTGTTGCGCGTCGCCGAAGACCGTGTAGTCGTGGAAAACATCAATTTGGCGAGAAAACACGTGAAACCGAACCCGAACAAGGGCGAACAGGGCGGCATTATCGATAAGGAAATGCCGCTGCACGTGTCGAATGTGGCCCTTTTCAACCCCAGCACCAACCAGGGCGATCGCGTGGGCTTCAAGACCCTCGATGACGGTCGGAAGGTGCGTGTTTACAAGTCAAACGGCGAAGTCGTTGACGTCTGAGGCGATAGGAATGGCAAGGCTCCAGGAACACTTTAAAGAATCCGTCATTCCCCAGTTGATGGAAAAATTCGGGTATAGCACCGTCATGCAGGTGCCACGGATCGAAAAAATCACGCTGAATATGGGTGTTGGCGAAGCCGTGGGCGACAAGAAGGTCATGGAGTTCGCGGTCGGAGACATGACCAAGATCGCCGGACAGAAGCCGATTATCACCAAGGCGAAGAAGTCGGTGGCCGGTTTCAAAATCCGTGACGGCTGGCCGATTGGTTGCAAGGTAACGCTGCGCCGTGAGCGCATGTATGAATTCCTCGACCGACTGATCAATATAGCGATTCCCCGAATTCGTGATTTTCGCGGCGTTAGCGCAAAGTCGTTCGATGGCATGGGCAACTACAGCATGGGCGTGAAAGAGCAGATCATTTTCCCCGAGGTCGAGTACGACAAAATCGATGCCTTGCGTGGTCTGGATATCACCATTACGACCACGGCAAAGAATGACGATGAGTGTCGGGCACTGCTCGACGGCTTTAATTTTCCGTTCAAGTAACCCGGCAGAGAGTCATGGCAAAAAAGAGCATGTGGGCCCGCGAGGTGAAGCGGACAAAGACGGTGGCCAAGTACGCCAATAAGCGCGCTGAACTGAAGGCGGTCATCAACGATCGAACGAAGTCGGCGGAAGAGATCGATGCCGCTATGGCTGCACTGCAAAAGCTGCCGCGTGACGCTAGTCCGGCGCGTCAGCAACGGCGCTGCAGGGCGTCTGGCAGGCCGCATGGCGTTTACCGAAAGTTTGGCCTGTGTCGCAACAAGCTGCGCGAGGCCGCGATGCGCGGCGACGTCCCTGGATTGAAGAAGGCCAGCTGGTAGCACCAGACTAGCCTGCAACTCTGACCGTTTTTCGTAACAAGGGCACCGAGACGCCGCTATGGCGGGGTGCGCGGAGTGGTGGGCGGTGAGATTTTCAGGCTAGCTTTCACGCTGAAGTTTTACTACAATACGCGGCTCCCTCGACTGGGGGTAATCGTCGTGAAACCGGTATCGCACTCGGCAAGAGTGGTCTGACCAAAAGGAGTTCCATTATGAGCATGTCAGATCCGATTGCGGATATGCTGACTCGCATCCGCAACGGCCAGGCTGCTGGGAAGGTGTCCGTCCGGATGCCGATGTCGAAACAAAAAGCCGCGGTCGCCCAAGTCCTCAAGGACGAAGGTTATATCAAAGACTTCGCCGCCGCTGAGCTGGATGGCAAGCCGGCAATCGACATCACACTGAAATATTTTCAGGGCTCCCCCGTCATCGACTATGTCAAACGGGTCAGTCGCCCCGGCCTGCGCATCTACAAGAGCCGGGAAGAGTTGCCGAAGGTCCGGGGTGGGCTCGGCATAGCCATTGTTTCCACCTCCAAAGGCGTCATGACCGACCGGGAGGCCCGCAAGCAGGGCCACGGTGGCGAGGTCATCGCCTTTGTAGCCTGACGGGGAGTACTGTCATGTCTCGTATCGCCAAAGCACCCATCAGTGTGCCGAAGGGCGTCGACATCAAGATCGACGGCCAGGACGTAAGCGTGAAGGGGAGCAAGGGCTCTCTTGCGCTGAAGGTGCACCCGTCTGTTTCGGTGAAACTGGAAGACGGGGTAATCAGCGTAGCACCGGCAGAAGATTCGGCCTGGGCTATGGCCGGCACCATGCGCGCGCTGTTGGGCAACATGGTCCATGGTTGCGGCCAAGGGTTCGAAAAGAAGCTGCAACTGGTCGGTGTCGGTTATCGCGCCCAGTCGAAAGGCAAGACGCTGAACCTGAACCTTGGGTTTTCGCACCCGATTGACTACGCGACGCCGGAGGGCGTCACCATCGACACGCCGTCGCAGACCGAGATCGTGGTTGCCGGCAGCGATAAGCAGCGCGTCGGCCAAGTGGCCGCGGAGATCCGCGCCTTCCGCCCGCCGGAACCGTACAAAGGCAAAGGCGTTCGCTACGCGGACGAGCGCATCGTTCGCAAAGAAGCGAAGAAGAAATAAGGGGTCAGACGATGGACAAGAAAGCGTCCCGTATTCGACGCGCCCGCCGTGCGCGGGCCAAAATCCGCGAGTTAGGCGTGCACCGCCTGACTATTCACCGCACGCCGCGTCACATTTACGCGCAGGTCATCGCACCCAGCGGCGACGCGGTAGTCGCTGCGGCGTCGACCGTCGACAAATCGGTTGCCGCCGATTTACAGGGCCCGAGCGGCAACGCAGCCGCCGCGGCAGTGGTCGGTCGTTTCGTCGCAGAGCGTGCCAAGGCCAAGGGTGTCGAACGCGTCGCGTTCGATCGCTCGGGCTTCCGTTACCACGGCCGGGTGAAGGCCCTCGCCGACGCGGCCCGCGAAGCCGGGCTTGAGTTCTAAGGGGTCTCAATAGATGGCGAATTACGAAACGAAACCTTCCGGTGACGATCTGCTCGAAAAGCTCATCGGCGTCAATCGGGTGGCCAAGGTGGTCAAAGGCGGTCGCGTCTTCGGTTTTGCCGCGCTGGTCGTGGTCGGCGACGGCAACGGCAAGGTCGGTTTTGGCACCGGGAAGGCGAAGGAAGTGCCGATCGCGATCCAAAAAGCGATGGACATGGCGCGGCGCAACATGAAGGCGATAAAATTGAAGAACGGCACCCTGCAATACCCCTTGGTGGGCCGCCATGGCGCCGCCAAGGTCTACATGCAGCCCGCCTCCGAGGGCACCGGCATCATCGCCGGCGGCGCCATGCGTGCCATCCTGGAGGTCGTTGGGGTGCGGGACGTGCTTTCCAAGTGCATAGGTACCAACAATGCGATCAATGTAGTGCGCGCTACCATGAACGGCCTAATGAACATGGACGATCCCGAGTATGTGGCGGCCAAGCGCGGCAAGACCGTCGAAGAGATCCTGGGGTAAGCCGACATGGCCGAGAAAAAGACGATGAAGGTCAAACTGGTGCGCAGCGTACACGGGCGTCTGGAGAAACACCGTGCCTGTGTGCGGGGGCTGGGTCTGCGGCGCATACACCAAGTGGTGGAAGTCGAGGATACGCCAGCCACGCGCGGCATGGTCAACAAGGTTGCCTACATGGTCCAGGTAGTGGAGACAGCATGACATGCGCCTGAATACGCTCAAGCCTGCCAACGGCAGCAAAACCAACCGCAAGCGCGTTGGCCGGGGTATCGGCAGCGGCCTCGGCAAGACCGCTGGGCGAGGCCACAAGGGCCAAAAGGCGCGTGCCGGCGGTTTTCACAAGACCGGTTTCGAGGGCGGACAGATGCCGCTACAACGCCGTCTTCCCAAAGTGGGTTTTCGCTCGCGGCTTGCACGTGCCACCGGCGAGCTGCGGCTGAACGATATCGCCAAGGTTGAAGGCGATGTCGTGGATATCGACGCGCTGCACCGTGCAGACGTCCTTCCCATGTCGAAAACCCGCGCCAAGGTCATCCTCTCCGGCAGCATCAGCCGAGCGGTCACAGTCCGCGGAATAGGGGTAAGCAAGGGTGCGCGCGCCGCCATCGAAGCGGCCGGCGGCAAGGTCGAGGATTAAGCGCAGGCCATGGCACTGAACCCCGCGAGTGCTGGCGGTATGCAGTTGGGGCGCCTCACGGAGCTGCGCCAACGGCTGCTGTTTCTGCTTGGCGCGCTGATTGTCTACCGCATCGGGACCTTCATCCCGGTGCCGGGGATCAACCCGGCGGGATTGGCCGCGCTGTTCGACCAGCAGCAAGGCACCATTCTGGACATGTTCAACATGTTTTCGGGCGGCGCGCTGAGCCGCGCGAGTCTTTTCGCGCTAGGGATAATGCCCTACATCTCCGCTTCCATCATCGTGCAACTAATGACCGCGGTGATCCCGAAGCTGGAGCAGCTGAAGAAAGAGGGCGAGGCCGGGCGCCGCAAGATTACGCAGTACACCCGTTACGGGACTCTGGTGCTCGCGACCTTCCAGGCGATCGGCATCTCGATTGCGCTGCAGGGGCAGTTCGGCGAAGGACTGGTGGTGAACAGCGGACCCGGTTTTGTCTTCACCGCCACTGTTTCGCTGGTCACGGGCACGATGTTTCTGATGTGGCTGGGCGAGCAGATTACCGAACGCGGGCTCGGCAACGGCATTTCGATGATCATCTTCGCGGGGATCGTTGCCGGGTTGCCAGCCGCCTTCGGTTCCGTCGTGGAACTGGTCAGCAACGGCGAGATGAATGCGCTGTTCGCCCTGTTCCTGTTCGTGCTGGCAATCGCGGTGACGGGTTTCGTCGTTTTCGTCGAGCGTGGCCAGCGCCGGATCACCGTGAACTATGCCAAACGCCAGCAGGGCCGCAAGATGTACGCAGCGCAGAGCAGCCACCTGCCGCTGAAGCTCAACATGGCCGGCGTGATCCCACCGATCTTCGCCTCGAGCATCATCCTTTTCCCAACCACGCTGGCGCAGTGGGCGGGCACGAACGAGGATATGCGCTGGCTGCAGGACATCGTCGCCAAGCTGTCGCCAGGAGAACCGATCTATGTGGCGATGTATGCTGCGGCGATCATATTCTTCTGTTTCTTCTACACGGCTCTGGTTTTCAACTCCAAGGACACGGCGGACAATTTGAAACGGTCCGGCGCTTTCATCCCTGGTATTCGTCCGGGCGAGCAGACCGCGCGCTATATCGACCAGGTCATGTCCCGGCTCACCCTGGCGGGCGCAATCTACATCACGCTGGTCTGTTTGATGCCCGAATTCCTGATCGTCGGATGGAATGTGCCTTTCTACTTTGGCGGCACCTCGTTGTTGATCGTGGTGGTGGTCGTGATGGATTTTATGGCCCAGGTGCAGGCGCATGTGATGTCGCACCAGTACGAAGGGCTGATGAAAAAAGCGAATTTGAAGGGTATCGGCGGCACGGGCGTGCCCCGCTGATCGATACGCTTGGTTTAGGAGAGAAAGATGAAAGTCCGCGCCTCTGTGAAAAAGATGTGCCGCCACTGCAAGATCGTCAAACGCAAGGGTGTGGTGCGGGTGATTTGCACCGACCCACGGCACAAGCAGCGCCAGGGTTAATGCCCGCGTTGCGGAAATGTCGCAATGTGCGTAGAATTTCGCGCCTTCGCGCGGCGGTCCGCGGCTGAACCAGGAGAGATTTGAGAATGGCACGTATTGCTGGAGTCAATATTCCAGATCGCAAACACACCATGGTTGCCCTTACGTCAATCTACGGCATCGGTCTTACCCGTGCACGCCGGATCTGTGATGCGGCTAACGTCCCGATCGACCGCAAGATCATGGACCTTACCGAAGAAGAGGTCGAGAATCTCCGCGCCGAGGTGGCCAAGTTCCCCGTCGAGGGTGACCTGCGACGCGAGGTATCGATGAACATCAAGCGACTGATGGATCTGGGCTGCAACCGCGGAATCCGCCACCGTCGTGGTTTGCCGCTGCGTGGCCAGCGCACCCGTACCAACGCGCGCACCCGGAAGGGCCCGCGTAAACCCATCAGGCGATAACGCGCTCGCATCTATTTAGGAAAAGGCAGATGGCCAAGACCCCGACCCGGACCCGAAAAAAGGTCAAAAAGGTTGTTACCGATGGCGTCGCACACGTCCATGCGTCGTTCAACAACACCATCATTACAATCACTGACCGCCAGGGCAACGCCCTTTGCTGGGCTACATCTGGTGGCTCAGGCTTCCGCGGCTCGCGCAAGAGCACGCCGTTTGCTGCCCAGGTCGCGGCGGATCGTGCCGGTCAGGTTGCCAAGGAGTACGGGGTGAAAAACCTCGACGTGAATATCAAGGGCCCCGGGCCGGGGCGTGAGTCGGCGGTGCGGGCACTGAACAACGCCGGATTCAAGATCACCAGTATCTCCGACGTAACGCCGATTCCGCACAACGGCTGCCGCCCACCCAAGAAACGTCGCGTCTGACCTGGAGTCCTGAGCAATGGCACGATACATCGGTCCGAAATGCAAATTGATGCGTCGCGAGGGTACGGATCTGTACCTTAAGAGCCGCGTGCGCTCGATAGATTCGAAGTGCAACATGGAGAAGGTGCCCGGCCAGCAAAGCGACCGCCGCCGCCGGCTGTCCGACTACGGTGTGCAGTTGCGCGAAAAGCAGAAGGTGCGCCGGCTCTACGGTATCCTGGAGCGCCAGTTCCGCAACTACTACAAAGAATCCGATCGCGCCAAGGGCCCCACCGGAGAAAACCTGCTTAAGCTGCTCGAAAGCCGTCTCGATAACGTCGTTTATCGCATGGGCTTCGGCTCCACCCGGGCGGAGGCTCGTCAGCTGGTCAGCCACAAGTCGATCACGGTCAACGGCAAGGCCGTCAATGTCGCTTCTTACGTCGTGCGCCCGGAGGACGTCGTCGCTGTCGCCGAAAAGGCGCAAAAGCAGGATCGCATCAAAAACTCGCTGAGTCTGGCTGAGCAGTACGGGCTGCCCGACTGGGTCGAGGTCGATGCGAAGGGCATGAGCGGTACCTTCAAGCGAGTGCCGGACCGGGTCGAGTTGCCTGCCGAGATCAACGAGCAGCTGATCGTCGAGCTGTATTCCAAATAAAGGAACTGAGAGGGCCATCCATGACGGAGTCCGTCACCGAATTCCTGAAGCCGCGTATTGTCAACGTGCATACGGTGCACGAGCGTCATGCAAAGGTTTCACTGGAGCCGCTGGAACGCGGCTTCGGGCACACCCTAGGCAATGCGCTGCGCCGTATTTTGCTTTCGTCGATGCCTGGTTGCGCCATCGTAGAGGCCGAAATTGAGGGCGTACTGCACGAATACAGCGCCATCGAGGGGGTACAGGAAGACGTCCTGGAGATCCTGCTCAACCTCAAAGAGGTGGCGATCAGCATGGAAGATCGCGATGAGGCCATCGTTACCCTGAACGCCAAGGGTCCGGGGGTTGTCACTGCCGCGGACATTCAGCTGTCGCATGGCATGGCCGTTGCCAATCCGGAACTGCTCATTGCACGCCTCACCGACAAGGGTGAGCTGAGTCTGACCATGAAGGTGCGGCGCGGTCGCGGCTACGAGCCTGCGGCCAGCCGTGAGAGTGCGGCTGGCGACGACCGCCCGATCGGTCACCTGCAGCTGGATGCAACCTTCAGCCCGGTGCGTCGCGTATCCTACGCCGTCGAAGCCGCCCGTGTGGAGCAACGTACCAACCTCGACCGCTTGGTCATCGAGATCGAAACGGATGGCACCATTGACCCTGAAGATGCGATTCGCCGGTCGGCAACGATTCTTCAGGACCAGCTGTCTGCGTTCGTCAAGCTGGATGAGACCACCAGTTCCGTTGCGGAGCAGGAACGGGCCGAGCCTATGGTCGATCCGATTCTGCTGCGCCCGGTCGACGACCTGGAGCTCACGGTCCGGTCGGCCAACTGTCTCAAGGCAGAGAATATTTTCCTGATCGGTGATCTGATTCAGCGTACCGAGGTGGAGCTGCTGAAGACGCCGAATCTGGGCAAAAAGTCGCTGACCGAGATCAAAGATGTACTGGCCACGCGTGGTCTGTCACTGGGTATGCGCCTCGAGAACTGGCCGCCCGAGAATCTCGAAGAACTGATGGCACGCTGAGAAGCGTTTGGTACAACCGTTTACCGAGGAAGTGGACCCATGCGTCACCGCAAAGCCGGACGGCAGCTCAATCGCAACAGCTCACACCGCAAGGCGATGTTTCGCAATATGACGGCCTCGCTGATCGAGCACGAACTGATCAAGACCACTCTGCCCAAGGCGAAAGAGCTGCGCCGGGTAGCCGAACCGCTGATTACGATGGCCAAGGAAGACAGCGTCGCCAAGCGTCGTCTTGCCTTTGCGCGTCTGCGCAGCGACGCGGCGGTCGGCAAGCTCTTCGCCGAGTTGGGTCCACGCTATCGCGAACGCCCGGGTGGTTATCTGCGTATCCTGAAATGCGGCCATCGTCCGAGTGACAAGGCGCCGATGGCCTTTGTGGAGCTCGTTGATCGCCAGGTCGCGGAAGAGGAAGTCGAATAGATCAATCTCGGCAGCCGATGAAAAAACCGGGCCATGCCCGGTTTTTTTATGTTTGGCGTTGATGCAGACGGCACGGGATAATTCGGCGGCATGACGGCTTAGCGCCGTGACCAAAAGCGCACTGCACGGATTGGAACATGGCAATGAATCGTCCGCGTCCGATCTTTCTGTTCACGGACTTTAGCTGGTCTGGCCCCTATGTCGGGCAGATGATCGGCGCGATCGTCGCTGCCGATCCGCACGCACGGGTATTCAATCTGATGCATGATGCGCCGCAGATGCGGCCTGACCTGGCCGCCTACCTGTTACCCGCCTGCTGTCGTCCGCTGCCGCAAGACGCCATTGTGGCGGCCGTGGTGGACCCGGGCGTCGGAGGGGATCGCGCCGCGCTGATCGTAGAGACCGCGACGATGACCTTCATCGGGCCGGACAACGGCCTATTGTCCCGCCTGCCGGATATCCGTCGGGCGGCACGCATCGACTGGCGGCCGGCGTCCCTGTCGGCGAGTTTTCATGGCCGCGATCTGTTTGCGCCCGCGGCGGCGCGCCTGGCCCTCGGTGAGACCGTCGAGTGCACGCCAATCCAACCGCAACAGATAGTCGGCGGCGACTGGCCGGACGACCCGGAACGGATTATCTATGTCGATGCCTTCGGCAATCTCATGACCGGCGTGGATGCAAGGAACGTCAGCAAAAACAGTAGGATAGTGGTTGGCGATCAGCGCCTGACCTACGCGGAGACGTTCAGTCGGGCCGCAGTCGGGGCGCCGTTCTGGTATGTCAATTCGCAGGGTTTGGTGGAGATCGCCGCCAATGGCAGATCGGCCGCAACACTATTGTCACTGGCACTAGGCGAAAGATTCCTGCTACAGTAAACGACCGTCACGGATAGGCGGTTTGAAGACAACACGGAGGTTGTTATGGATAGTGTTCGCTTGGCGCCCATGGCGCTGGTACTGCTCGTTTGCACGCTGCCCGCCCGGGCAACCTGGATCTCACCCTTCATCAGTGAGTTCCACTATGACAATGCAGGGTCTGATGTTGGCGAGTTCGTCGCGGTTAGCGGTTCGCCAGGCCTTGACCTCTCCGGCTGGCAGATCGTGCTCTACAACGGCGCGAACGGTAGCCCTTACGATGCACTGCCCTTGTCCGGCATGCTCGGCGCCGGCAACGGGCTGGCCGAAGTGCATTGGACAGTGGGTGGTATGCAAAACGGGCCGGATGGGGTGGCGTTGGTATCGGCAGCCGACGCAGTCATTGACTTTGTCGCCTATGAAGGCGCCTTTGTCGCGACCGAAGGTCTTGCCGCCGGAATGACGGCGCGCGCGCTGCCGATCGCCGAAGGCGGCGCGACCCCGGTGGGGAGCTCATTGCAGCGGGTGGGAAGCCTCGCGGACTGGGCCTGGTCGACAGGGCCGGCCTCGCCGGGCGTGGTTAATGTCGGGCTGGCCGCGCCGGCGCAGGGGCGTGTGCCAATCGCCGCGAGCTGGTTGGTGTGGTTGTCGGGATTGCTTGGACTGGTATTGGCGACCGCCATCGGCCGAGGTCGCAAGCGAGGTGGCGTGATGGTCTTTACGCCCCAGCGAATGATCTGAGGTCGGGCGCCCGGTCGGTTATTGATCGGGCGCCGCGACGGATACAGGATTGTGCAGGGCTCTGCCTTGTACGGGGAGAATGGTCATGAAGCGAGAGCGCAGATTGTCGTTGAGACGTTGGGTTGGCCGCGACCGGCAACAGACGGACGCCATGCCGGATGCGAATGGACAACCGCAGGCGTCGCGATCACCCTCAGCAGATGCGCAGCGAATGGCGGGCGCCTCGCTGGAAAAGGCCTATCGCGATCTCCTGGTGCAGAATCAAATCCTGTCGGAGAGTAATGCGCGGCTGCAGGAGCAGCTCGCCGATCAGGCGGGCGGCGTCGCTGAGTCACCGGCGGCCAAGCAGTTGATCCGGGCGCAGCGTGATGCGCTGGTTGAACGCAGCCGTCGGCTGCGCGAGGTCGAGTACGAACTCAAGCAGATTCAGCGCATTAAGGACAGGCTGGTCGAGGAAAACCGACGGCTGCAACACCAGTTGAGCGATTTCCGCCCTGTGCTGCGCCGCGAAGAGCAGAATCGGCGGGAGCTCGCCGAGACCAAGGCGGCCCTGCGTGAAAAGACAAACGAGCTCCTGTGCCTGACGGACAAGTATTTTCAGCTCGAGGCCCGACTCAGGCCGGCGGCCCCTCCGGGCTCGGTCGCCAACGGGCGCTTCTAGCCTGCTCGCTGCTGAATCGCGGCGCTCAGGCCTTCGCCAGTGCCGGTGCGAGAAAGCGTCCGGTATGTGAATGCGCCATATCGGCGATCTGCTCGGGCGTCCCGGTAGCGATGATCTCGCCACCGCCGTCGCCGCCCTCGGGTCCAAGGTCGATGATCCAATCGGCCGTCTTGATCACATCCAGGTTGTGCTCGATGACGACAATAGTGTTGCCATGATCGCGCAGCCGGTGCAATACCTTGAGCAGCTGTTTCACGTCGTGGAAATGCAGCCCGGTGGTGGGCTCGTCGAGAATGTACAGGGTTCGCCCGGTGTCGCGTTTGGATAGCTCGCGCGACAGTTTGACCCGTTGTGCCTCGCCGCCCGACAGCGTGGTCGCGTTCTGCCCCAGGGTGATGTAACTCAGGCCGACGTCCATCAAGGTCTGCAGTTTGCGCTTGATTACCGGCACCGCGGCGAAAAAGGCCAGCGCATCCTCGACCGTCATCTCCAGTACCTCGTTGATGCGTCTGCCTTTGTATTGAATCTCCAGGGTCTCGCGGTTGTAGCGCTTGCCCTTGCAGACGTCGCATTGCACATAGATGTCGGGCAGGAAGTGCATCTCGACCTTGATGACGCCGTCGCCCTTGCAGGCCTCGCAGCGGCCGCCTCGGACGTTGAAGCTGAAACGGCCGGGTGTATAGCCGCGCGATCGTGCCTCGGGAACCCCGGCGAAGAGTTCGCGGATCGGCGTGAACAGGCCGGTATAGGTCGCGGGATTGGAACGTGGTGTGCGACCGATCGGCGATTGATCGATGTCTACCACCTTGTCGAAATGTTGCATTCCCGTCGCCTTCTTGAAGGGCGCGACGCTGTGATTGGCGCCGTTGAGCTCATTCGCCGCCAACGGGTACAAGGTGTCGTTGATCAGCGTAGATTTGCCCGAGCCGGATACACCCGTCACGCAAGTGAACAGGCCGGCAGGGATCTCGAGTTTTACCTTTTTGAGGTTGTTTCCCCGGGCACCGTCGATCTTTAGCATGTGCTTGCGGTCGAGGGGGTGGCGCTTCTCGGGCAGCTCGATACGCTCGCGACCGGCGAGATAGTCGCCGGTGATCGAGCCGGCCACCGCACAGATGTCTTCGATGCTGCCCTGTGCCACCACCTGGCCGCCGTGCACGCCCGCCCGCGGGCCGATGTCGATGACATGATCGGCGCTGCGGATCGCATCCTCGTCATGCTCGACCATGATCACGGTATTGCCAAGATCGCGCAGATAGGTCAGCGTGTTCAGCAGGCGTGCGTTATCGCGTTGATGCAGACCGATCGAGGGTTCGTCCAGTACGTACATTACCCCGACCAGCCCGGCGCCGATCTGGCTCGCGAGACGGATGCGCTGTGCCTCACCGCCCGACAGGGTCTCCGCGCTGCGGTCCAACGTCAGATAATTCAGGCCGACGTTGACCAGGAAGCGCAGGCGATCGTTGATCTCCTTGACGATCTTGGCGGCGATCTTGCCGCTTTTGCCCGGCAGGTCCAGGCGTTCGAAGAACGCCAGGCTGCTCTCGACCGCCATGCCGGTGATCGACGGCAGATCGTGCTCGGCGACGAATACGCTGCGCGCCGCCTCGTTCAGGCGAGTGCCCTGGCAATCCGGACAGGGCTGTGAAGAGATGTAGCGCGCCAGCTCTTCCCGCACCGCATTCGACTCGGTCTCACGGTATCGCCGCTGCATGTTGTTGATAATGCCCTCGAAGGGATGGGTCTTCTTGACCGCCCGGCCGCGCTCGTTGAAATAGCTGAACTCAATGGCCTCGAAAGCGCTGCCGCGGAGGACGACCCCGCGAATCTCCTCGGACAGCTTGCTCCACGGAGTCTCGGGGTCGAACCCGTAGTGCTTTCCCAGGGAGCGAATCATCTGGTGGTAATAGGCGTTGCGCCGGTCCCAACCGCGTACCGCACCGCCGGCCAGCGACAGTTCCGGGTGGGCGACCACCTTGTGCGGATCGAAGAACTGTTCGACACCCAAACCGTCACAGGTCGCGCAGGCGCCGACCGGGTTGTTGAACGAGAACAGACGCGGCTCCAATTCCTCGATAGAGTAGCCGCACAGTGGGCAGGCGAAGTTGGCCGAGAAAACCAGGTCCGGCTGTGGACTGGCGGGATCCGCGTCGATCCAGGCGACCCGGACGACGCCGTCCGCCAGGTGCAGTGCGGTCTCGAAGGATTCGGCCAGCCGCAGCCCGATGTCGTCACGCACCTTGAAGCGATCGACGACGACCTCGATGGTGTGCTTCTTGTGCAGCTCGAGCTCAGGCGGATCGTCCAGCTCGAACAGTTCGCCGTCGATGCGAGCCCGAATGAATCCCTGGGCGTGGAGTTCGGCGAGCAGCTTGTGATACTCGCCTTTGCGCTCGGAGATCACCGGCGCCAGCAACATCAGCTTGCTGCCCAAGGGTTGCGCCAGCACCTGGTCCACCATCTGACTGACTGTCTGCGCCTCCAGGCGCTCGCCATGGCTCGGGCAGCGCGGCGTGCCGGCACGCGCGAACAACAGGCGCAGGTAGTCGTAGATCTCGGTGATCGTGCCGACCGTTGAACGCGGATTATGGCTGGTCGTTTTTTGCTCGATCGATATCGCCGGTGACAGCCCCTCGATATGGTCTACGTCAGGCTTCTCCATCATCGACAGGAACTGGCGGGCGTAGGCCGACAGCGACTCCACGTAGCGCCGCTGGCCTTCTGCGTAGATGGTGTCGAATGCCAACGACGACTTCCCCGAGCCGGATAGGCCGGTGATGACGATCAGCCGGTCGCGCGGCAGCTCCAGATCTATGTTTTTGAGGTTATGGGTGCGGGCGCCGCGGATTTGAATCTTATCCATGATCTTTGCTGCAGGGCATCAAACCCGAGAAGTCTACGGCAGTGTGCCAGGTGGGGAAACGTCGCACTGCCTGGGGACAAGTCCGGTGCCACGGTGTGGATCTTCTCTGCCGCGCCGCCGGCGCCTGCGAAACGCCAATCATCGGCGTCTGCGTCGATGGGAGGTTCGGGTTAATATTCGGACCTGAACCTCCAGGACCTCCCCGGTGCCAGAGAACGAAACCCACAAAATGACCGCCGGCGAGCGGCGCGCCACCTTTGGTCTGGCCGGCGTGCAGGGCTTCCGCATGCTCGGCCTGTTCCTGATCCTGCCGGTATTCGCCCTTTACGCCGAGACGCTGCCCGGTTCGACGCCCTTTCTGACCGGCCTTGCGGTCGGCATCTACGGCCTCACCCAGGCCGCACTGCAGATTCCGTTCGGCCTCTTGTCCGATCGCATCGGGCGCAAGCCGGTGATCCTGGGTGGTCTGGTGCTGTTTGCTCTGGGCAGCGCGATCGCCGCGTCGGCGGACGAGATGTGGCTGGTTATCGTCGGTCGCGCGGTGCAGGGCAGCGGTGCGATCGCCGCCGCTGTGATGGCGCTGGCCGCCGATTTGACGCGCGAAGAGAATCGCACCAAGGCCATGGCCACTATCGGCATGATGATCGGGGTCTCCTTCATGCTCGCGATGCTGGCCGGCCCGCTGCTCGGTCGCCTGATCGGGGTTGACGGTATCTTCTGGTTGACGGCGCTGCTCGCATTGGTCGGCATGGCCATCATCACCCTGGTGGTGCCAACACCTCGCCATAGCACGGTCCACCGCGATGCGGAAACCGTTCCGGCCATGTTCCACCGGGTGTTGCACAATCGCGAACTGCTCCGCCTGGACTTCGGCATCTTCTCGCTGCATGTGATCCTGACAGCGCTATTCCTGGCGATACCGGTGGTGTTGCGCGACCTCGGGCTGGAGCCGGTGCAGCACGCCTGGCTGTATCTGCCGGTGATGCTGGGCTCCATTGCGCTGATGCTGCCGTTGGTGATCATTGGAGAACGTCGTGGGCTGATGAAACCGGTGTTCATTGGCGCGGTAGGCTGCCTGATGATCGCGCAGTTGGCCCTGGGACTGACGGTCCACGATTTCTGGGGCTTTGTCGCCGCGTTGACCCTGTTCTTTACCGCCGTCAACCTGCTCGAGGCGGCCCTGCCGTCGCTGGTTTCCAAGATTGCCCCGGTCGAGGCCAAGGGCACGGCGATGGGCGTCTACTCGACGTCGCAGTTCACCGGCGCCTTCATCGGCGGCGTAGTGGGTGGTTGGGCGCACCATCAGTTTGGTCTTGCGGCGGTGTTCGAGGCGGGCGCCGTGGCGGCGGCAATTTGGCTGCTGCTGGCGTTTGGTATGCGACGACCGGGCCGTTACGTGAGTCGTCTGGTCAATCTCAGCGACCTGGCGGATCCCAGCGGCGACGATATCATTCGGCGCCTGCAGGGCGTCCCGGGCGTCGTCGAGGCCGTGGTCGTGGCAGACGAGGGCGTGGCCTATCTCAAGGTCGATCGCGATCGTCTCGACAGCATGGCGCTAGATGAAATTGTAGCCCGCCCGGCGTAGACTTCCGGGCAGATGAAGATACCGGTGCGGCACGGAGGCCGCGACCGACCAGAGGAGGAAGAATGGCAAGTAGAGGCGTAAACAAGGTCATCCTGATTGGCAATCTCGGGCAGGATCCCGAGGTTCGCTACATGCCCAACGGTGGTGCCGTGTGCAACATCACCGTGGCGACCTCGGAGACCTGGAAGGACAAGAATACCGGCGAGAACCAGGAGAAGACGGAGTGGCATCGCGTCGTGATGTTTCGGCGCCTGGCCGAGATCGCCGGTGAGTATCTGAAGAAGGGTTCGAAGGTCTACCTGGAGGGCCGCCTGCAGACCCGCAAGTGGCAAGACCAGCAGGGCCAGGATCGTTACACGACCGAGATCATCGCCGACCAGATGCAGATGCTCGACAGCCGCGGCGGCAGCGCCGATTTCGCGCCTTCCCAGCAGCGGTCCTCTGCATCGCAGTCGCCACCCGAGGCCGCTGCACCGGCAGACAGCGGTTTTGAAGACGACATCCCGTTCTAGAAAGCTAAACGCCTGACCGACCCGGCAACGCGCGGCGGGCTAAAGCCGGTTGACCTTCATGGCGCAGTGGGTCTGCGACAGGCCTCGGTGATCAGAATGGCGCGAAAGTCGTTGACGTTGGTCCGTGTTGGACCGGTGACGATCAGGTCGCCGATCGCCTGGAAGAACCCGTAGCCGTTGTTATTGGCCAGCTCGGCCTTGGCATTGAGGCCGGCGCGGCGTGCCCGTTCGAGGGTATCCGGCGTGAGGATGCATCCCGCGTTGTCCTCGGTGCCATCGATGCCGTCGGTGTCACCGGCGATCGCATGGATACCCGGGTGACCATCGAGGGCGACGGCCAACGCCAGCAGAAACTCGGCGTTGCGTCCGCCGCGGCCCTGACCGCGCACAGTGACCGTGGTCTCGCCGCCCGAGATCAACACGCAAGGGACCGCGGCAGGTTGGTCATAGCGGGCGATCTGGCGGGCGATGCCGGCGTGCACCAGCGCGACGTCACGCGCCTCACCCTCGAGATCACCCAGGATCACGGGACGGATACCGTGCTGCTCGGCAACCGCGGCCGCTGCCTGCAGGGAGTCTTGCGGCGTGGTCAGCATCACGGCAGTCGCACCGGCCAGACGGGGATCACCGGGTTTCGGCGTTTCGTCCGGCGTGGTGCGCAGGTGTTGAATCACCGCGGCGGGTTCGTTGATGGCGTATTTATCCAGGATCGCCAGCGCGTCTGCATTGCTCGTGGGATCTGCCACGGTCGGGCCCGACGCGATCACTGCCGGATCGTCACCCGGTACATCGGAGATCATCAGCGTCACGACGCGGGCCGGGGCACAGGCCGCTGCCAGTCGACCCCCCTTTATCGCCGACAGGTGTTTTCGTACGCAGTTCATCTCACCGATATTGGCGCCGGATCGCAGCAGCGCCTTGTTGACCGCCTGCTTGTCTTCGAGGGCCAGGCCCGGCGCGGGCAGGGCGAGCAGCGAGGAGCCGCCGCCGGAGATCAGACACAGCACGAGATCGTCCTCGCCCAGTCCCTGCACCCGCTCGAGTATCCTGACCGCCGCGTCACGACCCGCGGCGTCGGGTACCGGATGCGCTGCCTCGACGACCTCGATCTGACGGCACGCCACGCCATGTCCATAGCGGGTCACGACGATGCCGCTAAGTTCGCCCTGCCAGTGGTCTTCGACCGCCCGCGCCATCGCCGCGGCAGCCTTGCCGGCGCCGATGACCACGGTCCTGCCACGCGGCGGCGCTGGAAGATGGGCAGGCAGGCAGGTGGCCGGTGAAGCGGCATCGACAGCGGCATCGAATAGTCGTCTGAGCAGCTGCGCCGGTTGTTCTTTCATGTCGACTGTCTGAGCCGCGTGCCTCAGGCGACTTCGTGATCGGCGAGCAGCTCGAGTGCGCGCACCATTGCGGAGTGATCCCATGCGCTGCCGCCATGCGCTGCACAGGCATTGAACAGCTCCTGCGCGGTCGCGGTATTGGGCAGGCTCAGGCCCATCGCCCGCGCATTGGACAGCGCCAGATTGAGGTCCTTTTGGTGCAGCTCGATACGGAACCCCGGATCGAAGGTACGTTTGACCATGCGCTCGCCGTGGACCTCGAGGATCTTCGAAGACGCGAAGCCGCCCATCAAGGCCTCCCGCACCCGGGCCGGATCGGCACCGGCTTTGGAGGCGAACAGCAGCGCCTCGGCGACCGCCTCGATGTTGAGTGCCACGATGATCTGGTTCGCGACCTTGCAGGTCTGTCCGTCACCATTACCCCCGACCAGCGTGATGTTCTTGCCCATCAGCTCGAACAGCGGCTTGACCTGATCGAACGCGGCCTGCTCGCCGCCGACCATGATGGTCAGCGTGCCGGCCTTCGCGCCTACTTCACCGCCCGAGACCGGCGCATCCAGATATTGGCAGCCGAGCTCGTTGACGCGTTGCGCGAACGCCTTGGTCTCGATCGGTGAGATAGAGCTCATGTCGATCACGATCTTGCCGGGTGACAGGCCGGCGGCGACGCCGCTATCGCTAAACAATACATCCTCGACGTGCGGTGTATCCGGCACCATGGTGATGATGACGTCGCTTTGCTCTGCGACCTCCTGTCCGCTGGCGCAGGCGACGGCGCCCTTGTCGACGAGGGCCTGCGGAACCCGAGTTCGCGTATGGGCGAACAATTTGTGCCCGCCCTGGATAATGTGTTCCGCCATCGGGGCGCCCATGATCCCCAGGCCAATGAATCCAACTGCGCTCATAATGATTTACCCTTTCAATTTAATTCTGGTAATGCGGTGATCTGGGGTTGCGCCTACGCAGCTTCGCCCGGTCTGTAAGGATCGAACCAACCGAGGCCCTCGGCGGTGGTAGTGCTCGGGATGTACTCGCAGCCGATCCAGCCCTGATATCCGATTCGGTCGATGAAGTCGAACAGGAAGGGAAAGTTTATCTCACCCGTACCCGGTTCGTGCCGCCCCGGGTTGTCGGCGAGCTGGATGTGGCCGATGTCTGCCAGGTGCCTCTGGATCGTCGGCGCCAGGTCGCCTTCCATGATCTGCATATGGTAGATGTCGTATTGCACCGCAATGTTGCTCGCTCCGGTATCGCGAATGATGTCGACCGCCTGCTGCGTACCGCACAGGAAGAACCCCGGGATGTCGCGCGTGTTGATCGGTTCGGTGACCAGGCGTATCCCGTTCTCCCCCAGTTGCTTGGCGGCAAAGCTCAGATTGTCGACGAAGGTCTGGCGAAGCTGCGCGGGATCGGCGCCTGCGGGGGCGATCCCGGCGAGACAGTTCACCTGTGAGCAATCCAGTGCCTTCGCGTATTCGATCGCGCGGCCAACGCCGTCCTGGAATTCGCCGACCCGATCCGGAAGCACGGCGATGCCTCGCTCACCGCTACCCCAGTCCCCGGCCGGAAGGTTATGCAGTACCTGTTGCAACTTGTTGGCCTGCAGCCTTTCGGCCAACTGGCCTGCGTCGTAGTCGTACGGGAACAGGTATTCGACACCCCGAAATCCCGCCTCGGCAGCCGCCTGGAAACGATCCAGGAAGTCATGTTCCTGAAAGAGCATGGTCAGATTTGCGGCAAAGTTCGGCATGTCGTTCTCCTTGTTGGCGTTCGCGCCTGTCGTCAGGCGGGATCTTTTTCCGGTTCGGCCACCAGGCCCTGCTCCGCGCCGTCATTCATACTCACCCAACCGCTCTCGAGGGTCAGGCTTGGGTCGAGACACAGCACGTCTTCGAACTCATTGACGCCGTCGATCTCGGCGCCCATCGCGATGTTGGTTACGCGCTCGAGGATGAATTCCATCACCACCGGCACCTGGTGCTCCTGCATCAGCGCATCGGCCTCGGCGAAAGCGGCGTCGAATTCATCCGGTCTGCGCACCCGGATGGCCTTGCAGCCAAGCGCCTCGGCAAGCGCTACGTGGTCCACGCCCAATCCGGGTTCGGCGTCGCCGTCGCCGCTGACGTTGATGTTGTCGAACGCCAGGCTGACCTCGAAGTCCATCTCGAAACCGCGCTGCGCCTGGCGAATCAGGCCCAGGTAGGAATTGTTCACCACGATGTGCAGATACGGCAGCTTGTGTTGCGCGCCCACCGCCAGCTCCTCGACCAGGAACTGGAAGTCGTAGTCGCCGGACAGCGCCACGATCTTCTTGTCGGGCAGCGCCGCACGGACGCCGAGCGCCGCTGGCAGTGTCCAGCCGAGTGGACCGGCCTGTGCCGCGTTGATCCAGTTGCGCGGCGCGTAGACCTTGAGGAACTGGGCCCCGGCGATCTGCGACAGGCCGATGGTCGTGACATAGCAGGTATCGCGATCCATGGCGTCGTTCATGGCCTGGTAGACGCGCTGTGGCTTCAGCGGCACCTGGTTGAAATCCGACTTTCGCAACATATGATGCTTGCGATATTCACACTCGGCCGCCCATGCCGACCAGTCTCGCAGTTTGCCTGCCGCCTTGCGCTCGCGGGCCACCTCGAGGAACTGGTCCAGCGCCGCGCCGGCGTCCGAGACGATGCCCAGATCGGGACCGAATACGCGACCGATCTGGGTCGGCTCGATGTCGACGTGGATGAACCTGCGGCCCTCGGTGTACTTTTCTACCGATCCCGTGTGCCGGTTGGCCCAGCGATTGCCGATGCCGAACACGAAATCCGATTTCAGGAAGGTGGCATTGCCGTAGCGGTGGCTGGTCTGCAGGCCGACCATGCCTGCCATCAGGGGGTGGTCGTCCGGGATCGTGCCCCAGCCCATCAGGGTCGGGATGACAGGGACTCCGGTCAATTCTGCGAACTCGACCAGGCGTTCGGCGGCATCGGCATTGATGATGCCGCCACCGGCGACGATCAGCGGCCGTTCGGCCGCATTCAGCATATCGATGGCCCGCTCTGCCTGGGCGCGGGTCGCCAGGGGTTTCTGCGGCACCATCGGGGTGTATGCTTCCGGATCGAAATCGATCTCGGTCATCTGGACATCGATCGGCAGATCGATCAGGACCGGCCCCGGGCGGCTGGAGCGCATCAGATAAAAGGCCTTCTGAAAGATGCTCGGCAGCTGGGCGGGCTCCATGATCGTGACCGACATCTTGGTGACGGGCTTGGCGATGCTTTCGATGTCGACCGCCTGGAAGTCCTCTTTGTCGAGTTTCGCCCGCGGTGCCTGGCCGGTGATGCAGAGGATCGGGATGGAATCTGCCGAGGCCGAGTACAGACCGGTAATCATGTCGGTGCCGGCGGGGCCCGAGGTTCCAACGCAGACACCGATATTGCCATGCGCGGCGCGGGTGTAGCCCTCGGCCATGTGTGATGCGCCCTCGACGTGCCGGGCCAGGATGTGACGGATGCCGCCGTTCGCCTTCAATGCGGCGTAAAAAGGGTTGATCGCCGCGCCGGGGACGCCAAAGGCGCAGGTGATCCCCTCTTTTTGCAAGATGTGGACGGCTGCGTCACAAGCCTTCATTTTTGCCATGAGTCTGTTCCTCGGAGATTGAGTATCGGGGCGAACCGTCCGGCTGTTTCGCTGACTAACAAATAATAAAACGTCTTTTCAAATTCTAGCACCGGCAGTGTGGCAGTCGTGGTCTGTCGATTTCGTCCTTGAATGCCCGTATACTAGCAGCTGTGACTGCGGCATCAAATAAAAGTGAAAAAAACTTTCAATTTTTTTTCAGGTCTGGTGGAGCGCGGATATGACACAGGCGATCAATGACTTGCCGACGGGTGACGCCCCCATGGACACGGCCGATGTAGCCAACCGGCGCGAATCCCTGTCGGCGGCCTTCCTGCGCTTCCTGCCGCCCGAATCCGTGCTTTGCGCGCCCGAGGAGCTGCGTCCCTACGAGTCTGACGGCCTATCGGCGTTTCGCCGCATGCCGCTGGTCGTGGTGCTGCCGGACACGATCGAGCAGGTCCAACGGGTGCTGGCGATCTGCAGGGAACAGCAGGTGCCGGTAGTGGCGCGTGGCGCCGGTACGGGCCTGTCGGGCGGTGCCATGCCGCTCGATAATGGTGTGTTGCTGGGTCTCGCCAAGTTCAATCGGATCCTCGACATCGATCCGGTGCAACGCATCGCCCGGGTGCAGCCGGGGGTGCGCAATCTGGCGATATCCGAGGCAGCCGCACCGCACCGCCTGTATTACGCGCCCGATCCCTCATCGCAGATCGCCTGCACGATCGGCGGCAACGTAGCGGAGAACTCCGGCGGTGTGCACTGCCTGAAGTATGGGCTGACGGTACACAACGTGCTCGAGCTCAAGGTGGTTACCATCGACGGCGAGTTGCTCGCCTTCGGCGGCGAGTGTCTCGATGCCCCCGGCTACGACCTGCTGGCCCTGATGAGCGGCTCGGAGGGCATGCTCGGCGTTATCGTCGAGGTCACGGTCAAGCTGTTGCCCCGTCCGGAGGTAGCGATACTGCAGATGGCGGCCTTCGACGACGTCGCAAACGCCGGCGCCGCGGTTGCCGGGATCATTGCCGCCGGGATCATCCCGGCCGGTCTCGAGATGATGGATGAGCTGGCGATTCGCTGCACCGAGGACTTCGCCCACTGTGGTTATCCTGTGGGTGCTGCGGCCATCCTTCTCTGCGAGCTGGACGGCACCCAGGAGGAGGTCGAGGAGCAGATGCGGCGCGTGCGTGCGGTCATGGAGAGCAGCGGCGCGACCAGCGTGCATATCGCCGCCGACGAAGCCGAACGACAGCGTCTCTGGAAGGGCAGGAAGTCGGCTTTCCCGGCCACCGGTCGATTGGCGCCCGACTACTACTGCATGGACGGCACGATCCCGCGCAAGCGCCTGCCGGAAGTGCTGCAGCGGATGTCCGAGATGTCGGCGCAGTATTCGCTGCCTGTGGCCAACGTATTCCACGCGGGCGATGGCAACCTGCACCCGCTGATCCTGTTCGACTCCAACCGGCCTGGGGAATGGGAGAAGACCGAGGAGTTCGGGTCCCGCATCCTGGAGCTGTGTGTCGAGGTGGGTGGGACCATCACGGGTGAGCATGGCGTCGGCGTGGAGAAGATCGACCAGATGTGCGTGCAGTTCCAACCGTTGGAGCTGGAGCAGTTCCACGCCGTCAAGGCGGCCTTTGACGGCGACGGCCTGCTGAATCCGGGCAAGGCCGTACCGACACTACAGCGCTGCGCGGAATACGGCGCCATGCACGTGCATCATGCCGACGCACCATGGCCCGATCTGGAGAGGTTCTGAGGCCATGCAGCTTAGGGATGTCAGCGCAGATCTGGCACAGGTCGTTGAACGGGCGAGTGCCGAGCGACAGCCGCTGGTAATCGTCGGCGGCGGTAGCAAGGGCTTCTACGGCCGCAGCGTCGACGGTACCGCGTTGTCTGTGTCCGGGCACCGCGGGATTACCAACTACGAGCCGACCGAACTGGTGCTCAGCGCACGCGCCGGCACGCCGCTGGTCGAGATCGAGTCGGCGCTGGCGGAGCACGGGCAGATG
>JBATKF010000307.1:0-3561 GCA_049669185.1 Sedimenticolaceae bacterium | reverse complement strand
GGTGCGGACAGTACCGCGTACAGGTTGAATGGTGATGGAGAGTCGAATGTCTTCCGGATCTCGTGGGCTGTTAACGCCGACGTAGGAGCGCGGTTAATTGCCGCGGAGATTGTTCCGGTTTGGTTTCTGGGGCCTAACGTGTATCCGCAGCGTGTTGGCGCAGGCCGGCTATAGCCTTGCGTTAGAAATTCAGGTCATCGTCAAAGGCGAGTTCGATCTGGTGTTCATCGGTAGCGTTGCTGGCGTCGTGCAGCATGGCGGTGATGTCCTCGCCATAGGTCTCCCAAAGCTGATCCCGCAGTACATCGAGAAATGCGATCACGGTGTAGGCCTCGGCGGTATCCCAATGCGTGGACAGGCGGGTGATGGACAGGCTCATGGTGGGGTGTCTCCGGTGGTGGCAGGCGGGGTGCGTCGCTTACGTGGCTTTGATGCGCGTTTCCGCGCCGCGCGTTCCTTGGCCTCGCGCATGCGATAGGACTCCCCTTCGATGACGAGGATCTCGGCGTGGTGCACCAGGCGGTCGACGATGGAGACCACGCAGGCGGCATTGGGGAAGACCTCACTCCATTCGGCAAAGGGCCGGTTTGTGGTGATGAGGGTCGGTTTGCGCTCGTAGCGGCGGTTGATGATCTCAAACAGCAGGTCGGCATGGCGGGTGCCGTAGGACAGATAGCCGATCTCATCGATCACCAGCACGTCGGGACGGGCATAGTGGGCGAAGCGCCGGCGCAAGGCGTTGTCGCCATCCTGCGCGGCGAGATCGCCGAGCATCTGGGCGGCGTTCACAAACAGCGCGCTATGGCCGCCCATCACAGCCTGGTGAGCCAGGTTCTGCGCGATCAGCGATTTGCCGACACCATTGGGTCCGACCAGGATGACATTGACGGTCTCAGTAATGAAATCGAGGGTCATCAAAGCGGAGACGGCGTCCTGGTCACACTGTGTGGGCCAGTCCCAGTCGAAATCGGCGAGCGGCTTGAAGCGGCCGATATGGGCGGCGCCCAGGCGCCGCTGTAGACCGCGCTGCTGGCGCTCATGCGTCTCCCAGTCGATCCACCGTGTGACCCAGGCCAGGGCGTCGTCGGTGAGTTCGTCCCAGTGGGCAAGCAGGCCGTGGAGTTTGAGCGTACTGGCCTGCTGCTGCAGATCGGCACGGGATAGAGGGTCAGTCGGCGTCGTCATCGGCGGTCTCCGTGGGTGGCGTATGGAGTTGGTCATACGGCGCCAGCGACGCCGGCCGGACGGCGATGCCCTTGGCCTTGTCGTTATCGGGCAACGTCAACGGTAACGGTGGCGGTTGCTGGCGCTGCTCGCGGCGGCGCTCGAGGACCTGGCGCACGGCATTCGGATGCGGCACGTCATTGGCCAAGGCCTCGCTGATCGCGTGTTCAAGCTCGCCGGCGCCATAGTCGTCGAGCAGTTGCACGAGCTGAGCGGTGGCGCGTGCCAGTGGTGTGCCGCGTTCGGCGGCCCCGCGCAGCAGGTCCTGACTGGCCGGCACGGCCTGGGCCAGACGATCGAGGCCGCGGTGCGCGCGGGCAGCACGCTTGGCCGCGACCAGGTCGGCGAGATGGGCAGGGTCTTCGATCTGCTGGCCCTTGTCGAAGGTCCGAGGATGGGTCGCGACGACGGTCTCGCCATCGAGCACCCGCAGTCGGGTCAGTGAGGTCGACACAATCAGCGTGCGGCGCACCTGGGTATGGGGGACCGAGTAGTCATTCAGGTCGAAGCGGACATAGGGCGTCTTGCCGACGCTGACCTCGACCCGCTCATCGGTGGGATACGGATTGTCCGGCAGTGCGATCAGGTCGGCCTGCTCGTCGGCGAAGACCTCAGCGACACGCCGGTCCGTGTCTTCCGGGCAGGGTCGCTGGGCACTCGTGCCCGCACACCACGCATCGGCTTGGGCATTGAGGTCGTCGAGATCCGACCAGATACGCCCGGCGAAGAAGTTCTCGCGGATATAGCGGATGGCGCGCTCGACCCGGCCCTTTTCGTTACCCCGTGCCGGTGCCACCGGGCGCGGCTCGAAACGGTAGTGCGCGGACAGATCGAGCAAGGTCGGGTGGAAGCGGATCGCCGTGCCGCGGCGCTCGAGTACGGCCGAGCGAAGATTGTCATACAGCGCAACACGCGCGACACCCTGAAAAGCGTCGAAGGCGGCGACATGGCCGCGCAGGAAGTTGTCCATGCGTTGATTGAGATAGAACCGCAGGAAAATCTGGCGGCTGAAGCTCAGCACCATGACGAAGGCCATCAGCGGGCGCCGGGCGCGACCGATCTGCACGTGCCCGAAGTGCCCCCAGTCGATTTGACACTGTTCACCCGGCAGCGTCTTCAGGCGCAGGTAGGCCTCGGCTGGGCGACGCGGTCGCAGTTGCGCGACATGGGCGCGAAACTGACTGGCGCCACCGGTATAACCGCGCGCTTGTGCCATCCCGAGTAGGCGTGCGGCACTGAGCGTCGGGTACTGCGCCAGTGTCTCGATGATCAGCGGGTGATACGGATCGACGATTGATGGCCTACGGGCCCGCTCGGCCTTCGGCAGGCCGGCCTGCGACAGCACCCGGTCGACGGTCGAATGGTGGATGCCCAGTTGCCGGGCAATGGTATTCACGCCCCACTGCTCGACGAAGTGGTAGCGCAGGATCTTGGCTTGCAGGGCCGGGTCAATCATCGCCTCTCCAGCGCAGCGCGGGCGATCCGCGGGGATCATGCACACGCGCGGTAGACCGGAGGAAGTCGTGGCGTAAAAACGGGTGGCATTCACCACCACAGCGGTGGCAACGGATCACGTCCGCGCTGTGATCGAGGCCGTTATGCGCGCCACTGTCCGGTAATGTCAGTGTCACCGGGAGTACAGCAGGCGTCTCCACCAGGGCGGAACCCTGATGCGTTACTTTTTGTTGGCGGGCGCGCAATCGGCGCTGACGCGCGGCATTGTTTAAGCGACCACGACGGGTCGATCGATAACGTGAGCCGGCCCGTCGCAGTGAGTCCCGACGTGCGTGATGCGCACAGCCGTTGGCGCAATAGACATGGCCCCGGTCGCAGCGGCGACACAGGATCACCTGGCAATGGCAACGGGCACAGTGAAACAGCCGTGCGCTCGGATTCATCGGCGTCCCTGGCCGATGAGCACTGGAAAAACAGGGTGTTGGGTGCCACACTGACCCTGCTGTGCGATTGCACGGTGGGGGCGTAGCGTCGGTCGTGACCGTCCAAATCAGTGCTGGCGCTGCGCCCGGCTCTTCGGCCTTTCCCTCTTACCCCTTTTCCATCTCGTTGTCAGCCAATCCGCGCAGCGTGACCGGCCAACGCTGACTTGGCCTGCCGCGCTACGACGCATCCATCGCAAATACCGCCCTCATGGGTCCGCGGCAAATAACCGCGGAAATTCGTCGGCACTTACAGGGGCCAATGATCGAGTCGCCTGGGGCAGCGGTGTCGTCCAGCCCGATAGCAGTGCTGTATCATAAAAATGCGCCTAACATGGACAAAGACCGACATAGGGGCAATGCCGAATTCCTCAGATACTGCGTCCATCGTTGCTGAAGC
>JBATKF010000306.1:0-17488 GCA_049669185.1 Sedimenticolaceae bacterium | reverse complement strand
GTTCGTGATCGTCGCCGCAGCGGGTACCTGGCTGGCGCTGAAGGGTCTGCCGTTTTTCAAGGCCGACACAGGCATGGAGACGATCACGGGCACGTTGCCGACCAATGCGGGGGCTCGGCCCGGGCCGCCACCGGCGCTTCCACCACAGGTGGCGGCGCGGGTCGATCGCCTGCTTGATGTGGCACAGATGCATATGGCCGTGGGCCGGCTGTGCGAGCCGCCGGGGAGCAGTGCGTACGAGGCCTACGCCCTCGTCGTCGAGATGGATCCACAAAACGCCGAGGCCCGCAGCGCCTTGCAACGTCTCGAGGCCTCTTGCGGTGCCGACTGACGACTAGCTAGCCGCAGTTTGCAGCAGAAATTTGATCGTCGCGCCGGTGGGGTCCCGATTCGCTGTCGATGCTTTGTATCTGACGGCTCAAGGTTCAGCGCATTCGGTGGTTTTTCTTGCTGTTCTAGTGACGAATGGCGACTTTCGGCTGCATTCTCAGAAAATCACACCCATAATTGAATAGGTGGGTCCAATCATCGAGTCGGCGAACTACCTGGAGGGTAGCAATATGGCGAAAATAATCATTCGCGATTTGGAACAGAACGAACAACTGGACCGCCAGGCCATGGCCAAGGTGCTGGGCGGCCGGCCCGGCGAGCGTCCAGGTCCTGCGTTGGGCACCCAGCTGCTGCGGCACCGAGCGGCCTCGGCCAACTTGGTACCCGCTATCTACGATCCCGCCTGGCGTTTCGAGGGGGGCTTCTGAACCTCTCTACCGAGTCCGATCAGGCGCCGTCGTTGGTGCCAGTGATCAGATGCTGGTAGCTCTCGAGGCGCTGAGGCGGGATTTCGCCGGCCTCCACCGCCGCGCGGATAGCGCAGCCGGGTTCGGCGAGATGGACACAGTTGTGAAAGCGACATTGGCCGATCAGCGGCAAAAACTCACGGAACCCGCGCTCCAGCTGCTCGCGCGAGAGCGGCCCCAGTCGAAAGCTGCGCACGCCTGGCGAATCGATCAGCTCGCCGCCGCTCTCGAGATGATACAGCGTGGCCGCCGAGGTCGTATGCCGACCCAGGCCGGTGGCGTCTGAAAGGACTCCCTCGGTGACCTTCTCGCGGGGGATCAGGGCGTTGACCAGCGAAGACTTGCCGACGCCGGATTGGCCGACCAGTATGCTGGTCTGTCCGCGGAGCCGTCGCTGCAGTGGTTCGAGGCCGTGCTCGGTCTTGGCGCTGATCTGGATGACCGGATAGCCCAGCGGTTCATAGTGCGCAAATCGCGCGCGGAACCTAGCACGTCCGGCTACATCCTGAAGATCCGACTTATTCAGGCAGATCAGCGCGTCAATCCCGATGCGTTCGGCGGCCACCAGGTACTGGTCGACCAGGTAGCCGGCGGGTTCTGGCTGCGGCGCGAGTACTACCACCAGCTGCGTGATGTTGGCGGCGATGGCCTTGTCTGCGCCGGAGCCGCCGGGCCGGCTCAGTGCCGAGGTGCGTGGCTGAACTGCCACGACGACGCCCTCGTTGTCGCCGGTTGGCTGCCAAACGACCCGGTCACCGCAGACTACCTCGCCGAGGTTGGCGCGTAGCATGCCGTGGACGGCGCCGCCCTGCTGCGGTCTGATCAGCAGGCTGCGCCCATGGCGCACGACGACGCGGCCCACTTGCTGCTTCGCCTCGACGGGGGCGCCGAGGGTCTGTTCGGCCTTAGCCTCCGCGCGCTGACGGCGTTTCTGTTGGATCCCTGCGATGCGCGCCTTTTGCTGTTCGCTGAGCCTACGGCGCGCCATACGCAATCATTTGTCGAACTTGTAGTAGTTGGTGTTCAAGTGATCGACCAGCAGCTCCAGGTCTTCCGGGAAGAGCTTGGTCCCCAGGTTGGCGTCGCAGAACGCGACCTGGGCCTGCAGCGCCGGGAAGGAATTCACGCGGCGATTTTCGCGCGTGTAGACGTCCGTGCCGTGACAGCGCGAGCAGTTTTGCTCGAGATAGGGGCCAGCCTCGAAGTCGGCGGCCGACGCGCCTGTTGTCAGTCCAAGCAGGTATGTCGTTAGGGCAATGCGGGCGAATGCAGGCATTCTGCGTACTCCGGGTTAGGTTATGCGGGGATTTTAGATGACAGGTGGGCCACCCGCACCGGCGCCGGCGGGTGGCTGTGGTAGAAGGCCGAGTAAAGAGGGTCCGGCGTCAGCGTGCTCGCATTGTCGCGGTACATCTTGACCAGCCCACTGATCAGGCGGGTGGGGTCGGTATGCGCCGCTGCAAAGTCATCGGCCTCGAACTCGTGTCGGCGTGACAGGCGAGCCATCAGTGGGCTGACGAAGAGCGTGAACAATGGCAGCACCAACATGAACAACACCAGCGCCAGCGCCGGCGACGCATTATCGACCCCTAGCCCGCTGTAGAACCAGGGCTCCTGCGCCAACCAGCCGAGCAGCCACAATCCGGCAAGTGACAGTGCAGACGAAAGCAGCATGCCCTTGGCGATGTGGTGGCGCTTGAAGTGCCCGAGCTCGTGGGCCAAGACCGCCTCGACCTCGTCGGCCTCCAGGCCGTCGAGCAAGGTGTCGAAGAAGACGATGCGCTTGTTCGCACCAAAGCCGGTGAAGTAGGCATTACCGTGGGCCGACCGGCGCGAGCCGTCCATGACGAACATGCCGTTGCTCCTGAAGCCACAACGCTCCAGCAACTGTTCCAGTCGACGTCGCAACGGTCGGTCGTTCAGCGGCTCAAAGCGGTTGAATAGCGGCGCAATCCAGACCGGATAGGCCCAGGTCACGAACAGCGAGAAGCCCATCCACACCAGCCAGGCCCAAAACCACCAGAGATCTCCCGCGCTGGTCATGAGCCAGAGGATCACGGCCAGCAGTGGGCCGCCCAACAACAGGGTCAGCAGGGCGGCCAGCAACCTGTCCTTGACGAAACCAATCGGTGTGTTGCGATTGAACCCGAACTTGGCCTCTACGCCGAAGGTGCGCCAGACCGATAGGGGGAGATCGATCAGGCCACCGATCAGAACGGTGACAAGGATTAGCACCACACCGCCCCACAAGGGCCCAAGACCCATGACTGCGATGCGTGTATCCAGCCAGTTGAGCCCGCCGCCAAGGGTCCAGACGACCACCACCAGCGCGCTCAGCGCGAGGTCCCAGCGCTCCACCCCAAGCCGGGCCAGGCTATAGCTGGCAGCCTTTTGGTGCTCGGCAGGTGTAACGCGGTCGGCAAAGGCCGCGGGGACGCGCTGTGCGTGTGCAACGATGTGCGACGCCTGGCGTGCCGCAAGCCACAGCTGCAGGACCAGTCCCAGCGCGAGCACCGCAAGAAAAACCATGGTGAAACTTTCCATCCGCGGCATTTTACGTCAG
Source organism: Sedimenticolaceae bacterium (assembly GCA_049669185.1). Classification (GTDB taxonomy): domain Bacteria; phylum Pseudomonadota; class Gammaproteobacteria; order Chromatiales; family Chromatiaceae; genus Thiosocius. The sequence goes on along the minus strand of JBATKF010000306.1, from coordinate 14,128 downwards.
CACTGTCGGGCGAGGGTGTTTTCGGCAGTTATCACGCGGTTTTGGTCCGGGTAGTGCGCGGTGCTCGCCCAGCGTCCTCGCTTAGCCGTTAGAATGTTGGCCTGCGCTCAGAACGACGAAGGGTGACGACGGATGGCGGTTTCGGACAACAACCTGATCTGGATTGACCTGGAAATGACCGGGCTTGACCCGCAAAGCGACCAGATCATCGAGATCGCCACGGTCGTCACGGATTCCGAGCTGAACGAGCTGGCCGAGGGCCCGGTGCTGGCGATTCACCAGCCGGATGCGGTACTCGCCGGCATGGACGACTGGAACACCAAACAGCACGGTGGCTCGGGTCTGACCGAGCGGGTGCGCGCGAGCACCATCGATACCGCGGCCGCTGAGCGTGCCACCCTGACCTTCCTGGAGGACTGGGTCAGCAATGGGGCGTCGCCGATGTGCGGCAACTCGATCTGTCAGGATCGGCGTTTCATGGCGCGTCTGATGCCGACGCTCGAGGATTTCTTTCACTACCGAAATCTCGACGTCTCCACGATCAAAGAACTCAGCCGGCGATGGGCGCCCAGCGTCTATGCGGGATTCTCCAAGGATTCGTCACATCTAGCGCTGGATGACATCCGCGACTCGATCGCCGAGCTGCGTCACTATCGCGAGCATTTCCTCAAGCCCGAGCCGAGTGAGCCAGTGGACCCGGGTGGGGAATAGCATCAGGGGGGCTGTATCGTGAAGGCGATGCACGCCGTTTGTGTACGCCTATTTCTTGCGAACGCTACCTGAGCCGTTGATCGCCGTGCGCACGCTGGCGGGCGACCCGAGATAGGACAAGTCGCCGCTGCCGTTGATGTTCGCGGTAAGGGCCTCCCTGGCGTGCACTTCGGCGTTGCCCGAACCGTTAATACTGACGGCCGCCGTTTTCGCCTCGAGCCCCGCTGCCCGCAGGTCTCCTGACCCGTTGATGGCCGCCTGAAGCTGCATGACGTGTCCGCGCGCCGAGATGTCGCCCGATCCGTTGATCGCCAATGCGACGGTGTCGCGCGTGACCCCGTCGATGCGGATGGTGCCGGATCCGTTGTTCTCGGCGCTCGTCAGGACCGGGACCTCGATGGCGATCGTTATCGCCTGGCGGGTGGAGTAGCTTTCTTGCGCGCTAATCTGAAGGGTGTCGCCCGATCGCTGCGTGAGAATCAGCGCAAGCAGGTTGTCGTCAGCGGTGATTTCGCATTTGGGCGTCTGTCCGGCAGTGACGGTGACCTCGGCATTGATGTGCAGTTGCAGTTCATCGAAGTCACCCAAATCGCGCTGCTCGCTTGCACGATTTCCGGATCCCTCGACGACCTCTCCGGACACCACCCTGCCGTCGACGATCACCGTATTGTTTTGCACGACGATGCTGCCTTGGGTGCTGCGTATGGTCTTGCCGTTGATGGTGATCACCGATTCCGCCGACACCGCTCCGGCGGCGAGACTCAGTGCAAATGCGACGCTCGAGTATTTCACTAGGGCCTCCTGTCTCGACGCGAAAAGGGAAACTGACGGAGTAATGGGCGACGCCAATCAAGCGCCGCCCTTTTGCCTCGTCGTTCTGAGTATGGATCCAAAGCGCACACAGAGGAAACCGTCGCGCACGCGGCAGTTCAGGCGGTCGACGCGGCGCCATGACGCAGAAGCAGATACTCGAGAGCCTTTCGCTGCAGGCTGGATGGGAGACTGTAGGCGGGCACTGCATGCGGGTCATAGTCGGCCCCACCGGCAATGGCGTTCGCGGCGAGTATGCCACTGCGCACGGCGGGACCGATACCCTCAGCCATATCTCGGGTCGCCAACCCGGCGGCGTCACCGATCAGGAAGGCGTTTCCAATCCGGTTGATATCGACGCGATCGCGAAGGTAGTAAGCGTAGCCCTGCGGCGAGAGCTCGAGTGCGTCCGCGATTAGTCCACGCCCATGCAACATAGCGACGAAGCGATCCCAGTGGGTGCCGATATGCTGGCCCTTGCGCTTGAGTCGTTCGGCGATCGCGCCCACCCCGAGGTTCAGGTAGCCGGCCTCCTTTGGCACGTACCAGCTATAGCCTGGCAGACCCTTCTCGAAGAACCACAGGTGGCAGTCGCCATCTGTCCATTCATAAGCGACCTCGTGCTCGAGGGCGACGACCTGCAAGAGTCTGGCGCGCGGATTGGCTGCACGGAACAGCATGCGATAGACAGGGCAGCTGCTACCCCCGGCACCGATCAGGTAGTCGCATGTGTAGCTGTCGTCGATGACGAATCGGCCGCGATGCTGCGTGATGCGTTTGACGTCATGTTGAACAACGGGCGCGCCGGACCGCTGCAAGAGCCAGTCGTCAAACTCATAGCGGCGAATGGAATGCTGCGGGGAACGCATCTTGAAATCGAGCCCGTAGAGATGCACCTGGGTGATATCGAAAGTGAGGAAGCGGTGCGGGTAGGCGGTTACGTCCATTTCCAGGTCGGCGACCACTTCCGGAGTGATCCAGCCGGCACAGAGTTTCAGTCGCGGGAAACTGGCCTTGTCCAGGATCAGGCACTGTATCCCGCGGCGCCGCAGCTGCCAGGCGCAGCTGGAGCCCGCCGGACCTCCGCCAACGATAATGACGTCAAATTCGGTCAATGCTGGTCTCCCGATGGCCAGATCAGCGCGGTTCGACCACCTGATTTTGGCACTCAGCCGAGCACCTTGCTAACTTACTCTCCTGTGGGGCGTCTGGATTATGCTTCTGCGGTCCTGTCTTTTGTCCGCAAAGCGTGGTCAGTCGCCCTCTGTTGCAGAACCTGTTCCGTATTGGAGGCCCATTGCGATGAGTGTTGATAAGCGGGATACCGCGAATACCACGCCGGGCGCTCAGGGCGTGGTTGGGGACAGATTTCCCTCCCAGACGAGCCTCATTGGGGGCTCTTTGTCGATAGAGCGACACCTTCTTCAGTGGGTACTCGAGCGACTCGGGCGGGCGCCGCTCTGTTTTGTGTTGTGGGACGGTACCAGGGTGAGCCCAAGTGGCGTCGTGCCGGAATGCGATCTCCATATCAGCGACCGCGGCGCGCTTTGGAGATTGATGGGTCATCCGGAATACCAGTTCCCGGAGATGTACGTGCAGGGTCGGGTGGGGTTAGGCGACGATCTGGAGCGTGTGCTGCGCATCGTGCAGCAAGCCCGTCTAAAACTGGACCCCAACAGCCTCACTCGGCGTCTGCTGTCTGCGCTGTTTCGTCGACGCTCAGGATCGCTGGCCAGAGCCAGAGAAAACATACACAGCCATTACGACCTGGGCAACGACTTCTACAGGCTGTGGCTGGACGAGCAGATGGTCTACACCTGCGCCTACTTCGAGACGCAGTCGACGTCGCTGGAGGATGCACAAAAAGCGAAAATGGATCGCGTGTGCCGCAAGCTGCGGCTAAGGTCCGGGGAACGAGTGGTCGAGGCCGGCTGTGGCTGGGGCGCCTTGGCATTGCACATGGCCCGTCACTTTGGCGTAAAGGTGCGCGCCTTTAACATCTCTCGGTCCCAGCTGGAGTTTGCGCGCGAGCGCGCGGCGCGTGAAGGGCTGGACGATGTGGTTGAATTCGTCGAAGGGGATTACCGCGAGATCGGGGGCAACTACGATGCCTTCGTTTCGGTCGGCATGCTCGAGCACGTGGGGCCGCAACACTACCCGGAACTGGGTCGGATATTGGATCGCACCCTACCGGTCAATGGGCGGGGTCTAATTCATACCATCGGTACTGATCGACCTGGACCATTGAATACCTGGATCGAGCGACGTATCTTTCCGGGGGCCTGCCCGCCGTCGCTGGGTGAGATGATGCCGCTGTTCGGTCCCAGCCACTTCTCGATCCTGGACGTAGAGAATATCCGCCTGCACTATGCGCTGACTCTGCGACATTGGCTGCAACGCTTTTATGCGTCGCAGGACAAGGTACTGGAGATGTTCGACCAGGAGTTCGTGCGCGCCTGGCGCTTTTATCTGGTGTCATCGGAAACGGCCTTTACGACCGGGCATCTGCAGCTGTTCCAGGTACTGTTCGCGCGCAAGGGCTCTAACGACATACCCTGGACGCGGGCCTATCTCGAAGATTCGGGGTGTCCCTAGGTCGCTATCGAGTGGGCCTTCATCGAGTTGGCGCACTAGGCCGCTATCTAGAGTCCGGAGATAGAGCGGTTTTACCAGAATCGCCAAGCCAAGCGGCACACTCTCTTCGACCAGCTCGTTTTCGACAAGACCGTGATAGACAACGTCGCCGGGCGCGGCCTACGCGCGCTGGGCGGAACTGGTCGGTCGGCCAGGGTCACCAGTTCAGAGGATGTCCAGCGGACTCTGCACGCCGAGCCCGCCTTTGTGCAGCACTTGGGTGTAGATCATCGTCGTCGCCACGTCGGCGTGGCCGAGCAGCTCCTGGATCACTCGGATGTCACGCCCACGCTGCAACAGGTGGGTAGCGAATGAGTGGCGCTTAGCGGGCCGGGGAAGGCATAGTGCCAGCGCCAGTCTCGCGCCGCGCCGCGATACTTTCGGGCAAGCGCCGGCGGCAGGAACACCTCGCCGAAACCTTCGCTGAGATCTGTCTCTTATAGCCGGCGCACCGCCCTGAGATGAGCCTCAAGCTCGGGCACCAGCTTGACCGGCAGCGGTACCACGCGATCCTTGCCGCCTTTGCCGTCACGCACCGTGATCTGACTGAAGCCGAAGTCGATGTCCCACACCCTGAGGCGGACGCACTCCATTAGCCGCATTCCGGTGCCGTACATCAGCGCTGCCATCAGGCGCGTCCGCCCGCGCAGCTGCGCGAGCAGGGGACGGACCTCCTCTGTCGTCAGCACTACCGAAATACGATGCTTGGCCGCCGCACGCGTGAAACTCGCGCCGACGTCCAACTCGCGCCCAATGACCTCGCGCAACAGGAACACCAACGCATTGAGCGCGATGCGTTGCGTGCCAGAGGCGACGCGGCGTTGCACGGCGAGATGCTCGAGAAAGGCCGCAACCTCGGTAGCGCCAAGCTCGGCCAGCGGACGCCAGTCATGGAACGCGCAGAAACGCGCCAGCCAGTGCTCGTAGGTCAGCTCGGTGCGAGTGGCCATACCGCGCACCCGCAGCGCGCCGACAATCTGACGAAACTGCCATTCTTGCTGGTTGGGTAGTCTGCCTTTTGCGGCCAGGTAAGCATCTACGTCGTGCGGCAGTTGATCGGCCAGCCGGCGGTCCGGATGGGCCTGGATATACCCCTCGACATGTTTTCGATACCATGGTCGCGCACGCAACGCTACGTGCAATTTTTCCAGGATGGAGAAGTAGTTATGCCAAAAGCGCTGAACAGCGTGCGACTGCTCGCCGGCTGGTTTTCCACTCATCCCGAGCCCTCCCTGGCCGGTCGAAAATGGTTGCCGAATCGTCCAGATTCGGTTGAACTTCCAATAGATGATACAGAATCCGCCTTTCTCAGATCAGATGGGATCGACCTTTTTCGCTGTTAGCGCCCAAAACTGAAAATATGGCGAAATCGCCATATTTTCTGCTATCCTTATCCCATGAACGAACCGAGCTTCGAATGGGATCCAGCGAAGAATCGTGAAAACGAGCTAAAACATGGGGGTTACGTTTTACGAAGCCCAGGCCGCCTTTCTCGATATAAAGCGTGTAATTGCCGAATATCTGAAGCACAGCCAAAAGGAAAAGCGGTATTACTGCTTCGGCGCCAACGAGGAAGGCACAGGGATTCTCACCGTTAGGTTCACGTATCGATCCGGCCGCATCCGAATCATCGGTGCTGGTTGCTGGCGTGAGGGTAAGGAGGTTTATGAGCAAGCGAATTCGGTACAGCGATGAGCCCATCGGCGAAATCGAGTTGGTGCCTGATTTTCTTCCGTCACCCGAAGAACTGGCGCTGAAGAATGAGCAAACCAAAGTCACGATCGCTCTGAGTTCGGAGAGTGTGGCGTTTTTTAAAGAAGCTGCAAAGAAGCACCACACGCAGTATCAGAAAATGATCAGGCAACTGCTCGATGAGTATGTCTCGCAGCAGAAGCAGCGCTAACGAATGCGGTCAAGCCGTCCGCTACGCTCACTCGGACGTTCGGCACTCCGCACCTGCTCGCGCGTAGCTGCGCCATTTTCGCCTGAGCAAGTGCTCCATGCTAAACGCCGCTTGCCTCGGCGTTAGATGCCGAAAATAGCGAAATCCAGCGCGTTCGTAAGCTCATCGCGCAAATGAGATATCGAACCAATAGGCCCTTTTAGTTGTTTCTTGGAAATAGATGAAATCTGGGGGGTTAGCAAAAGCAACTCCTCGTCATGAAAAGTAACTTCAGGAGTTAATCCTTTCAAGGCGGTGTTCTTGAACAAGGAGGCCTTGCCAAGCGGAATCACTATCCGTGTGGCCAATTCTTCTAGGTATGGGCTCTGAATATCAACGAGGTATGGGTAGTGCTTGCTTGTCGTGGTGCTCGGATTTCTGAAAACGTCGAATTGCGGCATCAGAATTCCCGAAACTCATCACCAAAACAGCCATTCTCTTCAACGAATTGGTTGTACGCTTGTATTGCAGCTTTGTTCTCTGCGGCCCATTTTTTGGCCTCAATATTGGCCAGTTCGCTTTCCAGTGCTCGCTCAAGTGTGGCGGAAAGGTTAATCTTCAATGCCCGTGTTTTTGCCAATAAGTCGCTGTTAACACTAAGGTTCGTGGCTTTTTTGGGGGCATCTTCATCAAACAATCGGTGCATTGCAGCCTCCGGCAGTAGGCAAAATGTTAATGCGCATCGTTATGCGCAGTGTAATGCATCTAACGAATAAGGCTAGAACGAATAAGGCTAGATCGCGCGCAGGCGCGATCTGAGCCGTTTAACGATGCGTTCCAGCGGACACCGAACACTCCGCAGCAGCTTGCGCATGGCTTTGCCATTTTTGCGCAATCATCCGCTTCGTATTCGGCGCCGGGGGGATCTTCCGCCCGTTGCTTAAGGTCATTCACCAGAAGCAGCGCAAGAGCAATGCCGGACGCAAGCCGCACGACGTCACGTTGATGTTCAAGATGCTGGTGCTGCAGGCCCTGTACAACCTTTCGGACGATCAGGCCGAGTTCCAGGTCCGTGACCGGTTGTCGTTGCGGCGCTTCCTCGGGCTCTCGCCGGAAGACCCCGTCCCCGATGCCAAGACGTTGTGGTTGTTCCGCGAGCAACTGGCGCTCTGTCTGGCGGCTCTGGTGTTGCGCTTTGCATCGTCTGCGTTTTCCAACAAGGACGGGGACGATAGTTGACTGGCCTTGTTGACCCCTCGGCTTCAGCTCGCGAGGTATGCCCGCAGTGCCGCATGCAATACCCGCTCGGCCTGTCTCGCGATACCCGGTGATTTGCTCTCCCTGTTGCCTGCCACGTTCAATACAGCGGGACGTGTCGCATGGAGCCAATGTGTCGCGGCCTCTACAGCTACTGGATCGAAGGGATCGAGCACTAGGCAGGGCTTGTTGACTTCCTGGGCATGATCGATCGTCAATTCGGTACCGTCGGAACTAGGGTCGGTAGCGAGAATCAGCGTCGCGTCGCTATGTTCAATGTTTTCACGAGTGCGTGCCGCATAGGCATGACTTTCGGACTCCGTGAAACCGAGTGCTTTGAGCCTAGGATTTGGCCCCTGTTCAGTTCGGCAGCCTCGGGGCACATTCCCGCCGATTGGTATCCCCAAGCGTTCGCCGACAGCGATAATGCTGCTATCGGCGCCCGTCTGTCCGCCGCTGATGAGCTTCATGCTTACGGCTCCTAGGTTAGTATGCTGACATCTGCTGCAGTCGGCCGATGTCGGATGCCGGCGATCAACCGCGGTAAATCACTTCACTCATCGTTATTATGATCGCATTTCTCAAAATCTATGCCATCTCCATCCTGGTGTTCTTCGTGCTGGATATGCTCTGGCTGGGCGTGATCGCCAGGAGCTTCTACCAGAAACAGATTGGGCACCTGTTGCGTATGGACGTGAACTGGATTGCCGCGGGAGCCTTCTACCTTGTGTTTCTGGCGGGGGTTGTCACCTTCGTGATCCAGCCGGCAATCGATAGGCATTCCCTGCAGTATGCCGTGTCCTACGGAGCGCTGTTCGGCCTGGTGACCTACGCGGCCTATGACTTGACCAATCTGGCAGTTGCGAAAGATTGGCCGGTCCCAGTGACCTTGGTAGATCTTGCATGGGGCGCGGTGCTGACTGCTACCGTGTCTGGCGCAACCTATCTGATAGGGGAACGGTTTCTATAGCCTGCATGGTGCCCCACGCTGGCATGCCTGTTATCAAAGATTTTGATGAGCGAATGGCATCGGTTTCACAAGCGTTGAGTAGGAATGGCGATGCACGACTTCTGGCGCGTCAAAAAGGTACTACGCTTCGACAACAGGTCTGTCAGTCTGACGGCCGGCAATCTCGAGGAGGCTTGCCATGAACAACCCTTTGCTCAGAGCAAGTGACGTACTCGACCTGAAGGTCAAAAAGTCGGCGACATTGACCATTGCACCGGACGCCAGTGTTTTCGATGCCGTGCAGTTGATGAACGAACATAAGGTGGGATCCGTGGTAGTGGTGAAAGAGGGACGAGTCGCGGGAATCCTGACGGAGCGGGATATCCTGGTTCGCATAGTGGCGGTCGAACTCGACCCTCACACGACGTTGGTGGCGGAGGCTATGACGCGAGACCCCTTCTTTGTGACCCGGTCCACGCCGGCGAGTGAGGCGATGTCGACTGCCACGAACAAGCGCTGTCGGCATTTTCCAGTGGTGGAGGCTGGTAAATTGCTCGGTCTGATATTGATTGGAGATCTGATGGTGCTGGCCTCTCGAGAGCAGGCGGACCGAATCAATGCCGGAATTCCCGCAATGAAGGCGATGACGGGAAGGTAGAGAGTTTTTCAACAGATCAAGCATTGCCGGCTGGTTGTTTTGTCCACATGGGAGCCTAAGCTGACGGTGCCTATTTGATCCAATTCATTCTCGGAAGACGTGGAACGCGCGGTCCCGATAGCAGAATGTCCCCGCCCAGGCGGGTTTTTTTTGTCCGGGGCTTTGGGATTCGACCACTCGGCCGAGAGATCCGCGTGGGCGCCGCTGTACGCGGGCCTGCGGACCTCCGCACGCGGCGGTGACGGCCGAAGCGTTGGCGAACCCGTGACTCTGCAAGTTACCATCGAGAGTGGTCTACAGATGGATGCGAGGAAGGCCGAGGCATGAAGGCACTGATCACATCACTGGCCCTGGTGGTCGGCGCTCAGGCGCAGGGGGCGGGATGGGACCGCACCGAGAATATTGTTGGCATCCATACCGGCGACGGCATGCCGTTGGCTTTCGGGTTCTACACGGAGAACCGGTGTCGCCCGATGCTGAGTCCATCCTTCGCTATCGGCAACAGCGCGCCGACGGCGCGTATCCGTGTCGATGGCGGCGAGATCCATACACTGCAGCGGGCATCGCTGCAGGATTCCGTTCTGAGTTACGGACTCAGCAGCGAGCAGCGAGCAGAGATCGTAGCGGGTTACACGCTGCGGGTTGCGATAAAGGACGTGGTGCGGCGATTTGATCTATCGGGCAGTGGGAAGATGATAAAGGCCGCAGAGGTGGAGTGCAGGGAGCGGCTGCTGGATGAGGAGATGCTCAAATAATCTGTAGTGTCACTCGGTTGTCGATTGAGACCCGCCGGAATTGGTGAGTTTCTCTTGCGCACCGGATGCGGACTGCAGTGGGATGCGACTATGGCGCTGATCTATCGCGCGAATCTATCCAGCGGATGATGTCGTCGATGTCTGTCGGATGCTCCGCCCCGCGAGACTTCGCCTCGACAAACGCGGCTCGTGCCGGACCCGGCTGGCCCATGTGCAGGTAGGCCATGCCCATGCCGATGAATGAGCGAGTGCCGTCGTCGCCGAGCGAGATGGCGCGCTGAAAGCTCTTTACCGCATCGGCATAGCGCTGATCGAGCAACTGCATGCCGCCCAGGTGGGCGAACGCCTCATGCGAATCCGGGTGGGATCGGGTCATCGCCTCGTAGACTGACAGTGCCCCCTGGATGTCGCCCGCGGCAGCTAGCTGTTGGCCCTCGGTCAACGCCTGTGCGAGCTCGGCGAGGCTGGCATTGGACCAGGCAAGGGTGATGGCGAGCAGAAAGCCCAGCAACACAATCACTCGTCGCATCTGATGTCCTCCGATGGGGTCGCTGAAACAGGCGTGCCCGCTTGCGCGGGCACGTGTCTCCACTTCCGCGGCCTGGCTACTTCAGGGCGCCCTTGCCGTAGCGTTCCTCGAAGCCTTTGCGCACCTTGTCGATCTGGTCCTTGCTCATGCCATCAAAGTACCAGGCGTGGCCTTCGATCGGTTTGAAGTACTTGTCCAGCATCGCGTCGGCGAACTGCTCGTTGCCGTCCTTCTTTATCGCGACTTCCTTGAGTTCAGGAATCCACTTCAGATAGGTGTGCTTGGCCACGTCGTACATGCCGTGCCACCAGGTATAGTCCGGACCGTTCATCGAGGCGCCGTGGCGGGCGCGACGACCCTCGTGGTGCCAGATCTCCCACCAGGTCCACTCGATCTTGTCGTCGAACGGCGACGGCGTAATGTAGCCGTTTTTCTTCAGCTCACCCATCACGGCGGCGATCGGTCTGGCGAACTTCTCGTTATAGAGGTCCACCACGTCGTCGAACTGCTTGTAGTGACCCACTATCACCCCTTCGCTGTGACAGGCCGCGCAGATCTCGGCCATCTTCTCGCGACGATCCTGCCAGGTCAGGACCTCGACGACCTTGGAACCCTTGGCCTTGTCGCCGACCTTTGGTATTTCGCCTCCCTCCTTGACGTCGAACTCATCGCCGTTCTCGAGCTTGACCAGGTTGATCTTCTGCGAGATCGGCGGACGCAGGGTCCAGGAGATACGCTCACCGACGTTATGGGTCTTCGGCTGGTCGCCGCCGCGGCTCATATGGCAGGTGGCGCAGGTCGGCGCGGCCGAATAGTCGACACCGGCGACCCACTTGTCGGACTCGAGGTTCATCTCATCCATTTTCGCGCGGTAGATGATGCCGTGCTTTGATTCGTTATAGACCTCGATCTGGGGGTGGTCGGGACCGACATGGCACTTGCCGCAGGTGTCCGGTGTACGGGCCTGGGCCTTGGAGAAACGGTGACGGCCGTGACAGGCGGTACAGGAACCGGCGGAACCGTCCGGGTTGATACGGCCAATGCCGGTATTCGGCCAGGTGGTCGGGATGGGCTTGCCGTCCTTGCCGACCTCGATCTTGGCGCCGTGGCACTGGCGGCAGCCCGCGTTCACTGCAGCCGGACCGCCGACCACTTCACCGAGCAGGTTGTCGAGGGACGCCAGGATCTGGCCGGCCTTGGAGTGGTGCGAACCATCCATCTCCTCGAATTCCTGCTGGTGACAGCGCGAGCAGTCCTTGGGTGAGACGATGATGGAGATCCGCTGTTTCTTGTGCATGAAGCCGTCGATGTCACCTTCCTCGGCCTTGTGGCAGTCCAGGCAGTTGACGCCGGCCTGGCCGTGCGCGCTGTGGTTCCATTCGAGTGTCAGGCCCGGGTTCTCCGTCATATGACACTCGACGCAGTCTTCGCCGGCCGGGTCGCCCCAGTCCTTGCCGATCTCGCCCGCCGGTCGTGCGGCAAATACGCTACTCACGACCAACATCAGTCCGAGTGCCGTCAGATAGCGGATCAGGCTGCTGACGGCCGAATGATTGGCTTGGCTCATCGCGGATACCTCATTTCTTGTCGATCGGCTCAGGCGGGTAGGGCCCCGAGACCTTGTTTTTTTAATGACCGGGCGACGTGTACACGTCGACCTGGGGTTGTGAGGGCGAAAAATACGTATTTGATGTAGGGTTAAACCTTGAGCGCGCTCAAGAATTGGGCGCCAACGCATTGGCCTGCGGTGTTTCTGGATTCTTTTTGACGCAGGTCAAGTCAGCTGGCCAGTCAGGCCGGCTGGATCAAGGTCATGATTTATGGCGCATCGGAGCAATGCGCAGATCCGTGGGGGCAAGTCATGCATTCGAACGGCAACCCGGTTCCGATGGACCAGATACGAGACCTGGCGTTGTTCGCCGCCATGGACGAGGACTCGCTGGCAGACATCGCTCAGGGTGGCTGGGTGGTGGAGCACAAACGCGGGATGCGGGTCGTCAGACGCGGCGAGCTGCTGGAGGGTCTGTACACCGTCCTCGAGGGCCGCCTAAAGCTCTACATGTTGTCGTGCAGTGGCGACGAACGCGTCCTGCGCATCCTCGAACCAGGCGCGACCTTCGGCGAGGCGATCATGTTCAATGAGATCCCGAGCCCGGTGTTCGTCGATACCTTGTCGGCGGTGCGGCTGGCCTATTTCCCGAGTTCGGTGATCAGCGAGGCCCTGGCGCGCGATCCCCAGTTTACCCAGGCCATGCTGCGGTCGATGAGTGGTATCATGCGCATGCTGATCCAGGATCTCGAAACCTGTTGCCTGCAGAACGCGCGGCAGCGCATCGTCAACTATCTGCTACGCGAGGCGGATGCCGTCCCACCCCCGCATATCGAGATCCATCTACCGGCACCCAAAGCCGTGGTGGCCAGCACCCTGAACATCTCGGCCGAGACCTTCTCGCGCGAACTGCATCGTCTGCACGACGAGGGCCTGATCGAGATCAACCGCAGGACGATCTACCTGCGTGAACCTGACGCCCTGCGGGCGATCGCGGAAGGCAGCGCTGCTGTATCGGCGCAGTAAAGGCGAGGAGCCTCCGCCGACCTGTCATCTGCCAGCACCCCGGCGTTGGCGCTGCAGCGCCCAGGCGATGTGTTCGCGCACCATGGCGTCGGGGTGATCGCACCGACCCTCCAGCGCCACGATGATTGCCGGATCACTTTGCGCATTGCCGAGCGCCACCGCGAGATTGCGCAGCCAGCGCAGGTAGCCGATGCGTCGGATCGCCGAACCCTCGGTGCGGTTGAGAAAATCTGCTTCGCTCCAGCCGAAGAGCGTGAGCAGGGCCGCACGATCGAGCCCATGGCGTGGGGCAAAGTCGTGTTCGATGCTGGGCGTGGCAAAGCGATTCCACGGACAGACCTGCTGGCAGTCGTCGCAGCCGTATATCCGATTGCCCATCAGCGGGCGCAAGGATTCCGGGATGCTGCCCTTGAGTTCGATGGTCAGGTAGGAGATGCAGCGCCGTGCGTCGACCTGATAGGGCGCGACGATCGCGCGGGTCGGACAGATATCCAGACAGGCCCGACAGCTGCCGCAGTGCTCCTCCACCGGAGCGTCGATCGGCAGCGGCAGATCGGTGTAAAGCTCCCCAAGGAAAAACCAGGATCCGGCGTCGCGGTGCAGCAGGTTGGAGTGCTTGCCGATCCAGCCCAGTCCCGCCTTCGCCGCGATGGCCTTTTCCATCACCGGCGCCGAATCGACGAAGGCGCGATAGCCGAACGGTCCTGCCTTCGCCACTATACGCTGCGCCAGGGTCTGCAGGCGGCGACGGAGCAGCTTGTGATAGTCCCGGCCGAGCGCGTAGCGCGACACAAAGGCGGCGCTCGGATCCTCGAGAATCTCGCTGGGGTCGGGTTCCTGCGGCAGATAATCCATGCGCGCCGAAATAATACACAGCGTTCCCGGCACCAGCTCGGCAGGGCGGGTGCGCTTGTGGCCGTGGCGCCGCATGTATTCCATCTCGCCGTGACGACCGAGCTCGAGCCATCGGTCGAGGTGACGCTCGGCCTCGCTCAGGTCGGGATCGGTTATGCCGACCTGCTGAAAGCCCAGTTCCGCGCCCCAGTGCTTGATGCGCAGCGCTAGGCGGTTGAAATCGATCTCTGGCTGAGTTCCCATCAGGGGTCTAACGATAACCCTTTATCCCCCACAGGCCGATGACCCTACGCACCCTCCCAGATATCGCCGAACTGCCGCGTGCCCTTTACACTGCCGCGCAGGTGCGCGAATTCGACCGCCTGGCAATCGAGCGCTTCGAGATTGCCGGGCTGACGCTGATGGAGCGTGCCGGCCAGGCGGCATTCGATGTGCTGCGCCGACGCTGGCCGGCGGCGCGCCGCCTGGTCGTCTTGGCCGGCACCGGCAACAATGGCGGCGATGGCTTTGTGG
>JBATKF010000305.1:0-1627 GCA_049669185.1 Sedimenticolaceae bacterium | reverse complement strand
CGTAGGCGTCGGCCACCTGTTGGTAGCCGAGCGGCACCGATGCATGGGCCGGCACGTGAAGCGCCAATCCCAACGCAAGTAGCACCACCGGGAAAAGATTCGGCCGACGCAACCGGTTCACAGTGCCGACCCCGACAACACGCTCAGGACGTCACCGCGCCGGCGCAACAGGTATGGCACCTGGCCCTTTCCCTGCGTCAGCTCCGACAAGGCACCGCCGTCGTGATTGAGGGTGACCCGACGGCTTCGCACCCAACGCAGCGCGATCGCCTGTCGTTCGGCCCAGTCCCTCGCGGCAGTATCGTCGTCCGGCGGGAGCCCAAGAAGATAGATGTCGACGCCGGCAAGGGTGTCGATCCGTTTCAGCAACCGCTGGAGGAGTACATCGCAGCTGGCGCAGTCGGGTCGGGTGAAGAACAACACACGATCGTTGGGTTGCAGCGCCACGTCGCTCGCCTTCTCGTCTGGGAGTCGTGCGAGATCGATCAGTGGTTCCGCCGGAAAGACCCGTTGCCACGCCTGATCGTAGGCGTGCTGAAAGGCCAGGATCCGTTCGGCATCCTCGCGCATCAGGCGCGCCCAGCGCTCGGCATAGCGCCGGCGCTCGGCCTCGTCGCGCGCATGGATGCCCAAGACCTCGATCGGGGAAAGGTTGGCCGGACTGATGCTGCCGCGGATGCCGTCCATCAGGCTCCGGTAGCGGCGCCACTCGGTATCCGAGAGGTCCCAGATCGTCGCGCGGGCCTTGTCGGTCGGCGACAGTGGTGTCACAACATCAGACGTCTGCGCGAACTGCGACCGCGTCGCCTCCGAGGTGACTGTCGGCCCCGCGTTGACCAACATCGTGATGCCCATGGCCAACGTAATGCCGACCAACATGGACTTCTTTCTAATGATCGGCGCAGCCATGCCCGGCCTCTTCATGCTTCGTGGCGGAAGTCGTTGTGGTCGACGCAGCGGGCAACGTCAGATCCCGCTGGATGAGCCGCCCATTGGGGAAACGGCAAGGTCCGAGCGCGGCCTCGACACGGTGCTTCGGCGTGGTCTGCTCCGACTCGGTCACAGGTTCACGCTCGGCACTGCCTTCGTCATAAGTCGGCGAGGTCGAGCCGGCGACCATGGCACCAATCAGGATCAAGACAGCAATCACAATCTCCATGGGCTCACCTCGCGTCCGCGCCTGCGCTGGCGGGTCGCTCGTATCGAGGGGGCGCACAGCGCTCAAAACTCACCAGTCGGTGCACAGGGTCCTCGACCAGACGGAAGGCCGGACCCGCCAAGGTCTCGAGGGCCGTTTTCAAAGGCATGGGGCCCAGCGTTCGGTGCGGTTCCGGCAACGGCAGGTTCAGAAGACTTTCCCGAGTAAGCTCCGCGGCATGCTGGGGTGACAGCCGGTAGCCGCTCGGTTGCAGCAGGTGGTTGATCGCCTGGCCGACGCGTGTCACCGCGCCCGGAAACTCGACGTGCACGATTGCGCTCAAGAGACGCGCCTGCGCCTCGGTTGGGATCGTGGCTACAGTGGCATATCGGCCGACCTGGACCTCCACGGCAATCGCACACGGCGATGCCACGGTGCTCAGGAGAACCAGACTCGTGTACGGAAACCGGTAGGGGCAAAGCAGTCGTC
>JBATKF010000304.1:0-4344 GCA_049669185.1 Sedimenticolaceae bacterium | reverse complement strand
CCGAAACACACCGCAGGCTGTTCAGTCACCAGGCCGACGTGTTCGCGGCCTTTGTCGGCCACACCGACCACAATATCGGCCGATTGGTAGATGCCATCGCAGACGTCGGCGAACTCGACAACACCCTGATCTTCTACATTGCCGGCGACAATGGCACCAGCGCCGAGGGTGACATGATCGGCATGTACAACGAGATGAGCTACTTCAACGGCGTTCAAGAGAACATCGAGGACATGCTGCCACTGATGGACAAGTGGGGAAGCGAAGAGACCTTCCCGCACATGGCCGCAGGCTGGGCGGTGGCGTTCGACGCGCCGTTCAAATGGACCAAGCAGGTCGCCTCCGACTTCGGCGGCACGCGCAACGGCATGGTCGTGCATTGGCCACGCAGAATTTCCAATGGCGGAGGTCTGCGCACGCAGTTCGGTCACGTCATCGATATCGCACCAACGATCCTCGAAGCGGCCGGCCTGCCGGAGCCGAAGATCGTAAATGGCACGCCACAGACGCCGATCGAGGGCACCAGCCTGCTCTATTCGTTCAATGATGCTAACGCGCCCGAGCGCCATACAACCCAGTACTTCGAGATGTTTGGTAATCGTGGTATCTACAAAGACGGCTGGATGGCTCGCACCGTTCATCGGTTGCCGTGGGCAACCGGCCAGCAGAAGCCGCTGGGTTCGGATGTGTGGGAACTCTACAACGTCAAAGAAGACTTCAGCCTTGCCCACGACCTCGCAGCAAAGATGCCGGACAAACTCAAATCGCTGCAGGCGGCGTTCATGGTCGAAGCAGAAAAGCATCACGTCCTGCCGATCGACGATCGCACCGTCGAGCGCCTGAATCCCGAGCTTGCCGGGCGTCCCGACCTGATCGGCGACCGCACCTCGATGACGCTCTATGAAGGCATGGAGGGGATGCTGGAAAACACGTTCATCAACGTCAAGAACCGGTCCAAAACGATCACCGCAGAACTGGAGATACCAGAGGGTGGCGCCACCGGTGCAGTGCTGGTGCAGGGTGGTCGCTTCGGCGGCTGGTCGCTGCATTTCCGCGACGGCCGGCCGGTCTACGAGTACAACTGGCTCGGCCTGAAACACTACGTCGTGGAAGGACCCACGGCAGTGCCCGGCGGCAAGGCAACGGTGAAACTCGATTTCGCCTACGAAGGTGGCGGTATGGGCAAGGGCGGACAGGCCACACTGTTCGTCAATGACAGACAAGTCGCGTCGGGCCGTATCGAACGCACCCAGCCGTTGATTTTTTCTGCCGACGAAGGCGCCGATGTCGGAGTCGACAATGCGAGCCCGGTGGCCGAAGGCATCGGCCATGGACCGGATGAAACCCGCTTTACCGGCCGGATCCAGAAAGTGACGGTTACCGTCAGATAGACGCTTCTATCTCGGTTGCCAAGTCGGCCTATCAGCGAGGCGTTGAGAACAGCGCTCATCGCTGGGTCGGCAAGAATTTCATGGAAAACCTGGGCGCCAGCCGCCTCGGTCTGTTCTGTGGTGGCAAGTAGTGATTTGAATCGCCGCGAGAATCGAAGCGACCCACTCTCTTCTCCCTCGCGCACCTAACCGACTGATCCCCGTGGGCATTCCCAACCCACTCCTTCATAATCGACTGAATTCTTTGTCAATTGGAAGGCTTACCCCTTGAGCCACCGTCCCAGGAAAAGGTTCGTCCAGGACTGTTGCCAGAAGTGGTTTTCTGCGGTTTCTGCGGAGCCGGAGAGGTAGGAAATGAGGCCGTTGACGATTTCGATGCCAAGCAATCCCTCCTACAAGTCCAGCACCAGCCCGTCACTCTTCGCCCGTGACACACACACGCACAGGGCCTGCTCTTGCTCGGCAGATGTGAGGCATAAGTCCCGGTGCTCCGGCTGTCCCTCCCTGTAGCGCGTAGCGCACAGGGAGCATTCACCGCGCTTGCAGTCGTAGGGTACGGCAATGCCTGCATCCAGCAACACATCCAGAATGCTTCGATCAGCCGGCACAACGAGCGATCCGCCGCTCCTCGCCAGTTCGACCCTAATCGCATGATCATCCGAAGAAGGCTCGGCGCCGAAACTCTCGAAGTGGATGTGTTCATCAGGCCAGCCTTGCGCTCGCGCAACCTCCCTTACCGCGACAATCAACTTGCGCGGGCCGCAAACGTACACATGGGTATCGGGAACCGGTGTTCCGAGAACGGCAGCGAGCTGGATACGGCTGCCGTCGGGTTCACGCGTGGCATAGAAGTTCGCCCTGCCGCCGGCCAGGCGCTCAATCTCCGTTCGAAAGGCCAGATCGGCCCAGCGCTTGACGGTATAGTGCAGCTCGAAAGACCCGCCATCGCGCACCAGTTGCCACAGCATACTGAGGATTGGTGTGATACCGATCCCGCCGGCGATAAAGACGGCATGCTGAGCCGATCGGGCCATCGGGAACTGGTTTTTCGGCTTGAGGGCCGCGAGCTGATCGCCTGGCGCTACCGACTCGTGCAGATAGCGCGAACCACCACGACTATTGCGCTCGTGCAGAACGGCGATGTCGTAGTATGAACGCTCGCCGGGGTCCGACAGGATCGAGTAGTGACGCTGCAGCGTTGCACCATTGTCGCCGGGAAGGGCAACCGGCAGGTGCGCACCCGGCATGAAGCTCGGCAGCTCAGCATCGTCAAAGGCACGCAGGCGAAATCGCCTGACACGGTCCGCTTCCTGACTGATCTCGACGACCTGGAGCGCCAGCGACGCATCATCACCCAACGCGACCGGGTTGAACGGTGAGAAATCGACGAACTCCCATTGGAGTCTGAGCGCGAGATCGCTCTCGCGCCAGCGCTCAACCTCGAAGTCCCAGAAACGCCCGGTACCTCCGCTGCGCCGCTGTGGATCGTCAAGGTCCCAACGGATCCGTGGCCACCCCGTCAACTGCAGCAGCCGACCTCGCTGGAAATCGACAAAGGCCAGGCCGGCACGCGGGTAGCTCTCGAAGTTGCCGAGCGTGTTGAACATGCTGTTGCCGCCGTAGTCCGGGATACGCAGCGTGTTGTCGTCGATGGCCTCGACAAACCCCGGTTGGCCTCCGCGGTGCGATGCATCGGCGCCGTGCTCCGGATGGCAACTGGCAACGAACAGGGTGTCCGCAAGCGTGATCCAGGCGCGTTGGCGGGTGTCCAGTGTGCGGCCCTGCCGGCTCGCGCGGCTTGGGTCTTTGCTGGCCGGCGCGGCCGGCATCGACCAATGGCGGCGCTGGATGTACTTGGGGCAGTTTGGGTATGCCGCACCAACGTCAACCGTCAACTGCCTTTCTGCATCGAGGGTCGCCCGCCCGTTGACGCGCAGCCGGCGGCGGCTTCCGAGTTCGATGATCAGCAGGCCCAAGTCGCTGCCGCGCTCGATGTTTTCCCAAAACGGGTCATCTGCAGCGGCCAAAGGCCTCGATGCATCGATGCGCATAGAGCGTCCATCTTCTGAGCACAAAAACCCGGGCACACCTAGTAGCATCGAGGCCCAGACTGCACCGTCTTGCGCGATAGTGGCGGCGATCGCCATCGGCTGTTGCGCCAGGAAAGGGATGGCGCCACCGGGGATCCGATTGCTCAAGGCGCCACTGTTCATACGCGCCATCTGCGCCTCGCCCGCGCGTTGCTGTACGGTGAGTTCGCCAGGATGAAACAGGAGATCTGGGTACATGGCTGGGTGCCTCTTGGTCATTGGGGGCCGGCACGGCACCGGCCCCGTTGCGGGCCTAAAAGACGACGATGCTGTAACCGTCTGCCGCCAAGCGCCGCAGGCTTGCCAGACCACTGGTGCCCGGGATCGGGTTGTCCCGGATCAGGTCCAGGCCGCTGGCCTCGACCGACTCCGCGGCACCGAACACGTCGGCGCAGCCACATGAAATGCCCGCGACCGTGTCTTCCACCGCCTTGTACAGGTCGTGCGCCGGGTGACCCGGCTTTACCAATTCGCCGGCCCAGCGCGTCCCGGTGCCTTGGAACTGCAGCGTGACGTCGTCGCCCGCTTGCTTCGCGTCATAAGCCGCTGCCAATGCATTGAACACCCGACCGAGTGCCTCCTCGGAACCGTTCTTCGGGTCGGACATCACGATAATTGCCTGTTTCATCACCATTTACTCCTATGCCTGATTGGATTTTTTTTGCTGCGACGGCAGAAGCGCTCTGCCATGCCTGCAGACTAGGAGCCAGCTGAAACGGAATAAATGGGCTATTAATTACTTAAGTACTCCATTTTTCGGAATAATCGAGGCGCGTGGACAAGCTGCAGGCCATGTCGGTATTCGTGCAGATCGCCGAACGCGGAAGCCTGACGGCCGCAGCAGAGGCAATCGGCAAGTCGTT
>JBATKF010000303.1:0-18737 GCA_049669185.1 Sedimenticolaceae bacterium | reverse complement strand
GGGCAAGCCGCAGCCGGCGGCACGCTCCGAAGCGCCGCCGCCGAAACCGCGCTTTGACTTCTATAACATGCTGCCCGAGATGGAAGTGGTCGTGCCAGACGAGGAGCTCGAGCCAGCGGCAACTGCCGCGCCGACCCCTGCGGCCACGCGGGCCGCGACCTACCTTCTCCAGGTGGGGTCATTCCGGCGCAACGAAGATGCCGATCGGCTCAAGGCGCAACTCGCGCTGCTTGGCTTCGAGGCTAAGGTGGAACGCGCCCGGATCAACGCACAGGATACCCGCTACCGAGTGCGCTCGGGGCCCTATCGCGACACACAGGCCGTCAACAAGGCGCGCCAGCGCCTGGTCGAAAACGGGTTCAGCGGCATCGTGATCCGTATCGGCGAGCCGTAGCCTGGAAATTTCACCGGCATCGCGGCGGCTGGTGAGATTTCCAGGCTCGCCAAGACGCCGAATTCTTCCCGACGGCTGCCTGGTTACTTCACATGGGCGGTCAACCAGGCGCGGATACTGTCGATCAGCTCCTGCTCAGCGCCGAAAAAGCCACCGGGGGCCTCGGCCAGTGCACGTTGGCGATACGCGGGGTTATCGGTGCCGAGCATGCTGCGATTCGGCGCGGTCGCCAGCACCGGCGGGTAATCACGCTCTGCATAGATGTCGAGCACCGGCAGGTCCAAGGCGCGCAAGCTGTTGCGCAAGTCATCACTGGGGGGGGCGAGCGGTGCGCTCAGCAGGATCAGTGCGCGTAGCTCCTGCGTCCGCTGTGCCGTGGCCCATTGCAGCGCCAAGCTGGCACGATCGCCCTGGGCGAGAAGCACCAGCTTGTCGATATCGCGCGCCTTCAGCCACGCCATGCCCGCGTCGAGGCGCATCGCGCTGACCCCGTCCGTGTCCTGTCCGGCGACGGTGCTGCGCGGTTCCACGGCGAGCTGTAGAGACAGGGTATCCCAGCCGGCCTCGGCGAGGCCCAGCCGCAACGGCCGGATAGCCTCCTCGCTGTCGGCATTGTTGGACCGGTCGTGCAGCAGCACGATGCCGCCACGGGCCGGACCGCGCTGCCTGGGGCGGTGGATTGCGAGGAACGGGCCGTCCTTGGTTTGCAGCTCGATCACCTCGCCCTGCAGATCCCCGGCCTCGGTGATCTCGCGCTGCATGCGCTGGCTGGTCAGCAGGTCGGCGGAGGCCGCCGATGTCAACAGCACGAGGGAGGCGATGGCACCGAGCACGCGTCGTTTGGATTTCATTGTGCTAAGGCTGCAATGGTGGTCGCTTTCGGGTACAGTCGGCGGTCCGTTTTTTTGGGCCCCGAGAGATCCGGACCCCTGAGATGAATTTTAGCGCCGGATCGCCGGCCAGGGAGTAACGACATGGCAGAGTACGTGATCGCGCCATCCATTCTTTCCGCTGATTTCGCCAAGTTGGGCGAGGAGTGCGACAAGGTCTTGGCCGCCGGTGCCGATTTCATCCACTTCGACGTGATGGACAACCACTACGTGCCCAATCTGACTATCGGGCCGCTGGTGTGCGAGGCCTTGCGTAAACACGGCATTACCGCGCCCATTGATGTCCACCTGATGGTCAGCCCGGTCGATCGTATCGTCGGTGATTTTGCCAAGGCGGGTGCCACCTACATTACCTTTCACCCGGAGGCCTCCGATCACATCGACCGCACGCTGCAGCTGATCCAGGCCGAGGGTTGCAAGGCCGGACTGGTATTCAATCCCGCCACGTCGCTGTCTTATCTCGATTATGTGATCGACCGGATCGACATGATCCTGCTGATGTCGGTCAACCCCGGTTTCGGCGGTCAGAGTTTTATCCCGTCTGCGTTGGACAAACTCAAGCAGACCCAGGCCATCATCAAGGCCTCGGGCCGCGAAATCCGTCTCGAGATCGATGGCGGCGTCAAGGTCGACAACATCGCCGAGATCGCCGCTGCAGGCGCCGACACCTTCGTGTCAGGGTCGGGCATCTTCAGCAAGGGCCAGGAATCGGACCCGAACCGCTACGACAGCATCATCCGGCAGATGCGCGAGGAGCTCGCAAAGGTCGGGCGTTGAAAAAACCTGAAATGATCCTGATCGATGTCGACGGCACGCTGGTCGACAGCGTTCCCGATCTTGCCTACTGCGCAGACGAGATGATGCGCCAGCTCGGTCTTCAGGCGCGCGGTGAGGCGCAGGTACGCAACTGGGTAGGTAATGGCGTGGAAAGACTGGTCCGCCGCGTCCTGATCGGGCAGCTCGAAGGTGAGCCCAGCGATGCAGACTTTGCCAGGGCCTACCCGATATTTCTCGCACTGTATGCGGAAAACACGGCCGAGCGATCCCGGCTCTATCCGGGTGTGTCAGAGGGCCTCGACTACCTTGAGTCGCGGGGCTACCGCTTGGGTTGTGTTACCAATAAAGCGGCGCAGTTCACTATCCCGTTGCTCAAGGCCCTCGGTATCTGTGACAAGTTCGGGATCGTGGTTTCCGGCGACACGCTGCCGGTGAAAAAGCCCGATCCGGGGCCTTTGTTGCACGCCGCGGCGCATTTCGGCGTATCGGCCCAGGAATCGCTGATGCTGGGTGACTCGAAGAGCGACGTCGCTGCGGCGCGAGCCGCCGGTTTTCAGGTCATTTGTATGAGCTATGGCTATAACCATGGCGAGGATATTCGCCGCTATGCACCGGATGCGGTGATCGATTCCATGGCGGAGCTGGCGTCGCTGCTGTAATCGACCTGAGTCGTCTCGACAAACACGGCTGGTGCGCGACCGCGGCTGCGTTGGAGCGCGCGAAAAAAACCCCGCAGGTACTGCGGGGTCTCTATCCGACCGCGGGCTGCGGTCGGCAACCTCATTATTCGGCGGCAGGCGCGCCCTGCGGGGCCGGCGGTGCACCGTAGCCCATGGGTGCACCATAGCCATAAGGTGCGTAGCCATAGGGCCCGCTGTTGTTGTAGCCGCGGCCCCATCCGTCGCCGGCGCCGTAGCCGTTGCCGTAGCCACGCATGTTGCTGCGCGCACGACCCGACATGTTCATGCTGAAATCGCCAGAACCGGCTGCGTCGCCGTAGCCGTCCATGGTGCCATTGCTGTAGCCATTGCCGTAGCCGGAACCGTTGTTGTAGTTGTTGCCCCAGTTGTTTCCGCCCCAAGGGCCGCCGCCCCAGAAGGCAGAGGCTTGCGCGGAAGCGAGGACGGCAACGATTGCGATGATCTTTTTCATGGTAGTTATCTCCGGGAGATGAGTTCGATGAGCCTGGGCTCGTGGGCGAAGCTGACTGCCGTCTTCGTGGGCGGCACGGCGTTTCTGCGTGCCGTGAGATGAAGTATATTAGAAAATAATAATTTGTCAATTCTTTCGGTCGAGCACCGGAGGGCCTTGATCAGTCACGATCGGCTGGGACGCCATTGGAAGGCCTTGGCGATCCAGGCCTTTTTGGCTATCGTTAGCGGCTCGAGGCGATTCTGATAACGCTGGAGCAATGACCGAGCTCGCACACAACAGGACAGTTCCGAACGGCACACGATGGCGCCACTGAGCCCCTCGCCCGTGTCTTTCAGTGTCCCTTAACGTTGTGTGGAGTAGGAAATGACCCCCGATCAGTTCGACGCCCTGGCCGGCCAGGGCTATAACCGCATACCGGTGGTATGCGAGGTGCTCGCCGACCTCGATACCCCGCTCAGTGTCTTCCTCAAACTTGTCGATCGACCCTTCGGCTTCCTGTTCGAATCCGTTCACGGCGGCGAGAAGTGGGGACGCTACTCGATCATCGGGCTGCCTTGCCGCACCCTGCTCAAGGTGCATGGGAACGCAGTGACCGTGGAGGTAGACGGCCAGGTCGTCGAGCAGACCGAGGTCGCCGACCCGCTAGCGTTCATAGAGACATTCAAGGCGCGCTATCGGGTGCCCGAACTTGCGCACCTGCCGCGCTTCTCCGGAGGGTTGGTCGGCTACTTCGGCTATGACACCGTCGGATACATCGAGCCGCGTCTACGCGATCCGGACAAACCCGATCCACTGGGCTGCCCGGATATCCTGCTGATGGTGGCGCAAGAGGTCGTTGTGTTCGACAACCTCAGCGGCCGCATGTATTTGATTATCCACGCGGATATCGACCGCGGCGATACCCTGGCGTCGACCAACCGGCGCATCGGGGCCTTGATCGAACGCATGCAGCAGGGTGCGCCGCGTCCACCTGCAGCCCCCGGCCGTGCAGTTAGCGAGGCAGATTTCGTCTCGGGTTTCACCGAGTCGGGTTTCAAGCGGGCCGTCGAGCGTATCAAGCAGTACATCCTCGATGGCGACTGCATGCAGGTGGTGATCTCGCAGCGCCTGTCCGTCCCCTATTCGGCCCGTCCCTTGGACTTGTATCGCGCTTTGCGCGGACTAAATCCGTCGCCATACATGTATTACCTCGATCTCGACGATTTCCAGATCGTCGGTTCCTCACCGGAGATACTGGTTCGCCTCGAAGACGGCGAGGTGACCGTGCGGCCGATCGCGGGGACGCGTCGGCGCGGCCATAACGAGGAGGAGGACCGCGCCCTCGAGGCCGAGTTGCTTGAGGATCCGAAAGAGCTGGCCGAGCACCTGATGTTGATCGACCTGGGGCGTAACGATACCGGTCGCGTCGCCAAGGTCGGCAGCGTCAAGCTCACCGACAAAATGGTGGTGGAGCGCTATTCGCATGTCATGCACATTGTCTCGAATGTCACCGGGCAGCTGCGGGATGGCATGACGGCGATGGATGTGCTTCGGGCGACCTTCCCTGCAGGCACCGTCTCGGGGGCCCCGAAGATTCGGGCAATGGAGATCATCGACGAACTCGAACCGGTCAAACGAGGTGTGTATTCCGGGGCGGTCGGTTATCTGTCGTGGAGCGGAAATATGGACACCGCCATCGCCATCCGCACCGCGGTAATCAAAGACGGCCAGCTGCATATCCAGGCCGGTGCCGGCGTCGTCGCCGATTCCGTGCCCGACCTCGAATGGAAGGAGACGATGAACAAGGGCCGTGCGGTGTTTCGCGCGGTGGCCCAGGCCGAGGCCGGCCTGGATGTCCTGCTCTGCGACCGAGAGGGGGATTGAGCATGTTGTTGATGATCGACAACTACGACTCGTTCACTTTCAATATCGTCCAGTACTTCGGTGAACTCGGCGCAGACGTTCGGGTGGTGCGCAACGACGAGATTGACGTCGCCGGGATTGCGGCGCTGAATCCCGCGCATCTGGTGATCTCGCCAGGACCCTGCACGCCGACCGAGGCCGGCGTTTCCGTCGCGGCGATCGACGCATTCGCAGGCAAACTGCCGATCCTCGGGGTGTGCCTTGGCCATCAGGCGATTGGTCAGGCATTCGGCGGCCGCATCGTGCATGCGCGGCAGGTGATGCATGGAAAGACGTCCCCGATCCAGCATCGTTCGGTTGGGGTGTTTACGGATCTGCCGAGTCCGTTTGAGGCGACCCGCTACCATTCCCTGGTCATAGAACGGGCCAGCCTGCCAGCCTGCCTGGAAATCACCGCTTGGACGGAACACCTTGGTAGCGTCGACGAAATCATGGGGGTGCGCCATCGTGAGCTCGATGTGCAGGGTGTGCAGTTTCACCCGGAATCCATTCTCACCGAGTACGGCCACCAGATGCTGAAAAACTTTCTGGACGGAAGATAAGCGAGCTGGCGGCCAGTCGGACCTGATCGTTGGCTGCCAGACAGTGTTCAGCCCGAAAGGCTGCTAACCGCAAGACCCAAGACCCAGTTTGCAGGGGGGCAACGAACATGGATATACAGCAGGCCATCGCGCGCGTTGTGGATCGGCATAGCCTGAGCGCCGAAGAGATGACGGCGGTGATGCACAGCATCATGACAGGCGGTGCGACGCCGGCCCAGGTCGGCGGTTTTCTCATCGGCCTGCGCATGAAGGGAGAGAGTGTCACCGAGATCGCCGCAGCTGCTGCAGTGATGCGCGAGCTGGCCTCGGGCGTCGATATCGGCGGCCTGGCCCACGCGGTGGATATCGTCGGCACCGGCGGTGATGCCTCCGGGACATTCAATGTTTCGACCGCGAGCATGTTCGTCGCCGCCGCGGCCGGCTGCCATGTCGCGAAGCACGGCAATCGATCGGTTTCCAGTAAGTCCGGAAGCGCCGATGCGCTGGAAAAGGCCGGTCTGCGACTGGACTTGTCGCCGCAGCAGGTCGCGCAATGTGTCCGCGAGATCGGCGTTGGTTTCATGTTCGCCCCCGGGCACCACAGCGCAATGCGGCATGCCATAGGGCCACGGCGCGAGATGGGGGTACGCACCATTTTCAATGTGCTCGGCCCGCTGACCAATCCGGCCGGCGTGCCCAATCAGCTGCTCGGAGTGTTTAGCGAGGGACTGCTCGAGCCGATGGCTGAGGTGTTGCGCAGACTGGGCAGTTGCCACGTGATGGTTGTGCATTCACGCGACGGCCTGGACGAGATCAGCATCGGTGACAAGACGGAGGTGGCCGAGCTACGGGACGGCAGCGTGCATCGTTTCTCGATTCAGCCTGAAGACTTTGGTCTGCCGCGCAGCGCGCTGGACGCCATCAAGGCCGAGGGACCGGAAGACAGCGTCAGGACGATCATCGGCGTGCTCGATAATACGCCCGGGCCCGCGCGCGATATCGTGGTGCTCAATGCCGGCGCGGCGATCTATGTCGCGGGGCTGGCGGGCTCGGTGAAAGACGGTGTGCAGATGGCGGACCAGGCGATCGCCAGCGGAGAGGCGCGCCGGCGGCTCGATCGCCTGGTCGTGCTGACGCAGAGTTTTTGACAGCCAGCGAGGACCTCAAGAAGTTGTTCGGCCGACCGCCAGTCGGCTGCACACCAGAATTTGCCGAATCCAGACGCGAACAATGTCCAAGACGCCAGATATCCTGAAGAAAATCGTCGCCCGCAAGCAGGAAGAGGTCGCCGAGCGCATGGCCAGGGTCTGCCCCGGCGAGCTGTCGGCAAGGGTCGCCGATGCCGATTTACCGCGTGGCTTTGTCGACGCATTGCAGGCCAGGGTAGATGCCGGTCTGGCCGCCGTGATCGCAGAGATCAAGAAGGCCTCGCCGTCAAAGGGCGTGTTGCGTGAGGACTTCCGCCCGGCCGACATTGCCCGCAGCTATGCACGCGGCGGGGCCGCCTGCCTCTCGGTGCTGACCGATGTGGATTTTTTCCAGGGCTCCGATGCCTACCTGCAAGCGGCGCGTGCGGCCTGTCAGCTCCCGGTGATCCGCAAGGACTTCATCATCGATCCCTACCAGGTGCTGGAGGCGCGCGCGATCGAAGCAGACTGTATCTTGTTGATCGCAGCCTGCCTGGATGACACCCAGCTGCATCACTTGCACGACCAAGCCTGCGAGCTGGGCATGGACGTCCTGATCGAGGTCCATGATGCGGACGAGCTGCAGCGCGCCCTGGACACCGACAATCGCCTGATCGGGATCAACAACCGCGATCTGCGCACCTTCGCGGTCAGTCTGCAGACCACGCTCGATCTGCTGGATCAGATCCCCGGCGATCGCTTAGTGGTGACCGAGAGCGGCATCCTGGCGCCGGCCGATGTGCGCCTGATGCGTGAGCATGCAGTGCAGACCTTTCTGGTCGGCGAGGCCTTCATGCGTGCCGACGATCCGGGCGCCAAACTGGCCGAGCTCTTCGCCTGAGGGGCCGCCAGCGGACCTGACCCGCGGTCGGCTCAGCCCTCCAGGCCGGTCAGGATGTTGCGGCTGGCGTTGGGGTGCCACTGTTGCACGACACGCCCGCCGATCACCTCGATCTGGCAGGCGTCCGGGGTGGACAGTTCCGGTGGGATATGCGAACGCAGTATCTCGACAACCTGATCGGATTCGACGGCGCGCGCGTAGCGCGTGATGGTCTGCGAAAAACCGTATTCGTCGTCGAACAGGTCGACGACGATTCGATTGACCGCCTCGACATCGCCGGCGCGGTCGAACACCTCGGCGCTGCGCGCATACTCGTCCGCGCTGATCCACAGGCAGAGGTGGGGTTCACCGACTTTGAGACCATGCTTGGTCGTCATCAGGTGCTCCCACAGTTTAAAGGCATTGATCTCGATGAAGCGTGTGCTGGTCTCGTGGTAACGGTTTGCCACCTGACAGCGCACGAGTTTCTGGCTTTCGTGAAACGGCGATACTGCGGACATCGGGCTTTCCGGGCTGCGACCACTGGACGAATCAAAAGCCTTAACGGCGGGATGACCGCAGGCTTGAGCGTCAGCGGGTGCCGAAGACGACGATCGTCTTGCCCTTTACATGGATCAGCCCGCGTTCCTCGAGATCCTTCAGCACGCGTCCGGCCATTTCTCGCGAACAGCCGACGATTCGGCCGATCTCCTGGCGGGTGATGCGGATCTGCATACCGTCGGGGTGGGTCATGGCATCCGGCTGCTTGCACAATTCCAGCAGGGTGCCGGCTATGCGCCCGGTGACGTCGAGAAAGGCCAGGTGACTGACCTTTTGGCTGGTGGCGGCCAGACGTTCGGTGAGTTGTCGACCGAGCGCGTACAGGATGTCCTTGATATGTGGCCGCAGGTCGCCTTCGAACAGCTGCTCGAGTTTGTTGTACGAGATCTCCGCGAGTTCGCAGGTGCTGCGCGTCCGCACCATGACCGAACGTTTCGGCATGGGCATAAACAGTCCCATTTCGCCGATGAAATCCCCCTTGTTCAGGTAGGTGAGTATGATCTCCCGGCCATCTTCATCTTCGATGAAGACCGTCACCTGGCCGGAAACAAGGTAGAAAAGGCTGTCCGCCGCATCACCGGGGTGGATGAATTCCGTTTTTGCAGGATAGCGGCGCCGGTGGCAGTGCCCCAGGAAGGGCTTGAGCCAGTCCGGGTCCCGCGGTGGTGGCTGCACGATGCTTTGCGGTTTGGGTTCCGACATAGCGATATAGTCCAAGGCCTGACAGAATTCTAGGCAGGCTGATCGCGCTTGTCGAACTGTGCTAGCCTCGTCACTGTTTTTTTGTGACGCAGCGCTTATGAAGGCACGAATTAAGTGGGTAGACGGCGTTACCATGCTGGCCGAATCCGGGAGCGGACACGCGCTGGTGATGGATGGACCACCCGAGCACGGTGGGCGCAATCTGGGCGTGCGTCCAATGGAGATGTTGTTAATCGGTATGGGTGGATGCACTGAGTTCGACGTGCTGCTGATCTTGCGCCGGGGCCGCCATACGGTGAGTTTCTGCGAGGTGGATCTCGAGGCCGAGCGCGCCGCGGAAGACCCGAAGGTATTCACCCGGATACATGCGCACTTTCGTATCGGCGGCAAGGGGCTGACCAAGAAGGCGGTTGAACGTGCGGTGAAGATGAGTGCGGAAAAGTACTGCTCGGCCTCGATTATGCTCGGCGCCATGGCCGAGATTACCCACGATTTCGAAATCGTGGAGGTCGCATGAGCCGGCCGGGCCTCGGCTTTGGAATGCGGCATGTGGCGCTGTTCGTGCGCGACATGGCCGCCTGTGAGCATTTCTATGTCGATCTGCTCGGTATGGAAGTGGAATGGCGGCCGGATGAACACAATGTCTACCTGACCTCGGGTGGAGACAATCTGGCCCTGCATCAGGCGGAGCCGGACATGGCCCGTGACGAGGCCGCGCAGCGCCTGGATCACATCGGCTTTTTCGTCGACAGCGCCGAGGCGGTCGATCATTGGTTCGCCTGGTTGAGCGACCACCAGGTGCGCATGCGGACCGCTCCACGCACTCACCGCGACGGTGCGCATAGTTTCTATTGTTACGATCCCGACGGGACGCTGGTGCAGATGATTCACCACCCCCCTCTCAGTCAATGGGAGCAGCTCAAGGGCCTCAACTAGCAGCCTGTCGGACTTAACCCTGTTTGGCTGCAAACCCCTGGATAGCCACTAACTCCGTTTATCCTCTTCGTCAAATAGCCGGGCTATTATCCTCAAAGGATAATCTGGTTTGATTCGCTCCCAGTGATTTTCGACGCAAACGGTCAAGTCCGACAGGCTAGCCGCTTGTCTCTAGGCCGCTTTTCGGCTAATTTCGGCGCCCATTTTTGGTGAGGCCCCAGGCATGCCGAGAACGAAAAAGATCCAGCTTCACGGATTCAATAATCTCACCAAGACGCTCAGTTTCAATATCTACGATGTCAACTATGCGGCTTCGCCCACGCAGGAGCGTGAGTACATCCGCTATATCGACGAGGCCTATTCTGCGAAACGGTTGACCGACATCCTGCGCAACGTCACAGAGATCATTGGTGCGAATGTGTTGAATATTGCACACCAGGACTACGATCCGCACGGCGCGAGCGTCACTATCCTGATATCGGAGGAGCCGGTCGCGGCCGAGCAGATATCCAATGCCGAGGGGCCGGGTCCGCTGCCGCAGTCGTTGGTCGGGCATCTCGATAAGAGCCACATTACCGTTCACACCTATCCGGAGAGCCATCCCGACAATGGCATATCGACCTTTCGCGCTGATATCGATGTGGCGACCTGCGGGCGTATCTCACCGCTGAAGGCATTGAATTACCTGATCCATTCGTTCGAGTCAGACATTGTGATCATGGATTATCGCGTGCGCGGTTTCACCCGTGACGTGAACGGCAAGAAGCACTACATCGATCACAAGATAAATTCGATCCAGAACTTTCTCGCCCGCGACACTTGCGAGCGCTATCAGATGCTCGACGTGAATGTCTATCAGGAGAACATCTTTCACACCAAGATGGTTCTGAAGGAGTTTGAACTCGACAATTATCTGTTTGCTGTCAACGTCGATGACGTGTCGCTCAAGGAGCAGCGCACCATCGCTGAGAAGATTCGTCGTGAGATCATGGAGATCTTCTACGGCCGCAATATAAGCCGCGGGATGCGGCTTTCCTGAGCGTTCGGCGAGCGCGCCCGATCCGTTAAGGCTCAGGTAAAACTCGTTGGATCCTGCCAGCCGGCGCAGGGCACCGAATGCGGCGCCGGTGGCGTTTGGTCGAGTCTCAAAAGCGTCAGGGCCCCGCCCCATAGGCAGCCGGTGTCTAGCGCCCAGACATTGTGCCGCGCTAGATAGCCGAGCGTGGACCAGTGACCGAAAACGATGCGCTGCTCGCGGGTGGCGCGCTGTGGAAGGTCGAACCAGGGGATTCGCCCCTTGGCCTGGCTGCCGGGTGGTCCCTTCTCGCGCAGCGCGAGGCGCCCGCCGGCATCGCAGTAGCGCAGCCTGGTGAGGCAATTGGTGATGAAACGCCAGCGCGCGATACCCGACAACTCGGGCTTCCAGCGGTCCGGCTTGTTGCCGTACATCTGCAGGAAAAATTCATCGGCGTCGCTGCTTCGCAGTACCTGTTCCAGCTCGTGTGCGCAGCTTATTGCGGTGGTCAGGTCCCACTGCGGAGGAAGGCCTGCGTGAACCATCAGAAAATCGATAGCCCGGTCGAAATGCAGGAGCGGTCGATGACGCAGCCAGTGCAGGAGCTCATCCCGATCCGGTGCCGTCAGTACGCTGGTGAGACCGGTCTCGCTACGGTGTTTCGGATTGCCGGCGGCCAGCGCCAACAGATGCAGGTCGTGGTTGCCAAGGACGCAAATCGCCGTATTGCCCAGGCTGCGAACAAAGCGCAGCACATCGAGCGATTTGGGCCCGCGATTGACCAGGTCGCCCACACACCACAGACGGTCGGTCGCAGAATCAAAGTCCACGGCGTCGAGGGCTTGTCTGAGCTCATCGTAACAACCCTGGATGTCGCCAATCGCATAGACGGCCATGCTGGGTGAACGGATGCGGCTAGTGGAGCACGCGCGGCACTGACAGCGAAAAACGGTCGATCGGGGCGAGAAAGGCCTGTCCGTCGTCGGCCACCATTTCGTACTCGCCCTCCATCGTGCCCACCGGGGTCTCGAGGACCGTCCCGCTGGTATAGCGAAACACCTCGCCCGGCCTCAGATAAGGCTGTTCCCCCACCACGCCCTCGCCGCGCACTTCCTGAACTTTGCCATTCGCGTCGGTGATCAGCCAGCGACGATTGAGCAGCTTGGCGGGCGTGCTGCCGACATTGCTGATGGTGATGGTGTACGCGAATACGTAGCGGTCTGCATCGGGCTCGGACTGGTCGTCGATGTAGGTGGTCTCTACGCCGACATCGATCTTGTGGATATCATGCTCGGTCATGTGCTGGGCTCTCCACGTTCTGACCCCGCAAGCTACTGGCAGGCCGATCGAAAAGCAAGAGCACTACAGGCCGCCGGCGGGCTGCCGATATTGAATCCGGCAGCAGCGGGAGGCTGCGCCGGCGCAGAAGGGTTGCGAGCAGTTGAAATGGGAGGCTTGGTGCGTAGTTTGTTGTGGATCACCCTGGCCATGGGTCTGGCATGGCCAGCGTTTGCGGTCGATGCGACCGCCAGGCTGGTGGCCGCGACCGCCGCCGGAAAGACGGCAGTGGTGCGCGATTTGTTGGTACAGGGGGTTGATGCCAACACCAAAAACGGCACCGGCCGCCCGGTCCTGGTGTTGGCCGGATTCAATGGCAACCGGCGGACCGCCCTAGTGCTCTTGGCGGCCGGCGCCGATGTCAACGCCGTCGACGGCACCGGCACATCCGCATTGATGGCCGCCAGCGCCTTCGGCCACAAGGAGCTGGTGGAGTTGCTCCTAGTGGCCGGCGCCGACGCCAACCTGAAAGACGCCAACGGCCAATCTGCATTGGCACGGGCGAAGCTCGGCGGTCATAGCGAGGTCGTCGAGAGGCTCAAGGCCGCAGGCGCCGTTGAGACCGATGCGGCCGATGCGAAACCCAATTGACGGGCCGAAGCTTAAATGAGTTTTTCCGCACCCCGCACCGCTGGAAAGGCTGATCCCTTCGGGCTGCTGATTCTGGCGGTGATACTGGCCCTGACGATCACCATCGCGATCCAGGCTCAGGCCTCGGCGCCGTATGATGCGCTGCAGTCTGCTGTAGACGCGGCCTGTGCCCAGCCCACCCGGTTAGTCCGCGCTGAGTGATTGTGCTAGCCTGCGCGGCTGTCGCCGCGCGAGGACCCAGATATGCAGGCCAGCCGCCTTGCCGTGGGTGTGGTCGGTGTCGGGTACCTGGGCCGATTTCATGCCCTGATCCACGCCCGCCATCCTGAAGTCGAGCTGATCGGTGTCGCCGATACTGACTTGGACACGGCACGCAAGGTGGCAGCCGAAGCGGGCTGTGAGGCCTTCAGCGATGCCGCCGAGCTGGTGGGCAGGGTTAAGGCCGTCAGTATCGTGGTGCCAACCACCGCCCACCTCGCCGTGGCGCGCCTGTTCCTCGATCACGGCATCCACGTCTTGTTGGAGAAGCCGATTGCGGCGACTGTGGCGCAGGGACGCGAGATCGTCGAGGCGGCGCAGCGCGCGGGAGTCATTCTGCAGATCGGGCACCTGGAGCGATTCAATGCAGGGGTCATGACCCTGGCAGGGCGAATTCATAGCCCGCGTTTTATCGAGGCGCATCGCATGAGCCCCTTCCTTGCCCGGGCCACCGATGTGGACGTGATCTCGGACCTGATGATCCATGATATCGATATCGTCCTATCGCTAATCGATTCCGACATTGCCCATATCTCGGCCGCGGGCACCGCGGTCCTGACGAATCATATCGACATTGCCAATGCTCGGCTCGAGTTCACCAATGGCGCAGTCGCCAATGTAATTGCCAGTCGTGTTTCGCGCGAAAAAATGCGCCGCGTGCGGGTATTCGAACCCCATCGTTACCAGTCGCTGGATTTCATAGCGCAGCGCCTCGACATCGCCTACCCGAAGGAAAAGCCAGGCCAGCCGTGGCCGGAGATCGTGACCGAGAGTCTGGCGATCACGCCGGTCAAGCCACTGGATGCCGAGATCGACGCCTTCGTGCGCTGTGTCGCCAGCGGTGCGCCGCCGCTGGTCAATGGCCAGGTCGGGCTGCGGGCGCTCGAGGTGGCGCTGAAGGTCAAGGAAAAGATCGAGACTGCCGCACCGCTCGCCTGACCGGGCTAGGTGATGTGTCGAGGGCGTTCGCGGCTCATCATCACGGCCTGCTCGATCGCCGCGACCATACTGCCGGGGTCGCAGCGGCCGCTGCCGGCCAGCTCCAGTGCGGTCCCGTGATCCACCGAGGTGCGGATGATCGGCAGGCCCAGGGTGATATTGACCGCACTGCCGAAACCCTTGTACTTGAGTACCGGCAGCCCCTGGTCGTGATACATCGCCAAGACCGCGTCGGCACGCTGCAATCTGGCCTCGGTGAACAGGGTGTCGGCGGGTAGCGGTCCCTCCAGACGCAATCCCTCGGCACCCAGCTGCTGCAGCACGGGCTCGATAATCTCGATCTCCTCACGACCCAGATGGCCGCCCTCGCCGGCGTGCGGGTTGAGTCCGCAGACCAGGATGCGGGGATGCCCGATGCCGAACCGATTGCGCAGGTCATGATCGAGGATGCGCAGCACCCGCTCGATCCTGTCTCGGGTAATGGCCGCGGCGACCTCGCGCAGCGAAAGGTGGGT
The DNA here is from genome assembly GCA_049669185.1 of Sedimenticolaceae bacterium. Classification (GTDB taxonomy): domain Bacteria; phylum Pseudomonadota; class Gammaproteobacteria; order Chromatiales; family Chromatiaceae; genus Thiosocius. The sequence goes on along the minus strand of JBATKF010000303.1, from coordinate 4,236 downwards.
GGTCGCCAGCGCGACGCGCAGTCCGGGGCAGGTCAGCATCATTACCGGATGCCCACCGCTTCGCTCGGCCAGAAACTCCGTATGACCGGTAAAGGGGATGCCGGCGTCGTTGATGACACCCTTGTGTACCGGCGCGGTGACCATCGCGGCATAGCGTCCGTCGAGACAGCCATCGACCGCCCGGCTGAGGGTGCCGAGCACATACTTGGCGTTGCGGCTGTCCAGCCGGCCGCACTGGCTGGGTCTGGCCAGCGGGATCGGGTCGACGTACAGGCCGCCCGCGGCGGCGGGTTGTACCGGGACCATTTCATCGACGCGGTGCAGCGCGAGCGTCAGTCCGAGCTGTCGTGCACGATCGGTAAGCAGCGACGGATCGGCGATCGCCACCAGCGGTATCGGCCATGTCTGCTGCGCCAGCATGACGCACAGATCGGGCCCGATCCCGGCGGGCTCGCCGGCAGTCAGGGCCAGGGCATGGCCGGTCATATCAACTGTTCAGCACGTTCAGGTTTTCGATGCGCAGTTCGATGTAGGCCTCGTCACGCAGGCGGCGTAGATAGCTCTGCAGGGCCTCCTTGGCCTTTTCGTCACGGACTACTTTGCGCGCCTGATCGCGGCGAGTTTCATCCGTTGCGTCATAATCGCGCCGCTCGAGAACTTGCACGATATGCCAACCGAATTGGGTCTTGAACGGCTGGCTGACCTCGTCGATCTCGAGGAGGTCCATCTGCTCCTCGAATATCGGCACCAGGTTGCCCGGCGTTGACCACCCGAGGTCTCCGCCCTTGATCGCCGAGGCCTTGTCGTCAGAGTTGGAACGCGCAAGGGTGTCGAAGTCGTCGCCGTTGATGATGCGATCGCGCAGCTGGGCGAGGCGTTCACGGGCGTCTGTGTCCGAGATGACTTCGTTCGGGCGAATGAGGATGTGCCGGGCACGGGTCTGGCGCACGATGTTGGTTGAACCATAACGCACCTCTTCCAGCTGAATGATGTGGAAGCCGCGGCTGGTGGCGATCGGCCCCTGCGTTTCTCCCTCGTCCATTTTCGCGACATAGGGCTGGAACAGCGGCGGGATACTGTCGGCGCCAATCCAGCCGAGATCTCCACCTTCCAGCGCATTTTGGCCGTCCGACACCTGCTGCGCGATGCCGCGAAAATCTTCACCCGCGCGCACGCGCTCGACCACCTCCAGTGCCCGAACGCGCGCCGCTTCCCGTTGCGCCGGCGTGGCGCCGTCCGGCGTTTCGATCATGATGTAGAGAAGATGAACCTCGGTGCGTCCGCTGGCGCCGCTGCTGCGCTCGAGATAGCTGTCGACCTCGGATTTCGTCACTTCGACCCGGTCGGTGACCTCGCGATTGCGCAGGCGACGCACGACGATTTCTTCGCGCATGGTCTCGCGAAACTTCCGAAAATCCATGCCCTCGGCCTCCAGTGCGTCGCGCAGCTGCACGACGTTCATTTGATTGTTTGCCGCGATAGCATTGATAGCCCGATTGATGGTTTCTTCGTCGGCCTCGATGCCAAGCCGTGCCGCCTCGGCCAACTGCAGTTTCGTCAGCACCAGGCTGTCGAAAGCCTGCCTCTGGATCGCTGCCGTGGTGGGCATCGGCGACACGCCTTGCTGCTCAAGACGTCGTTCGAGCTTAGTCGCCTCGTCGCGCAGCTCGCTGAGCACCACGACGTCTTCGCCGACGATCGCGATGATGCGGTCGATAAGCAGCGTCTCGTCTTCAGCGCCAGCCGCCATGCCGCTGCAGAGCATCACCAGCAGCAGGCCCGTAAAGGTCAATTGTCTGTTCATTGTCATTCGTTCAGTAGCCGTAAATGCCTCGTTCCAGGGCATCGTCGATATTGTCGCCCAGTCGCCCAAGGCCGTTGAGTTCGAGCTGTAGCAGGAACGCGAGGTTCTGGTCGCCGCCGGGTCCGTCACTGAATTGGCGCGCCACCGCGCGGATTCGCCAACAGCAGCGACCGTACTCGAATCCGGCGAGTGTCTCCAGCGGGCGACTCTCGCGCAGCGAGTAGTTGTACCTTCCGATCAGGCTGAAGCGCTCACTGAACGGCCAGACCGCACCCACGTCCGCCTCTTCAGTGACACCTTTGCGCAGACGGTAGGCGACGTTGAAAACACGCCGGTCAACGCCGCGGAAGCCGATCTGCGCCAGGGCCTGGTCGATAGTCCCGTTGCTGCCATCGTGCGGATCCCACTGCGTTCCTGCGCGCGCGTGCCAGCCGCCACCCAGGCTGGCGCTGAGTTGGGTGAGCAGGGACGACGTGGAGTCATCGCCAACGGCTTCGCCGGGCAGAACCACCTCCCGGTCTTCGAAGTAGACGATCTGACCGATACTGGCGCGCAGCAGTTCCTCACCGCTTCTGTCCGAGATCATGCGACTGGTCAGTGCCAGGGTCACCTGGTTGGCGTCGCCGAAGCGATCAGGCCCGCTGTAGCGGTTCTCGCGAAACAGATTGTCGAAATTGAAGTCCAGCTCGGTGGTATCGAAGACCGGCTGATCGTCCTGCGAATTGCGCGGCGCATAAAGGTAGTAGAGGCGCGGCTCAAGGGTCTGGGTCGCATCGTCGCCGAAGTAACGGGTGGCGCGATCGAAGTAAAGCCCGCTGTCGAGGTTGAAGAAGCCGGCCAGATCGGACGGGGACTCATCCAGCCCCGGGGTCTGGTCCGTCAGCCAATAGCCCGTATAGTGCGCCCCCAGCTTCGGTTGGACGTAGCCCCACGTGCGGCGCAGCGGCAGGCTGAGCGCGGGCGACAGATTGACGCGATGGCCGCGCACCGAATCTTCACGATAGAAATTCGCGTACTCGGCGTCCAGATGATAGGTCGTACCGGCCAATCCGCCTGGCTGTTCGAGGTCGAATGCCACCTGCGGCAACAGGCTGTAGGGACGGCCGGACGTCGGTATGGCATCGTTGAGCGTCTGGTAGTACTGCAGCCGACCGGAGAGGTCCCAGGTGTTACCGTGATAAACAACGGAGCCGCGGCGCAGTACATTGACCGCACTGGTCACGGCCAGGCTTTGTCCCAGATCCGTCAGGTAGCTGTCGTCCGAGACATAATTCAGTATCGCGGCGGCGTTGCTGCGCTCGCTGAATCGGGTGGAGCCTCTAAATGAGGCCGCGCCGCGGTCCTTTTTCCCGTCTTCATAATCGCGGTCTCTGGGCAGGTATTCCGCGACCAGGGTGCCGTTCGAGCTGGGGGTCAGGAAGCGGAACTCACCGCCGAGCAGGGCGCCGCGTTTGGACATCAATCGTGGGGTCAGGGTCAGGTCATAGTTTGGCGCGAGATTCAGGTAGTAGGGCACGCTGACGTCGAACCCGGTATTGGTGGTCTGGCCGAGCGTGGGAACCAGTAGGCCGGAACGGCGCCGGTCATCGATCGGAAAGCTCAAGGTCGGCGAATACAAAATCGGCACATCAAAAAACCGCAGCGTCGCGTCCGATGCGGTGGCCAGGCCCTCGACCTGATCGATTTCCAGCGCCTCGGCCCGCAGCAACCAGTCGCTGGCCCCCGGTCGGCACGTGGTAAAGGTGATCTCGCGATACTTGCTCCGACCCCCGCCTAGGAATTCGGCCTGTGTCGCGTCACCCCGCGCACGCATGCCCAGTAGGCGGTAAGCGGCCTCCTCGACCGTCCCCAGTCCGCTGTTGAGCTGATAGCTGGCGGCGGTGCCGGCAACGCGCAGGTCCGGCCGCGTGAGCAGCAGATTGCCCTGCGCGTTGACATCGCCGCTGCGCCGATCGATGGAGAGTTCGTCGGCGCGTATCAGCAGACCGCCCTGCACGAGTTCCACATTACCGCTGAACTTGGCCTGTTCCTGCGCCAGGTCCGAGACCAGCGCATCGGCGGCGATCTCGATCGGTTCCTCGAAGTCGCCGCTCAGATCCGCCCCGATACCGTCACGCAGGCCCGCACTCGGCGCGGCACAGGACTCCCAGTCGATGCCTGCGTCGATGTCCTGCCCGATGCCGTCGAGGATCTCGGTCGCCGGAGTGACTTGCACGGCATCGAGGGAGGCGTCTCCCTCCACGGGTTGTGCGACAGCGCTTTCCGGCGCGGATATCGGCGCAGCGGCCCTATCCGCTGGCTCCGCGGGAGCGGCCTCGGTTTCGGTGGTCGGTGTGGGGAGCGTCGCCGGTGGCGGGGTGCCGTAGCGAAAGGCCTGCAGCGCGGGGTCCTGGGCCGCCGCCGGCGGCGTTGCCGATGGCTCGGGTGTTGCC
>JBATKF010000302.1:0-4394 GCA_049669185.1 Sedimenticolaceae bacterium | reverse complement strand
TTTCGTGGCTGGACCTACAAGGTACCCCACTCAATCTTTCCCTGATCGCCACGATCGCTCGAACAAGCCACCTCGGGTGGACTGGTTTTGCTTAGCAAGGGTGGACTGATTCTGGTTAGCGCCTCAGCGTTTACCTGTTACTTCACACTGTACGCTCAAGTCGCGTCCTCCCCTGGTCGGTCACGCACACCGTGGCGCACCAGGGCGGTAAGGCATCTTGTTCAACACCTGCGTCACGCGGTACGGCTGTTGGCCCGATATACCTTCATTGACGTTCCACAGGACGCTCGAGACCCAGGCGGCAATCTCAGGGTTGATCCGATAGGTGCGATCGACGTCGTCCTTCGAATAATCTCCACAGTAGACATCGTCCTCCCTGAACATCCCGAGCGAACTCAGCAGTCAAACGTGAGCGTGGCGACTGGTTCCAGATACCTCGATCCAGCCAGCTACCTCGACATCAAAATCAGATATCCTCTAACAGGACCTCGGCGAGGACGATATCCGCACCACCTAATGCTCAATGCGACAAGATCGTCTAACACCACCTTGTCGTTCTCCATCGAGCGCCGATGGTAGATATCGACCAGTTCATCCAGGTCCTGCCTGAAGCGGTCATTGCGCCGGCGCTGCCGCTCTAGCGTGCTGCGCAGCTTGTCGAAGCGTTCCTGCAGTCGGCTCTTGCGCCTGCCACCGGTTTTCTGTCGATCAAGAATAAGTTCCATACGGCTACCCCAGTGTACACATGCCATCGGAACCCGATCCGCGGCCATTCTCCAGCACGCGGCAGCTGATAGATTTGTCCCGCTTTCTTCGGAATCGGCGTTTCTCGACCTGAGTTGGAGCGACCAGCATCGACCACGCCGCACCGTTTTTCCTCGACTGTCGCGCTCGTTGTCGCGTTACCTTTTGATGCCTGAATTCAACCTGCAGCCTCAAATGGATTCAACACGTCGATGCCACAGTGTCCGAAGTCGAGGACATTCCGAGTCGCCACCGCCAGATGGTTGCGACGAGCAATTGCGGCGATCTGCCCATCGGGTACGCTCATCGGAAGTCCGAGTGCCTTGCGATTGCCCATCAGCTCACCGTAGATGCGGGCTGCGGATTCATCGTAGGCAAGCACACGCTGGTCAAAGGCCAGGGCGACGAATCGTTCGAATCGTGCTCGGAGCCCTGATCGGCGTTTGCCATCAGGCAAGATATGCAGACCGTAGGCAATCTCACCGATGGTGATCGCAGAAACGTAAAGCTTCTCCGAGTCCTCAGCGTTCATCCAGGCCACGACGGCTTCCGCCGGCCGGGTTTTCATCACCTCTGAAACGACGTTCGTGTCCAGCAGGATCATTCGGTCAGGTCCAGGGGCTCGTGCGGTGCCCTTTCAGGCAACTGCAGATCGGCACCGTGCTCCGGGCCAAAGATTCTCATCGCGAGATCACCGAGGTGGTCCGGCGCGCTGACCGCATCTTTGAGAATGCGACGTGCCTCTTCCTCCATCGACACCCCATGCTTTGCGGCACGAATCCGCAAGCGTGACAGCGTCTCGTCGTCGAGTTTTCTGACACTCAAGCCGGCCATGTCGGACTCCAGATTCTTAACTAGACCCAACCGATAAAGATGCTAGCATATGCTGGCATTGCCTGCACGTGTTAGCGGCTACCTCGTTGCGAGGCATTCTGGCCGCCAAAGAGCTAATGAAACAAGTCAGAATCCAGGCAAAGAGTCACCCAAATCGGTCTGGGGTAAAAGGGGGACATTTCTGGCGTTTAGCTTCTTACGCTATTAATTCAGAAGGCGATATGATTGTCGCCGTATCCACCATTTGTTATTTCATTTGTCAGTATCTTATAATGCTTTTGTAAAGTATTACATGAATCCAAAAAAACATACCGAGTGAGATTGTTGGTTTGGCAGTCATCTGCTGGAATCGTCCACGCTCAAAAAGCGGTCGACACAGGTCTTGGGCGCAATCACCGAACTTCTTGTCGGTGGATTTTCCAGCAGCAGACGATCTCCCGTGATGAAGATGCTCCCAGCGTAAGCTCCGAGAACCGCCCAAAGGTGGTCGTCGCCACAAATCGGGTGCCGGAGAAGCGGGTTCCGGCTCACGCCACATGGCGTTCGCCGTCAGTTCCACAATCATGCTCATCGGGCAATTCCTACCTGTGCTCCAACCACTTCGCCGCAGCCTGCAGCTGTGCAAATCGGCTGTCCTGACGATTCGTCGTCGCCGAAGACCCCGGGCTTCGGCACCAAGGCCGCCAGCGACCCGCAAGATGCAATATTTTACGAAACACCGATCGATAGACTGTTCGCAAGGAGAACACCGTGGCGTCCGTCACCCTGTCCAGCAAGTTCCAGCTGTCCATCCCCAAGGCCATCCGCGAGGAAACGCACCTGCACGCTGGCCAGGGGTTCGCTGTCATCCCCAAGGGGGATACCATCGTGCCAGTACCCATCCGCCGGCTGGACGAGGTGCGGGGCATACTGAAAGGGGCCGACCCCAGCGACTACCGCGATCGTAGCGACCGCCTGGAACGCTACAGGCGATCCTAATCGATACCTGCGGCTGGATCGAGTGGCTTACCGAAGGCGCGCTGGTGAACAGCTTCGCTTCCTACATGAACGACCCCGCGGAGTTGCTGGTGCCGACCACGCTGCAGTAGGAGTTGTACAAGTGGGTCAAACGCGAATTCGACGAAAACACGGCGCTCGATACCATCGCGCTTGCCGACGATAGTCTTGTCGTCTCCCTGAGTACCGATATCGCCCTCGTGGCCGCAGATCTGACACTTTCGCACAAGCTCGCCTTTGCCGATGCCGTGATCTACGCCAGCGCCCGAAAATACAATGTCGAAATTGTTACCTCGGACGATCATTTTGAAGGTCTGCCCGGCGTGACCTATTTCCCGAATAGGAACCCATAATTTCTGTTCCATTCCAATGTCGGCGGTATTCGCAAACGGCAGGTGGTAAGCGAGCCGCTGGGTTGGGCATCGCCCCACGAGCCCGCCGAGGCATTCGGCAGGATGCGAGAGATATGTCAATGACAGGACGCAAGAAGAAGCCGACCTGGAGCGACCTCAAACGCCAACTTGCCGACCTCGGCCGCCGGGCGATGCTCGGTCTGATCCAGGATCTCTACGCCGCCAGCAAGAATAATCAGGCCTTTCTCCATGCCCGCTTCGCCTTGGGCGAGGACGTGCTCGCACCGTACAAGGCGACTGAAGAACTGCGACGGCTGCGCGAGGAGAACGCCCGCCTCAAGGATTTGCTGGCCCGTCACGGCATCCCTTGGGAAGAACCGATCACCATTGAATCCATGTCCGCTGTCATGCCTTATCACCCATCTCGAACAGGTACAGAAAAAGAGGTGAAACAGCCAAGCGCGCGCATAGCCGCGAATCGAAAACGGGTGAAATACGGAAATGGCAAGCGTGGCACACACTTACTCGGTGCAAAACAAGCGATGACGCTCATTCCGCGCTCCGGCAGCGCTGGGTGCAGGTGTCGAACTGAGTTTCGCAGCGCTCCTCGGCGATCTGTGGTGCTGCCGCGCATTCCTCGGCCGTGGACCTGGTACATTTGGCGTGCACACCGGCGCACTCCGATTCGAGTGATACCTGGCCCATGAACAGCTTGCTTGAGTCCGACATGCAAGACTCGTAGCGCTGCTCGCACATCTGCGCACGGTCGCGCAGGCATTCAGCCTCGATCTGGCGGTCGATCTCCTCGCTACAGGCCCGGTGACGGCGCTCGCAGTCGGACAGACATGCCTCTCGGTCCGCTTCGTCCGCGCGCGGAGCGGGCTCGGGTTCGTGCTCAGGCCTGACAGCGACATGCCGTCGCTGATCTATCTCCTGCTGCAACGGGGTCAGCCAGTCGGCGCCCGGATCGACCCCTCTCGCGGAGTCGAGATACCGTTGCGCGCTGTCCAGGGTGCCGCGGTCGAGCGCGTCCTTGGCCAGGCCATGATAGCGCTCGGCAATCATGATCAGGCCCTCTCGGGCGATCGGGTTGCGCGGCTCTAATTCGAGCACACGTTGAAAGCGTTCGAAGGCGTTGTTGCCCGCCGGGCGGGTCAGCCGCAACTCCGCCAGATCGATCTCTGCAGCATGGACCAACTCAGCGATCTCGCGTCGCCGGAGTTCCTCCGGTGAGGGACCACGGGGTTCCTGCACGACGACCGGTTCGGCCTCTATGACCGGCTCGACCTCTGTGACCGGTCGAGGCTCGGGTGACGCCCCAAAATAGGGTTCACCCGGAGGTGGCGGTTCGATAGGCGTCGGCTCGACCGCCGGCGCCGGGTCTACGTGCGGCTCAGGCGGCGCCTGGCCGGTAGAGGTCGACTGGCTCAGCCACCACGCACCTCCACCGGCGGCGAGGACCAAAGC
>JBATKF010000301.1:0-2894 GCA_049669185.1 Sedimenticolaceae bacterium | reverse complement strand
TTGTATCGATAACTGCTTTGCGCGGTGTGGCGAGCCTATATCAGTCCAGTAACCACCACGCTCTTTGCTGCGCTGCGTCAGTCGGCTGGCGATGCGGAGCTGACCTTGAGGATTCGCTTATAAAGGTCGCTGGGATACCCGGCGGCGCCTTCCGGGGCATTGACTGTTCCCAACACTGACCAGTCCTTAAGCAAAGGCTTATGAAGCTGTCAGGATTCTTTGCAGCGATTCCGGCTGGAATGGCAGGTAACGGCACAAAGCGCCCGTTTGAGGTCATGGTTTGCTCGGCAGGAACCATCGGTAGCAGACAAGGATTTTCACGAGGGGACGACACCCTGTCGATGCCCTGGTCCAGCTCACGGACGCACTGACAGGCTTTCGCATGCGTCAACCTGTATTTCGACGTACCGAAAGAAGTTGCGCCCAGCGGGCTGACTTTGTTCGATTGATTCAGATACGGCGGTCAGCGATGGACCGCCGTATTGCGGCAATATTCGCCGGATTGGCGCTGACCGCGGTAATGCCGCATCGCAAAAGCCGGTCAGTCAGTTTCGGGTTGCTCGCCAGTTCTCCGCACACCGTCATGGTTTTTCCCATGTTCGACGCGGTACGCGTCAACTCACTGATAAGTTCCCAGAGCACATCGGCACATTCCAAAGCGCGATGACTCGCAACGTCGGCAACGGTTCGGTCCATCCCGAAAAGGTACTGAATCAGATCATTGGTGCCGATACAGCCGAAATCAGCGTTCTGCATGATGCGTGCAACATCGAGGCAAGCAGCTGGTACCTCGAACAAGACGCCGTGCTGCATTTCCTGCGCAGGCAGATCGTTGGTGGCGTGATCGAAACTCTTGCGTAACTGGAGAAACTGCTCCAGCGTGGAGATCATGGGATAGACGATGCGCACGGGACCATGCGGACTGGCTCGTGCCACCGCTCGGGCTTGGTTGCGCAGTAGCTCCGGTTGGGCCAGCAATACGTGTTCGCAGGCCCTTCCCTGTGCCGAGGCGGACTGTCGTCGATCGCCGACCCAAGCCGCGTCCTTGTCATGGTGCAGATCGAGCAGGCGGATGTAGACCGGTCGCCCTGCCATGGCCTTGACTACCTTCGCGTAGCGCACTGCCTGTTCGTCTTCACCGAGCGCCCTGCCGGCGGCCAGCATTTCCATTTCCGTGCGATATAGTCCGACGCCTTCGGCACCCGCAGCAAGGACATCATCGACATCAGTCGACAGACTGATGTTCGCCATCACCTGTAGTTCCTTCACCGGGGAAGAAGTCTGGACCCTGCGACCGCTCTCCAAGCACCTGGCCGTGTGACGCGCCAGCGTGTCCGGCGAGGGATTGATGATGACTTCGCCGCGATCTCCGTCGACCAGCAGTTCGGATTGCATCGGAATCAGATCCGACAAGTCGGATATGCGACCGACGACCGGGCGGTGCAGAGCCCGCGCGAGAATCACGGCATGCGAATTCGTTCCCGCCCGGTCGACGATGAAGCCGGTCGTATGGCTGTCGGTCTCTATCGGCAGACTTGCGCCGATCTCCTCGCCTATCAGGATGTGATCATTGCCGAGCCGGCAGTGTTCGATACTACAATTTACTGATTCCATGCAGCGTCGACACGTAAGCGTGCGATTCAGATCGCCTAGCAAAGCGTGACGGATTTCCGCGATGTCGTCGGCGCGCTGTTGCAGGTAAACGGAGTCGCTCGCCGACAACTCTGCCTGGTAGCGATCCAGGACAATCGACACGGCTTGCGTCGCACTGCAGCGCTCGGCTTCAATGACCTCCGCCAGTTGCTCCTGCAAACAAGGATCATCCAGCAGCAGCTGATGGGCCTCGAAGATCTCGGCATGTTCCCGACCCAGCAGAGCGACCGTTTCGCCGGCCAATGCCGCACGCTGGCTCGCAATCCGTTTCATCGAATCACGCAGGCGCACAATTTCATCGCTGGCGACGGTCGAGGAGGCAGGGCCGGGTGCAACGGGATAAGAGTGGAAGAAACACGGCCGGCCGATAGCGATACCCGGTGAGAGGGGGATCCCAATCAACCGCGTTTCGATGGGTCGATCTTGTTCAGCCGGCGACATGACCTGATCCGCCCCCAACCCTGAATCGCATTACTATCTTTCCGAATTGTAGGCCGGTTCCCGGCACCTGCCACCCGAGTCAATGTATGCGCCAAAAATGGTAAAGAAATCAATGTGCCTGGGGGCCCCGCTTAACTGCGCAAAAAGTATCTGATTGGACGCGGATGCCTGGATCCGAGCAATTTGGGCCGGTTCCGACCGAGTCAGTTGCGAGGTTGGATGTCCGCTTCTGAGTGAAAGCGCCAGTTCAGCGGCCCAGGCGTGTTGAGCCTTCTGGACGTTGATCCCGCGGGCTCGGGAATGTCTCTTAGTGGCCGGGACCCGCGGTTCCCAGTTTTCCCCGAAAGCCGCCGGTGGATAGATGGAGATTCGGCGAAGGTCAGCTATGCGGGACCTATGCCCAAAGGCAGCCCCCGGCCATGACCGGACATACGATGCCGTGACGGGTAGGGGCGGAATCGGGTATAAGCGGGCAGAGGAGCCGCATGGCTCACCAGTTTGACATCCGCTAATAGCGGACGCTCGGATAACCCGCGCCGCGATGACCTGGGCGCAAAGCCTCAAGCGGGTCCTCGGTATCGACATCAAGACCTGCTCGGCCTGCGGCGGGGCGATGCGGATCATTGGCTGCATTGAAGGCCCTGCGGAGATTGAGAAGATCCTCGCCCACCTGGATGCGAAAGCGCCGGAGCCCGAAGCCACCCGGCGGCCTCCCTGCCGGGCGCCACCGCAGCGGGGGCTGTTCGACTGATTCGGATTATATGATGAGCACGACTCTGGTCTGCGACGCTAGCGGCGCG
>JBATKF010000300.1:0-6418 GCA_049669185.1 Sedimenticolaceae bacterium | reverse complement strand
CCCGCACTCGGCATCCGGCGCGGTAATCATCAACCTCGGGGAATGCGCGAACCGGTCGAACATGTGAACATGTGCCGCCCATAGGATGACGGCATCGGCTTGATGCTCGTCGATCACCATATGCCGGAGGATGTGTTCGCGTACTTCATCCAGCACCTCGTCGCCTCTGACCGGTTGCTCCCACAACTCGAAATCGTGCAGTTCGATCGCCCTGCCCCTCGCCTCGTTCTCCTTCGCCGGCCGCGCGTTCGCCACCTCCTTGTCCAATGTGCCGACGCGCACCCCAAAGTCCTTCGCCTTCTGCTCGCGCACTTGGTCATATTCGAGCGGCGACAATTTCGCCAAGTCGGCGACCTCAGCCTGCAGATCAGGCTGGACTTGTTCTGCGTTGTCTACGGCTTCGCAGATAAGGTCTTCGGGTGCACTGGTCATGCTGCACCCTCCTGTGCGCCGGCGACGCGTCCAAGCAGGACATCGTTGAAGTCCATGCCGGTGGGCGGACGTGCAATGCGCACAGTTCGGCCTTCGCGCTTCCATCTTCTTGCCGCGTCGAGTGCCGCCACCTCGCCCGGGTCGTCGCCTTCCGCCAGGACGATCACCTCGTCGATTTCTGTGGGAATCTGCAGGGCACGAAGTCCAGACGTGGACAAAGCGGCCCAGGAGGGCAAACGGGTGGACTGCATCGCCGCGAGGCAGGTCTCGATGCCCTCGCCGACCATCAGCTTGCCGGTGGGTACGGCGAGTCGTACCGCGCCACCACGACAGGGGCCGAGCATCATTTTCTGCGGGGTGACGGGTGCCTTACCGGCACAATCACGGGCGAGAAAGGTCCGGTGGATCGCCAAAGGCTCGCCGTCATGCCCGCGGGTGACGAGCGCGACCATCCCGGGCCAGGTACTGCCGCTCGGATGCTTCAGGCGCGGATGGAAGCGGACCGAATCCGGAGCTGCGAGGCTGATCCCGCGCGAGTTCAGATAGGTCGCAATGGGCGTATCCACCGCCGGCACCGCCGCCCCCCAAAGACGTAGAGCAGCCGCGGTTCGGTCGCTATCTTCCTGCACTGGTGGCGCATTGGATGCCGCTGGTGACTGTCTTATGGCGGGCCGCTGGCAATTATCGCTGGCGCTATCCCACAATCATCGGGACCGTAGCTCGCCAATCACGAGGGACTGGTCGCATCCCGCATGACAGTGCACCAAGACCTTGCCGTCGTCGGCGTCCCTGATCGAAAGGCTCGGGTCTCTATCCTCATGGGCGGGGCAAGGGGCCATCCAGTGGCTGCCGGTGCGGCGCCCGCCCAGTGCACGGGCAAGGGTTTCGGCGTTCATGCGTCAGCCCCTCCGCTGGTATTCGTCTCGGAGCCGTCGCGTCCCTCCTGGCGGGACCACTCGGTGAGGATGGTGAAGAAGCCGGTGATGTTCTCGGCGATCTCGCGTGCGTCGTCACTACTGAGGCGGCGTCGGAGCCGGGGTTGCCAGACGGCGATGGTGTGTTCGGTCAGTTCCTGTTTCGTCATTCGCATCGATGGGTGCAGAGAGCTGCATCCTCGCGGATGCTGCAGCTCCTCCTGCCCTCCACCTCGGAATCACACCGATGGCGAGCGACGTATCATTCAAATCATCGCGCCCCAGTCACAGGGGTCGCTGAAGTTCGTTTTCCGATTACTCGATCTCTTCCTCGGGGATCGTGAAGCGGTGGTTCTTACCGGCCTTGATGGTCAGTCGACGCTTCTTGCCGTTGACCGTTTCGCAGGTGACGGCCAGGTCGAAGAAGCCATGTCGCAGCCCATCATTGACTTCTCGAATCAGGCAATCCCTTGCCTCATCAAGCTGAGATTTATTTCTGTCGGGCGGTGTCACGTCGTTTACTGCCTCGCGCTACAGATTGTGGATCAATGCCTTGAGATCCTTGATAGCCGCCGAATACGCCAGCGGGCGCACGCTGCCCTCGTTGTTGAAGAAGGCCAGCGTGACCGCCTGGCGATCGGTGCGGTCCTCGAACCGAAACACCGAGCGCCTGCCGTCCCGCCGGATACCGGCGAGCCGGAAGCCGTCGCAGCGCAGGTAGCAGGCAAGGTAGAAATCCGTCGTCTCGAAGACTTCGGCCGCCGCGGACCCTACCCCCTGTGACCTACGAGCTATCCTGTGTGGCTTAAACACTGAACACTACTCCCAAAAAATCAGGGTCTTGAGATCGATCACGCGGACGACCTTCGCTCGACGTGGCACGCTGGAAATTGCAACAACCCCAAGTCCTCCAATCGAATCTGCATTGCCCGCGCCGAAACTCCAAATTGGGGAGCGAAGTACTTGGCGACATCTCTGAATACCACTTCCACGGCTGCGGGACGCGGCTCAACCATCTCGCTGATCACTTTGCCAACATGGCGCATGCGCGGTCGTTCAAGCCGATGGGTAAGGTCCGTCCAGTGACGTGGATCGAAGACAAAACCCCTACCATTGCTCGAGGGGAATCGCGCCGCCCACGCCGCCTCCACCAGGTGCCTGGGCATCAACAAGCTAGAGGCAAATCGATCAGCTTGCCACTCGATCGGCTCCTTGCGTCCACCAAGCGCGCAAACCAACATCTGCACCGAACCAAGTTGCCGATGCATGACGGTCGGCAACTCATCCCCGCGCAACCGAGGAACATGGAGTATCCAGTGACCGATCTCGTGTGCGACTGTGAAGTGGTAACGCCCTTCCATCGTAGGGTGCTCGATCGGATCTAAACTTGCGTCGATGAATACCGACCGGCTCTTTGCGTATGTGGCACCCAGCACATCAGGACTTCCAACCGTGTTGCTGAGATCCTCAAAGTCCAGCGAAACACCGAGATGCGTTTCGAGTATGTCGTCAACTGGGACCGGAGCAGAGATCTCCTCGCCCAGCGCTCCAAAATAGTCTTCCAGCAGACCCAGAGCGTCACGCTCGATCTGCTGCTCGGACAAGAACTTCACGTTAATCGTCATTGCATCTGCATCCCGATCTTCATCTCAAGCTCTTACTGCACGATGGTCAGGTCCCTTCCTCTTTTTTGAGCTGCTGGGCCTGCTCGGCCAGACGCTGCATATCCTTGGCAGACAGGCCATTCACTGACCGCAAGAAATCCGCTGCCTCGCGCGGATGACGCTGAATTTGGCGTTGGAGGATGTCAGCCAGATCCGATGAAACGCGGCCGGCCAGCGCGAGCAGCCCGTTGGCGTCCTCACCCAAAGCTGCGGCAATGGCCTTGATCTTCTCCTCACTCGGCGGGTTGAACTGGTCGCGTTCGACCTTCGACAGGTAAGTCGGACTCATGCCGACCATCTGCGCGAACTTGCGCAGGCCGATCTTCTTCTCCTCTCTCAGCCGCCTAACGGTCGCGCCGAAGCTACTGTCGTCGTTGCTCATCCCCGCCTCCTCGCATTGTGGTTTGTATAGTAGACACTAAACACTCGATATACAACCTGTTTCGCAAGATGTCGTGGTTATCTCGGTGCTAAACCGCTATATATTGCGTCAGGCAGCGCTGCCGGATGCCACAAATTGGGGCCTACGCGAGCCGCCCGAAACGCTTGGAGGACACCGAGAAGCCCGTGTCACTACCGAGCAAAGCGGGTAGTGACGCGGGCGGGCGGCCCAGCGCTGATGCGGCATTCCGGCAAAATTCGCAAGTGACGGGCGAGTGACGGGTTCCAGCGTGGCCCGCGGAACCTGTGAAAACGCGCCGGCCAATCGGCATCTTGTCGTCAGAGTCAGGGGGAGTTGTTGATCAGGTTGCGCTGCCAAAGTCGCGGATCGCCTCGAACTCGGCCCGAGCCTCTGAAGACGGCGCGATGCAGATGATTCTATATGCGTCCACGAAGGGGAGCCACTCCAAGTTGTTGATCTTGGGAATCCTTACCGCCGCACCCCTTGCAGGATTCGAACCGGTCAGCTTCCAGACAGCTGTCTGTCCGGGGTCACCATGCGATGTACAACTGCGGGATAACGCACGCCGTAAACAGCAAGGCCGCCCACCTTGGCGGCCTTGTTCGTTAAGTTCAGGGCGCTTTCGGCTAGGTCATCGTTGGATCTGGTTCTCTCGATGGTCGCGCATTGGCTCTCACGCGGACGTCCTACAACGCGAATTCGTGCAGGAAGTTCTGGATGAACCTTTTCCTGGGGCGGTGGCTCAAGGGGGTGTCCTGATGTTTGCGAAAGATACCGAATAATTATGAAGCAGTGGGTTGGGAATGCCCACGGGCATCAGTCGGTTCGGTCCCTGCCGGAGAAGAGCGAGGATCGCTTCGTTTTTCGCGGCGGTTGAAATAGCCTAAGGACCTTAGTCACTTCGGTCGGCGGAATCTATCGAACCGACCGGGGATCTATGCTCACCAACTGGTTCGTATACAGGAATCCGCGGCGCTAGATGGTTGTTGCCCACCTGCAAGAGTCTTAAACACACATGTCCTTGCAGTGTGTGGCCAAGTGCTCGATGAAAAGCCTTACCTTGGCAGATAGGTGTCGGCGGTGGGGATACATGGCATAAATCCCCAGAGGCATGGATTCGTGATCGGACAGCAGTCGCCGCAGTTGTCCTTTCGCAATGTCGTCGGCAATGGCGAATGAAGGCAGGTAACTGATTCCCTCGCCCAATAGAACGAGTTCCCTGGCGGCGCTGGCACTGTTGACCATCATCTTGGCTGCCACGTCAACGGTGACGTCATTACCCGCCTCATGAAAAGTCCAACGCGTTCCGGCCGGGTGATTGCTGTCTATAACACAGAGGTGGTCGGATAGCTGTTGCGGATTAGTTGGCTCGGCGTGTTCGTCGAGATAGCCGGGCGAGGCGCAGGCGATTAAGGAGGTCGTACCGAGCTTGCGGGCAACCAACGAAGAGTCTTCCAGGTCCCCGATGCGAATGGCCACATCGATTCTTTCGTCCACGAGGTCCACGAAGTGATCGCTCAGGATCAAGTTCATTCGCACTTCGGGGTAGCGGCTGGAAAATTCTGACACAGGGCGCATCAGGTGGAGCTCGGCGAATGAAACCGGGGCGGTCACCCGAAGTTCACCTTTGGGTTCACCGTTATTTGAATGCATCGCTGCATCCAGTTCATCCAATTCTTCCAGAAGCGGCCGGCACTGTTCGAAGTAGGCCTGCCCGGCGCTGGTCGCACTGACCCGGCGGGTGGTGCGATGCAGGAGGCGAGTCCCGAGGTCTGCTTCGAGCTGACCGACCTGTTTACTGACCAAGGCCTTCGACACGCCCATGCGGCGTGCTGCCTCCGAGAATCCACCGGCCTCGACCACGGCCACGAACACCCGCATGCAACCCAGCTTATCCATATTGATTTCTATTGTTGAAGAAATGGAAACAGTATGTCAACTGAATGACATATTGTTTCCATACTTTTGGGCGCGAATACTCCCAGTACGCCAAATAAACATTCCCTGGAGAACTGAAATGACTCAATCGACCGCTTACGCCGCATTGCTACTTCGCATCGCCCTCGGCGCCATGTTCACCGCCCATGGGTTGCTTAAGCTCCTCGTATTCACCCCAGCCGGAACGGTGGGTTTCTTCGAATCGCTGGGCATGCCCGGCTGGTTTGCCTACCCGACCATGGGCGCCGAGTTGATTGGAGGGGTGTTGCTTGTGCTCGGCGTACAGGCCCGTGCCGTGTCACTGGCACTGTTGCCCGTGCTGATCGGCAGCATCGTCCTCGTCCACGGTGCCAACGGTTGGCTCTACACCAATGAGAACGGCGGCTGGGAGTACTCGGCGTTTCTGATCGTGGCCTCCCTCGTGCAAGCGCTCTTGGGAAACGGGGCGTTCAGCCTTGGCCGCATGCTCGACCGCAACCGGACAGTATCCCCCGTGGTCGGTGCAACGGCCTGATCACTCAATACGCCATCAATGCAATCGGCCCCATGCCTGGGGCTGATCGCAACCGTCACTTTAGAGAGAAAAACCGATGTTGATTAGCGGACAATGGGCGGGAGACTTCCAGCCCGTACATAACACGGACGAAGAGGGTGGGTTCCTGCGTGAGGATGCAGGGTTCCGTCATTCATCGGTAGGAGACATAGCATGAGTAATGACGTGATGATTGCGCAAAAGGCCCCGTTCGCCACTGAAGTCGAAGAGGGAAAAGACTATTACTGGTGTGCTTGCGGGCGCAGCAAGAATCAACCGTTCTGTGATGGCTCGCATAAAGGCACCGGGTACGAGCCCATCGCTTTTACGGCAGACAAGACTGGCACCGTCTCTCTGTGTGGCTGCAAGCACAGCGGGAAAAAACCTTACTGCGACGGTACGCACAAGGGACTTTGACCTAGTAATGGCGATAGTTGGAATGGCGCCGCTCCCGCGGTTGCGTGCGATTGAACTGTCCAGCCCTGCTCTAACGACTGGAGTCAGTGATGTACGCTACTGAATCGCTGTCTTCGGT
>JBATKF010000299.1:0-1590 GCA_049669185.1 Sedimenticolaceae bacterium | reverse complement strand
CTGCCCGGCGAGTTCGCGGCAACGCATGAAATGCCCGTAGCCATACGGACCACCGACGTCGACCACGAACAGCACCCGCTTGACGTCCTCGACTAGGCGCCGCTGGTACACGTGGGCATTGATATCGAGCAACGATGGGCGCCGTTTGAGCAGCGCCACCGCACTCGGCAGATCGAAAGATCGGCCCTCTGCCTGCAGATTGGCGGACAGGCTCTCCATGAATTCCAGGTCGGCCCAGGTATCGACGCTCATGCGATGCATGGGACCGTACACCGAAGGCTCAAGGGTCACTGCAACAGACTGGAAGCGATCCTTGTTCTGGTAGATCGCCGGGAACTGGTGCTCCCGCAATTCGGGACGGTCAGACATCGTTTCGGCGATCTCCCAGGCCCGACGCCGCGCGACCTGCACCCCCTCGTGTAAAGAGTGAGTACCATCAGTGGCCGGCAGGATTCGAACGTAATCAGCCGCCGGCTGCAGCCTCAAGGCCGAAACCATCCTGTCGACCGAAGGCCCGTGGACCAGCGGGCAGTCCGCGCTGACCAGCACACAGATATCCGCCTCGAACTGTCGCGCCGCGGTTGTCAGCCGACCGACGACATCATCGACCTCACCTTCAAACCAGAAGCAAGGCAGATCGTGTTCAGCAGCGAAGTCCCGCAAGGGCTGATTATCAAGTTCCGCCACGGTCGCGAGAACGACCTGATCGAGTGAATGACAGCCGGCGAGTGAACGCACAATCCATTGCAAGATCGAACGGTCGCCGATCTTGCGCAGCTGCTTGCCCGGCAGCCGGGAAGAATTCAACCGGGCGACGACAAAAGCAACGGTTTTTTCGGCCTTTTCAGTCATTGTCCAGGCGTTCTATCTGTGTCCACGAAATCGGCGTCCCGCGTGCGATATCGACCGTCGCCCGCGATCCTATGACCGCAGGCAGCGCCCGCGGATGCAGCCCATGACCAGGCCTGATGGAACGGACCTGTTCAGCAGTAATCACCGTGCCCGCCGGAATATCGCTTACTGCATACAGAGACCGGCGATGGCCCAGGTGATTCTGTTCACCGTCCGTCGGCCCGGATTGCATGCGGCCAAGCGTTTGCCACGCTTGCCGACACTGGCTCACCATGACGGCAAACGCCGGGGGATCCAACGAAAATGCCCGATCGACCGCTTCGTCGTCGTGAGATAACACGAAATGTTTCTCGATCATGCAGGCACCGAGCGCGACCGCCGCAATCGGCACGGTGCTGCCCAGCGTGTGGTCCGACAAACCGACCGGCAGTGCATAACGGTCACGCAGCATTGCAATCGAGCGCAGGTTGGCCTCGTCGATTGGTGCCGGGTAGGCACTGGTGCAGTGCAGAAGAACAAGATCTCTCGTGCCGCGATGGCTTAGCGTTGCGACCGCCTCGTCGATCTCGGCCGGCGTGGCCATACCGGTGGACAGGATCACCGGCTTGCCGGTCGCCGCGACGCGCGCGATCAAGCCGACGTCTACGAGTTCGAACGACGCAATCTTGTAGGCCGGACAGTCGAGAGACTCGAGCAGATCGACCGCGCTCGGATCGAACGGCGAGCTGAACAGCGGCA
>JBATKF010000298.1:0-6184 GCA_049669185.1 Sedimenticolaceae bacterium | reverse complement strand
GGCGGCCAGCCAACCCAGCCGGCCGAGCGTGGAGAGCGCCCACTCGTACATCACCAGCGAGGGCGCCAGGCCAAACGCGACCATGTCCGAAAGACTGTCGTATTCGGCACCGAACGCGGTCTGGGTAAGGGTCATGCGCGCCACACGACCGTCGAGGCCATCCAGGATCATCGCCAGAAAGATCGCGATCGCGGCCGTATCGAACTGGTTGTTCATCGCGGCGAGGACCGCGTAGAAGCCCGCGAACAGCGCAGCAGTCGTGAACAGGTTCG
This sequence comes from Sedimenticolaceae bacterium, assembly GCA_049669185.1. Classification (GTDB taxonomy): domain Bacteria; phylum Pseudomonadota; class Gammaproteobacteria; order Chromatiales; family Chromatiaceae; genus Thiosocius. The sequence continues at coordinate 5,912 of JBATKF010000298.1, read as the reverse complement.
GTAACAGATAGATCCCGCGCGTCCGCCGGGGACGCTCCGGGTCGAGCTCGGTGACCTTGGCCGGTTCCTGATCCATTGATCAAGTATAATTTGGGGTCAGAGTAAAAACTCAAGAGTTTTTACTCTGACCCCAAATTCAAATTCACCCCAAATTCAGTTCTTCGATTTGTCGACGATCTTCTGGATCCAGGGCATCATGCCGCGCAAGCGCTCGCCGACTACCTCGATCTCGTGCGCCGCATTATTGCGACGGTGCGCGGTCATCTCCGGGTAACCCGACTGACCTTCGGCGATGAACTGTTTTGCATAGGCGCCGTTTTGAATGTCCTTCAATGCCTCGCGCATCGCCCAGCGGCTCTCCTCGTTGATCACCTTCGGTCCGGTGACGTATTCACCGTACTCGGCATTGTTGGAGATCGAGTAGTTCATATTGGCGATACCGCCCTCGTACATCAGATCGACGATCAGCTTGAGCTCATGCAGGCACTCGAAATAGGCCATCTCCGGCGCATACCCGGCCTCGACCAGGGTCTCGAAGCCGGCCTTTACCAACTCGACCGCCCCACCGCACAGCACCGCCTGTTCACCGAACAGGTCGGTCTCGGTCTCGTCCTTGAAGCTGGTCTCGATGATGCCGGTGCGACCGCCGCCGATCGCCGAGGCGTACGACAGTGCGATGTCCTTGGCGCGTCCGGAGGCGTCCTGCGCAATCGCGATCAGGTCGGGGATGCCGCCACCGCGGGTGAATTCGTTGCGCACGGTATGCCCCGGCGCCTTGGGGGCGATCATGATCACGTCGATGTCGGCTCGCGGCACGATCTGGTTGTAGTGGATTGCAAAGCCGTGCGCGAAGGCCAGCACCGCCCCCTCTCTGAGGTTTGGCTCGATCTCGTTGCGATACAGCTGCGCCTGGAACTCATCCGGAGTCAGCACCATGACCAGGTCGGACTCGGCCACGGCGTCGGGCACGCTCCTCACGGTCAGCCCAGAGGCCTCTGCCTTTTTTGCCGAAGACGAGTCGGGGCGCAGCGCGACACGCACATCCACACCCGAATCCTTGAGGTTGTTCGCGTGGGCGTGGCCCTGGGAGCCGTAACCGATCACGGCCACCTTCATGCCCTGGATGAGGGAGAGATCGCAGTCTTTGTCGTAGTAAATGTTGATCGCCATCGCGAGTTCCTGGATTGTTCGTTTGTGAGTAGTGAGTTCGAGCGCCGCGTTACAGGGTGAGGCGCTTGGCGCCGCGGGCGATCCCCAGCGGCCCGGAGCGTACCGTTTCGATAATCAGCTCCGGGTCGAGCACCCGGATGAACGCGTCCAGCTTGTGGCCTTCGCCGGTCATCTCGATGGTGTAGGAGACGTCCGTTACATCGATCACGTTACCGCGGAAGATGTCGGCGAGACGCTTGAGCTCGTCGCGCATGGCCTGATCGGCGCGCACCTTGATCATCATCAACTCGCGCTCGATGTGCGCCCCCTCCGACAGATCGACCAGCTTTACCACGTCGATCAGCTTGTTCAGCTGTTTGGTGATCTGCTCGATGATCGCCTCGTCACCCGTGGTGACCAGGGTCATGCGCGATAGCGTCGGGTCCTCCGTTGGCGCCACCGTCAGCGACTCGATGTTGTAGCCGCGGGCGCTGAACAGCCCGGCCACGCGTGACAGGGCACCGGCCTCGTTTTCCATGAGGACAGAAATGATGTGACGCATCAGGCAAGCTCCCTGTCGGACGACAGATGCGGCGACAGGTGCATCTCGTGGTGTCCCTTGCCCGCCTCGATCATCGGGTACACGTTCTCCGAGGGATCGACGATGACGTCGATGAACACCATGCGGTCTTTCATCCCGAAGGCCTCGCGGTAGGCGTCCTCGAGATCGGCGGGCTTGTCGATCCGCATGCCGACATGACCAAAGCTCTCGGCGAGCATCTTGAAGTCGGGCAGCGCGTCGACGTAGGAGTGCGAATAGCGGCCGTCGTAAAAAAACTCCTGCCACTGACGCACCATCCCCATGTAGCCGTTGTTGAGCAACACCACCTTGACCGGCAGGTCGTACTGCTTGCACGTGGCCAGCTCCTGGATGCACATCTGGATGCTCGCCTCGCCGGTCACGCAGGCCACGGTGGCATCCGGAAAGGCCTGCTGCACGCCCATCGCCGCGGGGAGTCCGAAGCCCATGGTTCCCAGCCCGCCCGAGTTTATCCAGCGCCGCGGCTTCTCGAACGGATAAAACTGTGCCGCGAACATCTGATGCTGTCCGACATCCGAGGTGAGGTAGAAATCCGTGTCCTTGGTCACCTTGTACATCGCCTCGACGGCATACTGCGGCTTGATCGTCTCGCTGCCCTGTTCGTAGCGCAGGCACTGCAGACTGCGCCATCCATTGATGCGATCCCACCAGTCTTTGAGCCGGTCGGCATCCGGTTTGCGGGGGTGCTCCTTGAGCACACGCAACATATCCTGCAGCACATTGCGCACCTGACCGACGATCGGCACGTCGACGCGCACCGTCTTGGATATGGATGCCGGATCGACGTCGATATGGATAATTCGCGCATTCGGGCAAAAGTGGGCGATCTTGCCGGTCACCCGATCGTCGAAGCGCGCCCCGATGGCGATCAGCACATCGGTCTCGTGCATCGCCATATTGGCCTCGTAGGTGCCGTGCATACCCAGCATGCCGATGAAATGCGGGCCGCTGGCCGGATAGGCGCCCAGCCCCATCAGGGTGTTGGTGATCGGGAAGCCGGTCTCGTGCACCAGTTCGGTGAGCGTGTCGGAGGCCTCGCCCAGCACGACGCCGCCACCGGTGTAGATCACCGGACGCTCGGCCTCGAGCATCATGTCGACGGCCTTGCGGATCTGCCCCAAGTGACCCTTTTCCACCGGGTTGTAGGAGCGCATCTCGATCTTGTCGGGATAGTGGTAGGGGATGCGGATATTCGGGTCGGTCACGTCCTTGGGGATATCGACCACTACCGGGCCGGGACGCCCCGACGCGGCGATATAGAAGGCCTTTTTTATCGTGTCGGCCAGGTCCTCGACGCGCTTGACCAGGAAGTTGTGCTTCACGCACGGCCGGGTGATGCCGACGGTGTCGACCTCCTGGAAGGCATCGGAGCCGATCACCGGCGTCGGCACCTGGCCGGTGAGGATGACCATCGGGATGGAATCCATGTGGGCGGTGGCGATGCCGGTCACCGCATTGGTCGCGCCGGGGCCGGAGGTGACCAGAACCACGCCTACCTTGCCGGTCGCGCGCGCGTAGCCGTCGGCGGCGTGTGTCGCGCCCTGCTCATGGCGGACCAGGATGTGGCGTACCTCGTCCTGCTGGAATAGGGCGTCATAAATATGCAGCACGGCGCCGCCCGGGTAGCCCCAGACATATTCCACGCCCTCGTCTTTCAGCGCCTGAACGACGATCTGGGCACCAGTGAGTTCCACCTTCGATGACCTCCAATACCTGCGATACTCTTGCGTAGCTCGCGCAAAATGCGATGAACAGCTAGGCTTTTCAGAACCGGACAAGCTACTTATATTGATCTGAGTGGTCAATAGCCAGCGTATCGAAAATCATGCAACAGTCATCTGCCCTGTTTACCTCCCTGTTTTTCCTCTTCGGACTCGCGCTGGCCATTCCGGCCGTGGCGGCCCAAGGCGCGTACCTCTGGTACGACGAAGACGGTAACGCGGTTTATTCCCAATCCCCTCCTCCGGGGGGACAGCAAAGCCGGCTGGTGAAGCCGCCACCGCCGCCCGCGGAATCGCCCGAGGTGGCAAAGGAACGCCTGAATCAGCGCCTGCAGAAGTTCGAGGACAACCGCGAGGATGAGGCCTTGGCCGAGGGAAAAGTCCAGGAGGCGAAAAGCGAGGCGGCCGCGGCGCAGAAACGCTGCACCGAGGCGCGAACCAACCTCGAACTGCTCGATAGCAGCGTACGGCGCCGCTTCCAGATGCCCGATGGCAGCGTGCGGCGCCTGACAGAGGAAGAACGTGCGCCGATGCGCGCCGAGTTCGAAAAGATCATCGCCGAGGACTGTCGCTAGTCGCGCCTTAACGCGACGGCCTTGTCGTCGTCCTCGGCCTCGGGCAGCTCCACCTGGTCGATGTCCTGAAAGCGTGAGCTGATCTTTTTGGCCGAGGTGCTGACCTGCTTGACGTCTTCGTGCGCCTGGCTGATGTGCACGGAGAGTTTGTCCATGCGCTGCTGGAAGCGCCCGAAGTCCTCGGACAGCCGCCGCAGGTGGTCCTGGATGATGTGCACCTGGCGGCGCGTGGCCTCGTCCTTGAGCACCGCGCGGGCCGTCGTCAGGACCGCCATCAGCGTGGTCGGCGAGACCAGCCACACCCGGGCGCGCTGCGCCATTTCGACCAGGTCCGGGAAATGCGCATGGATCTCGGCGAACACCGCCTCGGCCGGCAGAAACATCACTGCACCGTCTGCGGTCTCTCCGGGGATCAGATACTTGTCCGCGATGTCCCGGATGTGCCTGCGGATGTCCTGTCGGAACTGTCGCGCGGCGCGGGCGCGATCCGTCTCGGGCCGGGTATCGTCGAGCATCGCCTGGAAGCTCTCGAGCGGAAACTTGGCGTCGATCGGCACATTGCCGGTGGGATCCGGCAGGGTCAGCAGACAGTCCACCCGGGTCCCGTTGCTCAAGGTGTGCTGCAACGAGAAACTGCCGGCCGGCATAACATTGCGCACCAACCCCGCCAGCTGCACCTCGCCAAAGGCACCGCGTGAGCGCTTGTCGGTCAGCACCTCCTGCAGGCTGACGACATTGCTCGACAGTTCGGTAATGCGCTTTTGTGCCTCGTCGATACGGCTCAGGTGCTCGAGCACCCGGGTGAAGGTCTCCGTGGTCTTCTCGAAGCCCTCGGCGAGGCGTTTCTCGACCTGGCCGCTGATTTCTCTTAGGCGGCTGTCCGTGGTCTGGGTCAGTCCCAGGACGCGCTTGCCCAGTTCATCCGAAGACGTACGAAAGGCCTCACTGACCTGGCTCGCCATTGCCGCCATGCCGCTGGTCAGGGCCTCCTGCTGCCCTTTCAGCGCAGCGCGCTGGTGCTGCTCGGCGACCTCGCGGTGACGCGTCAGGGCCGCCTCCATAGCCTCGCGCAGCTGCGCCGACTCGCGCTGCTGGGCCAGCCGCCCCTCGCTGAGGCTGTCGGCGATCGCCATGCGCTGGGTCTCGAAACGCTCGATAAGCTCGGTCTTCAGGGCTGCCGAGTCCTGCAGCATCTGGCGCTGCAGACCGCTCAGGCGCTGCTCGAGCAGATCCTGCAGACGCATCAGACCGGCACTGAGCGATTCCTGTATCTGCTGCCGACTGTGTGCGACATCGTCGCCGATGTCTTCCCGCACCTCGCGCAACAGCGCCCGCTGGTCGCCGAGTTCGCGGCGCAGATGCCGGCGCAGGCGGCGCTCACCGAACGCCAGCCAGAGCAGCAAGCCCAGTCCCAGCACCAGGCCGACAAGCAGCATCAGGTCCAGATTCGGTCGCAGCAATAGCAACATTTTCTCAATCATAACGATAGGTTAGGCGAGATCCCTCAATAAGGGTAGAATCTCGGACCTCGCCCCCGACCGAAGTCACCACCGACTGACCATGCGCGTTTTCCTGCAGGCCCTGGGCTGTCGCCTGAACGAAGCCGAACGCGAACGCTGGACGCGCGATTGCCGGGCGCACGGCTTCCAGCTCACCGCGGATGCGGCACAGGCCGATCTGGTGGTGATCAACACCTGCGCCGTCACCGCGGAATCGGTGCGTAAGTCGCGCCAGGTAATTCGCCGCGCGCAGCGCGCCAACCCGCTGGCCAAGCTGGTGGTCAGCGGCTGCTACGCCTCGCTCGCCGCCGCAGACATCGGCGACGAACTGGGCGTCGACCTGGTCGTCTCCAATCAGGAAAAGGAC
>JBATKF010000297.1:0-17868 GCA_049669185.1 Sedimenticolaceae bacterium | reverse complement strand
TGCGCTGGCCAGACAGCGAGACTGGGAGACGGCGCGGGCAGCTCTGGCGATCGCGGTGGATGACGAACGCTTTGCCGCTCAGGCGCGCCCCTGGCTGGATTACGTCGCGCAGATGATCGCGCTGCCGGAGCAGAGTGGACAGTGAGCCTTCTGCGTGCCGACGCATCCCTTGGACATCGGTCAAGTTCTGGGGCGCACAGCCGTTACAAATTTGCAATCAAAGCCAACACAGTAAAAGGACCGGGCCTTGACTGAAACATCGATACTCCTGCTGGACAAGGGCCAGGGCGGCCTGTCCGCGCAACTGCCGGCGATGCGGGCGCTGGGCGGTAAACTGGACTATCTCCAGGTCAGTGACCCGCAGACGGCACTCGAGCTGCTAGGGCAACGCAGCATCGGCGTTGTAGTCGCAGACTTCGGCGGGGACACCGATGACTGCGTCCGTTTTTTCCAGTCCGCGGCGGCTCTCCGACCGGCCGCCATCCGGGTCGCCTTCGCCGCCGCACTCGCGGACCTGACCGGCGGACTGGCCGAGCGAGGGCCTCATCAATGCCTGTCCTCAGGCTGCAGCGCGGACCAGATGCACGCTGTGTTGCTGCGCTGCAGTGACATCTCGGCGCGGATTCAGCGGCGGCCGGATCTCGTGCATATGCTGAGCAGGCTGGATGTCATTCCCACGCCGCCGGCGGTTTACTTCGACATACGCGATGCACTGGAGCACGAAACCACCACCCTGAACAGTTTGGTCGACTTGGTGCAGCGCGATGCCGCGCTGGCGGCCAAGGTGCTCAAGGTGGCAAATTCCGGCTTTTTCGGTGCGCAGCGTTGCATCTCCGACCTCGCGGCGGCGATCCGCCTGGTCGGCATGGAGCTGCTGATGGCCGTCGCACTGACCAGCCATCTACTGCAGTGCATGCCGTTGCCCGGGTTACAGCTCGACAGGCTGTGGCTGCACGGCCTCGCGGTCTCTACCCTGGCGCGTTTCATTGCCCGCGACGAAAAGGCCAATCACGATGAGACCGAGGTCGCAGGGGTGGCCGGCCTGCTTCACGACATCGGAGGCCTGCTGCTGCTGGGGAACTTTCCGGCGGATTATCAGCATATGCTGCGGCAGTCCGCCGGTGACGAGGTTGAGCTTCTCGAGCTTGAACAGTCGCGCTTCGGCGTGGGCCACCCGGAACTGGGCGCGCTGTTGCTGGAGCTGTGGAACCTGCCGGACGCCGTGGTCCGCGCGGTAGAGATGCATCACGTGGCGGTGCCACGTGCGCAGCAACCGCACGGCCTGGCCGCCTATGCGGTGTTCATGGCCGAGACGCTGTTGCAAGACCTGCAGCGCGGCGCCGATCGTGCGGCAGACGATTCGGCCGTATCGGAACTCTCGTCTATCGACGAAGAAAAGTTCGCGAGCTGGCGTGAGCGTTGTCCGGTACTGCTGAGGGCGTGCGGCGGGGTTTGAGCGCGCCCCGGTCGAGCAGTACCCACCATGCGTTGCACGCATTACACCACCAGCCTAGCCCGCTTATCTCACCGATTATCTACTGTGCGGCCCGCAACGTGCGCCCCGCCACAGCGGCGTCTCGAACCGCTCGCGACGGAAAACGGTGAGATAAGCGGGCCAGCCTCTGCAGTCGTGGGGAGTGTGCGAGATGCTGTTTGCTGACCCGCTGCGCGAATTTCTGAGCGCTGTGCGCTCGGCGAGCAGGGCACAGCTGGCCTCCCTGTTCATTCCCGCCTCCGCTAGCGGCCCCAGTCAGGCACTGCTGCTGCACGTGGGCGACGTCGAGCCGGCGCCCGAATTTGCGTCCATTGACCAGGCCGATGCGTTCGTCGCGGCGCACGAGCACCTCGCCGACGAGGACGCCAGGGGTGCCGTGGAGCTGTCTTTGGCGAACGAGGGGGATACCTGCTTCGTGCGGCTCATGTTGTCGATTCCAGGCGCTGCGGAACCTGCTGCCGAGCCGGCAAACGAAAGGCGCCATAGCGAATCAGTGCGCAATGGTGCAGGCGGCGAGGATCGCGCGATCTGGGTTGCGCTGCGCTATGTGTCGGGCGATCGGCCGCCGAGCGCGCGCAATAGCGTAGATCCGCGCAAGCTGGTCGGCCTGAACGCGGGCGACTGGTGTGACTGGGGTCTGCTCACCGCGGCGGGCCTGGCCTGGAATAGTTACCGTCTGGGTCGAATGCTGCACGACACCACCAGTGAGCTGCCGGGAAGGCTGGAGCTGCAGTGGCACCTGCGCAACCAGATCGAGGAGACGGATAGCGCCAGGCACTCGCTCGGCCTGCTGCTGATCAACCCGGACGAGTTTGCCTTGGTAAACCACAAGGTCGGGCGTCGGCAGGGTGACCAGGTTCTGCGTGAGATCGGCCGACGGACCCAGGCGATGTTGCGCGATAGCGATGTCTTGTTCCGCTACGGCGGTGCCGTCCTCGCGGCGGTTGTGCCGACAGCCGACAACGAGACGTTGCTGACCGTAGCCGAGAAGCTGCGTCGCCAGCTGTCGCAGGAGCCTTATCTGGAGCGCGCCATCCGTCTTACGTTCAGTCTCGGCGGAGTAGCGGCAGGTGCGGCCGACCTCGCTGACGAGGGCCTCGACGGCAATCTGCTGCTGCACCGCGCCAATCTGGCACTTAACGCGGCGCGCCTGTCGGGCGGCGGGCGCGCACTGATCTGGACGCCAGACGGCGAGTTAGAAGCCGCCGGAAATCTCGATCGCCTCTCGGGGGTGTTCACCGCCGACACCGAGAAGGATTACCGCAACATGCTACTGCTGTGGGAGACGGTCGGCGTCGTCTCGCACAACCAAGACTCGAACGCGCTGGCGGCGACGCTGGTGAGAAGGCTGCGCGAGACCCTGCACCTCGATCGCTGCGCCCTGTTCGCGCTCGGTGACGATGATGAGACCAGGCTGCTGGCGATGGCCGACCGGCGGAAGCCGGACGAAGTCACGGTCGAAGCACCGCAGGGCCTCCGCCTCGCCGCGCAGCATAAGGCATTGGTGCAGCGGGCGATGGCCAGGCGCGGCACAGAACGCAGTTCCGGCATCCGGGCGGGTGACGACCAGGATCCGGCTGCCGCCGAGACCTATGTCCTGCCGCTGTTCGCCGGCAGCCGCCGGCTTGGCTTTCTTGTGCTGCAGAGCGCTCCCGACGCCGGCCGGCTGGATTCTTCCGATCTGCTGTTTCTGGAGGCGCTGGCACGGCAGATCGCGGTTGCGCTCGATCGCGCGCAGCTCGCCGAGGAACGGCAACGGCGCAACGATCAGGAGCGCCAGCAACTGCGTGCCGAGGTGCGCGGTCTCCGCGATGCTCTACCGCATGCCAGCCTGATCTACCAATCGGCGACCATGCATACCTTGGTCAAGCTGGTCGAGCAGGTCGCACCGACCGAGGCGACGGTTTTGGTAACCGGCGAGAGCGGGACCGGTAAAGAGATCGTGGCGCGCACGCTGCACGAACTCAGCTATCGCCAGCGGCGACCTTTCGTGACCGTCGATTGCGGCGCCATCGCGCACAGTCTGCTGGAGGCGGAGTTGTTCGGCCGCGTCAAGGGTGCTTACACGGGTGCCGACTCGAAATCGGTCGGACGCATAGCCATGGCCGACCAAGGGACCCTGTTCCTCGACGAGATCGGCGAGTTGCCCCTGGAGGTGCAGGCGAAGCTACTGCGGGTCGTCCAGGAGCACGAGATCACACCGGTCGGCGGGACCGTTGCACGGCCGGTCGATGTCCGCATCGTTGCCGCCACCAATCGTGACCTCGAGGTTGAGGTGGCGGAGGGGCGTTTTCGTCGCGATCTCTATTACCGTCTGCAGGTGGTGACCTTGCAGCTGCCGACGTTGCGTGAACGCAGCGACGACATCCTGCCGTTGGCGCAGTTTTTCCTCGAGAAGTTTGCGCTGCAGTATCGAAAGGGGAGACTCGTCCTGAGTGACGCGGCGAAAGATGCCCTGATGGGCTATCCGTGGCCAGGTAACGTTCGCGAGTTGCAGAACCGGATCCTGCAGGCAGTGGTGCTGTCGACGGAACCGGTCATCGAGGCCACGCAGGTGGCGCCACTCAACGGGACCAACGCTGCTGCGTCTCTCGCCGTCGACACGCCGAAGGATTCGGTTGTGGAGGCTGTGCAGCCGCGTGCTTTCGATGATGTGGTCGGTGACGAGCAGGACCATTGGCAGGCCCTGCAGCGCACGCTGCGCAGACTTATCGAGGAGGCTGTGGGCCGGGGTCGGCAAGCTGTGGTGCCATTTGGACGCTGGCTGAACGAAGACCTGGTGATCGCTGCCGACGAAGTCAGCGAGGGAGTCGCCAGCGCCGCCAGCAGTCGTCTGGGGATGGCCGATACGACATTCCGTCGCCAGCGCGACAAGCTGCGTTCCGATGCCAGCGCCGGTTTGATCGCCCGCACTCCGGAATGGCACGCGGTGCGGCCACTCCTCGACCGCCTGGTCGCGCGAGATGGCGCGGCCGCCGGCGACAACATCACGAAACTGGCCCGTGACCTGCTGCTCGCCGAGATCACCGAACAGGTTGCTGACAATGCAGCACTCGGTTGCAGACTCATGGGCGTCACGCTGCCGACCTACCGGCGGTGGGTCGAGCAAGGCAGCGGGGACTGACGGTGCAGCAAGCGGGGCGCACACCCGAAGAAATGGCGGTAGTCGCCGAATTTTTGCTTCCCGGCGCACCACGCCGCAGAAATTTCGGCGGGGTTCAGCCAGTAAACGCAGCCCGGATCGACGTGAAGAGCAAGCAGTACGGTACAAACGTCGCTCAACCTCTGCTTGGCCTGGTTCTTGCCCATCAGGAATCGTGGGTAGATAACTCGGCACGACCCGCAAGTTATACACGACCATCGCCAACGAGCCGCGCGGATGGTTGACGGGCCGCTCTGAGGAGGCATGACGGCATTGCACTGCAGATGGGATGAAAATAGGAATGGCACTTGGCGGCGCAGAGTGCGCGCCCGGCTGGCGCATGCCCGATCTGGGGCCTGGGTTGTGGTTGTCCTGTTGTTGGCGTTGATCGGCGGCGAGGTGCACGCCTACGAAGGACTGACGCCGGGTCCCGGCCCGGAGGCCGAGCCGCGCAATGTCCGTTTTAACCACATAAGGGTCACCGATGGCCTGTCGCATGCCGCGGTCACGGCCATTGCACAAGACCATCGCGGATTCATGTGGTTTGGCACCCAAGACGGCCTGAATCGTTACGACGGCCAACAGATCGTGACCTTTCTGCGCGATTCCAATGAACCGGGACAGTTGCCACACAATTGGATCTGGACGCTGCACAGCGACAGCAACGGGAATCTGTGGGTCGGCACGGACGGCGGCGGCCTGGCGGTTCTGGATCCGCAATCGGAGACATTCAGCACCTACCGCAGCCGCAAAGATCATCCGGGATCGCTTCAGAGCGATCGCATCCGGACCCTGTTCGAAGACAGGGCTGGTATCTTGTGGATAGGCACTGACGGCGGTGGTGTGACCCGTTACGATCCAACGACGGGCGGATTTCGCACCTACCGTCACGATCCCGACGATCAGTTCAGCCTGCCCAGCGACAGTGTACTCGCGATTCTCGAAGATCCCGAGGGTTTCCTCTGGGTAGGAACCAACGGCGGCGGACTGGCGCGGCTGGATCATGCCAGCGGTCGCTTTCAGCGCTACGAACATGATCCTGCAGACCCAAACTCGTTAAGCAACGACCGCGTCCGCGCCCTTTTGCTTGGCCGTGACGGCTGGCTATGGGTGGGCACCTACGAGGGTGGGCTCAACCGTTTGCATGTCGCCAGTGGTGTATTCGAACGTTTCGACCCTGGTTCGGCGACGGATCACGGTTTCAGCAGCAAGCGGGTACGAAATCTGTTTCGCGACAGGGCCGGAACCCTGTGGGTTGGCACAGAAAATGGCCTGTTTGCCTGGGTGCCGAAGCAACGCCAGTTTGTTCGGTACGGCCACGTTTCTGGCGATCCCGACAGCCTCAGTGACGATCGCGTCAGTGCGCTGTTTCAGGATGCCGGCGGTGTGTTATGGGTTGGTACCTTCGGCGACCTGAATGCATGGAACTATCTCAGTGAAGCCTTCGAATATACGGTTTCGTCGAGCTATGGGGGTGACCTGTCGGGCAATGTTGTCACCTCGATCACGAAAGACGACCGCGGCGATTTGTGGGTAGGCACCTACGACGGCGGATTGAGTCGCATGATGACGTCGAGCGGGAAAAGCGAGGTGTTTCGCCACGATCCGGCGGACAACGCGACCCTGCCCGACGACCGGATCATGGCCATGTTGGCGAACGATGAGCACATCTGGATCGGCACGCGTAACGGGGGGCTGGTGCGCGCGGATCGGCGCAGCGGCGAATTTGTTCGCTACCAGCACGACGCTGCGCGTGTCGGTAGCATCAGTTCGAACCGCATCAGTGCGCTCAGCATGGATGATGACGGTACGCTATGGGTGGGTACCTACGGCGGTGGCTTGAATCGGCTCGATGCCGACTCAGACCGCTTTCACGTGTACCGGCATGATCAGGAGGTCGAGGCCACGATCGGCAGCGACCGTATACTGGCCGTTTACCGCGACAAATTGGGAACCCTATGGGTAGGTACCGAAGGCGGCGGGCTGAACCGCTTCGACCCGCTGCGCGGTGAGTTTCAGCGTTATCTGCACGACCCCCTTAATCCCAAAAGTATCGGCAGCAACACGGCTTGGCGCATAGTTGAAGACGCGTCGGGTTCATTGTGGATCGGCACCCTTGACGGCGGGCTGAACCATCTCGAGTGGATTGACCGAAACAGTAACGAGTGTCACTTTCACCGGTTTACCCGCAAGGATGGCCTGCTCAGTGACACCGTCTACGGTCTGGAGCGGGACGGCGAAGGCAACCTTTGGCTCAGCAGCGCGCGTGGTCTCACGCGTTTCGATCCGCTTACCAAAGCCGTCCGACACTTCGATCGCAGCAGCGGACTGCGGGATAATGAATTTAATTTTGGCGCGCATTTCCAGGACGAAACTGGGCGGCTCTACTTCGGCGGACCGAACGGCATGGTCGAGTTTCATCCGAAACGTCTAACGAAAAATGCCCATCGACCACCGGTAGTCGTCAACGCCGACATCGGCGGAGAGGTCATCGCCGTCGGCCACAGCAACGACAGCGTACCAGTCAAGGCCACGCTCGATTATCGCGATCGACGCGTAACGTTCAGATTCGCAGCGTTGGATTTCGCCTCACCAAGAAAAAACATCTACCGTTACCGTCTGGGCGGTTTCGAAGAAAACTGGCGCGACAGCGGCGAATATCCGCAGGCGACCTACACCAACCTGCCGGCGGGCTCCTACACCTTCGAGGCGATGGCCGCCAACAACGATGGTCTGGCCTCGGAGAGACCGGCCCAGGTTCTGTTGCGAGTCGCGCCGGCGCCATGGCGGACCGGCTGGGCGTACGCGAGTTATGGCGTTGTCGTATGCGTCGCAATGCTGTCCATCTGGCGCCACCAGCGGAGAAAAGTGCGGGTGGCTGCGGAGCAGAGACTGGAACTGTCGCGTATGGTCGACGAACGTACCAGCGAGCTGCGAAAGGCCAACGATGAACTGGAAGTCGCCAACACAAAGCTGGTCGAGGCGAGTGTGACGGATTCCCTGACCGGGCTGAAGAACCGCCGCTATCTGGATACCGCCATCGGAGATCGTATTGCTGCGATCGACCGTCGCTGCAGTGAACATCAGGTGCCACCCTCTCCGCACATCGCCTTTGATATCAGTCCGCGGATGTTCTTCATGATGATCGATCTCGACGGCTTTAAAGAGATCAACGATGAGCATGGTCATCATGCCGGCGATCAGGCGTTGATTCAGGTGAGTGGTATCCTGCAAACCTGCTGTCGGCCGACCGACCTCGTGATTCGCTGGGGTGGAGACGAGTTTCTGATTATCGGTGAATGTGGTGCGGACCGAGCTGTCGAGAAGCTTGCAGAAAACATCCGCATGAGGCTGGCCGAGACGCAATATACTTTAGGTGGTGGCAACATCGGCCGCATGTCTGGTTCGATTGGTTATGCACTGTACCCCTTCGCACCACTCAAGCCCGAGCTGATGGGCTGGGAAAAGGTGGCGACGTTGGCAGACCATGCGGCCTATGTCGCAAAGCGTAATGGCCGCAATGCCTGGGTAGGCCTGTATGGCAAGGCGAAGGCGGGGCGTGAAGAACTCGATCAGGTCCGTGGCAACATCGAAACGTTGTTGAAGATGGGTTACGTGGAGTTGCGCACGTCTGTCGAAGGTGATTTAACCATCGAGCAGGATCTTGCTCGGCGGCAGGTGCGGTGAAACCGGGATGCGTTTGGTTGTCTCCCCTTAAACGACTGGCGCGGTATTTCGTTCGGAGGCAATCTGCAACCACCAATACAGAATCTCTAAAAATGCAACAAAAAAATGATTTTTCAGCGCGTAATTGATAGGTTCGTGCCATGACATCTTTCCAATTAAAATCGCGCGATCCAGATCGGTTAGGTAACTCCACCAACCCTGTTTACCCGTTGTCTTGACCCGAAATATCGCGGCATCTGCGTCGGCAACCAATTTCTCCACGCTGCTGCAATGCTTTGGATAGAGTGCGATGCCCACGCTCGCGGTAAGACGCAGATTCTTGCCCTCGAAACCAAACCTTATTTGTAAAATGGAATGAACGACGCGCTCGGCCAGTTGCTGCGCACCACGGGGCTTGTCTACCCACTGCACTATGTGCAGATTGTGCCCTCCACTCGGCGGCCGAAGGTTGCGTGTGATACACCTCACTGGGGCTTGCAGTGAGAAAAGGAATCCAGTCAATCACAGCTGGATGCACTTTTTTCCTTGAGTTCACATGAGCACGCGCGAGTTGGCCAGGACGCGTTGAAAATCCGTGGACGTCGGTTCGATTCCGGTCTCGGCCCCACACATTGTGGACTCAACTGCGGAGGGGTCGGATGCCCGGTAACCGTCGGTCCCTGTTAGAACTCTTCGCGGTCTTTCTGCGCCTGGGTCTCACCAGTTTCGGCGGGCCGATTGCGCACATCGGGTATTTCCATGCCGAGTTCGTAAAGCGCCGCCGCTGGTTGTCGGATGAGGCCTTCGGTGATCTCGTGGCGCTGTGCCAGTTTCTACCGGGGCCGGCCAGCAGCCAGGTGGTGATCGGTATCGGCCTCGGTCGGGGCGGTATACCGGGTGCCTTGATCGCATCGCTGGGTTTCACATTGCCATCCGCGTTGCTGATGATCGGCTTCGGCTACGGGGTCGCCAGCCTGGACGGGGGACTCGGTGAGGCGGCCTGGATCCACGCCCTCAAGGTCGTCGCGGTCGCGGTGGTGGCCCAGGCGCTATGGGCGATGGCAAGAAGTCTCTGCCCTGATCGACTGCGTGGCACGATCGCGCTGGGCGCGGGGGCGTTGCTGGTGTTGTGGCCCGGCTCGACAGGCCAGATCGTGGCGATACTTGCGGGCGCAACCCTCGGCTGGTGGCTCTGCACCCCGGCTGCGCCGGAGCAGCACGGGGCGATGCAGATGCCCGTGGGCCGCTCGACGGCAGTCGCGATGCTCCTCGCCTTTGCTGTCCTCCTGGGCATCACCCTGGTCTCGGCGCCCGTTACCGATGCGCACGGGGTCAATCTCTTCAGCGCCATGTTTCAATCGGGGGCACTGGTATTCGGCGGCGGTCACGTACTGCTGCCGCTGTTGGAGGCGGAGACGGTGCGCACCGGTTGGGTCAGTCAGGATGTCTTTCTGGCCGGCTATGGTGCTGCCCAGGCCCTGCCGGGGCCGTTGTTCACCTTCGCGGCCTATCTCGGTACCGTGCAGGCGCCGGCGCCGAACGGCTGGGTGGGTGGTCTGATTGCCGCGGTCGGGGTCTTCCTGCCGTCTTATCTCCTGCTGTTCGGCGCCCTGCCTTTCTGGTTTAGGCTGCGCAGCAATCCGGCGGCGCGTGCAGCGCTTGCGGGTGTCAACGCGGCGGTGGTGGGGCTCCTGGCAGCGGCGTTCTACGATCCCGTGTTCACCAGCGCCATCAAGGACGGCGCGGATGCCGCGCTGGCGATGGGGGCCTTCACACTGCTGGCGTTGTGGAAGGTGCCTGCATGGATCGTGGTGACGGGCGCAGGCGTGGGAGCGGTGCTGTTCGGCCTGATCTGAGGGGTCGGGGAGATGTTCAGGCCAGGAGCAGTCCGAAGACCGCACCGAATATCACCGCGCCGCCAACCCCGAATCCGAGATAGGCAGCGAACACCTGTCGTTTCACGAGACCCCATATCGCCGTCATCGCCGGTATGCAGCTGATGGCGCCTGCGACCATGAAGGCCATGGCCGAGCCGGCGCTCATGCCCTGTTCCATCAGTCCCGCGACCAGCGGCGGGGCGGCGTAGCTGTTGAGGTAGGCCGGCATGCCGACCAGCGCGCCGAGCACGACAGGCCACAGGCCGTCGCCGCCGACGATACCCCCGATCAGGCCTGCGGGCACGTACAGCAGCAACAAGGCTTGCAGCAGGTAGGCCAGGGTCAACCACTTGAACAGAAACATTGCATTGCCGATCAGTTCACGGCGGAAGATCTGGCGCCGATCTGATTCGGCCCAGAAACGCCATGCGGGCGGCCCGTCACCCAGGCTCGATGTGCCGCAGGTGCCTGATTGGCAGGTGTCGTCTGCGCTGTGTCTCAGGGGTGCGGCGAAGGCGTCGGCCTGCAGCGCGAGTTTGATCCCGAAGCCACCGAAGAGTCCCAGAAAAATGGCGGCCACTGTCTTGCCGATCGCGAAATCCCAACCGAGTGCGCCGGCGGTTACCAGCAGCGACGCCGGATCGATCAGCGGCGAGGACAGCCAGAACGCCATGACCGCGGAGACCGGCACACCGAGGGCCAGCAGTCCGGCCACGAACGGAATCACCTGACAGGAGCAGAAGGGCGCCAGACCACCTACCAGTGCGGCAAGCACGATCATGCGTTTCTCGCGGCCGGCGAAGGCACGGACGATCAAGCCTTCGGCACCAGCGGCCTTCAGGTAGGCGATCAGCAGCACCGCGACCAGAATGAACGGCGCCGTGCCGGCGAGTTCGGAGGTGGCGATCTGAAGTAACCCGCCAACACGCGCCTGGTCGAACACGAGCACCAGCAGCGGGATAGCGGCGATCAGCAGCCACACCGACCGCAGGCGATCCAATAGTGGTGTATCGCGATTGGGCGCCGGTTGCGGTGCGCAGCAGCTGGCTGCGGCGCCTCCGGTGCCATCAGCAGGCGTAGCACCGAGGCTGTTCACGCTAATGCTTACACCGGGCAGTGCAGCGCCGCTGGCGGAGGGTGCAGACGCACTGCAGGTATCTTTACTAGGCAC
This sequence comes from Sedimenticolaceae bacterium, assembly GCA_049669185.1. Lineage (GTDB taxonomy): Bacteria > Pseudomonadota > Gammaproteobacteria > Chromatiales > Chromatiaceae > Thiosocius. Next base: position 6,517 of record JBATKF010000297.1, on the reverse strand, counting down.
CGGTACCTCGCGACTGGGTTGAGACGTGATGCACACCACGAAGCATACCCGACAGGCGCGGGATCTTCGATGCCCGTTTGCGGACCGCACTGTCATGGACCCGCCATGGCCGCATCGACAAGGGCAATGCGCAGGCAAGGCCCCTTCCTTCGAAGAGGCCTTGCTTTCGTTTACGTGTATTACCGCTCGGATTCACTCCAGCGGGAGTTGAACCCATAGGTCGCTTCGGGTTCCTCATAGGCGTAGCGCCCGACCCCATAACGGTGGAGATCGCGGCGCCACCCGTGATGGCGACCGCCAGACGAACGACCCCAATCATTGTGTTTCGCGCGTTTGATCAGAGCACTGGAGCGATTCAGTGCGCGTTCCATGATCCGTCGTTCCCGCGGACTGTAATAGCCATCCCTTTCGAAGCGGCGTTCCAGGCGCGCGATCTTCCGCTGTTTCTTGAGCAATCGCTTTGCTTCCCCGCGCGAGATGGCACCGCTGTCGATGCCGTCCTTCACACGCGCCCACTGTCTGGCTTGGCGTCGATCGATGCGCTTCTCGATCCGATGTTGAGTGGTGCCTCGATCGTGACCGCTCAGCTGGCCGTGATCGCGTGCCTGCGTGACCGTTGCCAACCCCAGTGTGCCGGCAATGATGAAAGCCAATGTGTAACTCAGGTTTTTCATCTCGAACTCTCCCGTTTAGACCGGACCCGACCTGGGCCCTCACCTTAAGTCTCGGACAGTCATGCTGAACCCAGGCTTAACAAGCGCGACACCGCTTGACGGTGGGTGCCGAGCGAACTCAAGCGAAGAAATTAGGGTCGACCGGAAGGATACCGGTCAGATCAACGAGATGGTGCCGCGGGCCGGAATCGAACCGGCACGACCATAAGGTCGAGAGATTTTAAGTCTCTTGTGTCTACCAATTTCACCACCGCGGCGGATGGCGGAGAATCTTAGCGAATAATAAAGCGAATTGGGCAGCAGTGTTGCGGTGGGCTGCCGGTCCCGGCGTTCGGCGATGCGTGCTGAACGCAATCATGCGTATACTGTTGCGATAGCGTTGCGATCCTGGTGCAACCAGCAGGTCAGGGAACAGCCAACACGCGGGGATCGCCCTGCTAGGTCGAAGGACATGACGCGCGCCGCAACCAGCAACCATCCGCCCCACCCGCTGATTCGATTCTCGCTGGACCACCCCGGCTGGGTGATCCGGTTCACGACGCTGCTCACGCTCGTGCTGGCCATGCTGGCGGCGCTTCCCAGCATCTGGCCCCAGACGTTTGCGCCGCTGTCTGCGCTCGAGGTGGATACCGATCCGGAGAACATGCTGTCTAAGGACGAGGCGGTGCGGGTATTCCACAATCGGATGAAGCGCGCCTTCTCCATTTACGACATGGTGGTCGTTGGCGTGGTCAACGAGACGCATCCGAGCGGGGTGTTCAATCCGCAGACGCTGGGCAATGTGCATGCGCTGACCGAGTTTGCGAAGACCCTGCGCTGGCCGGATGATTCGATGCCCGACGGCATGGGCGGTGTGATCGAGCCCGATATCCTCGCGCCCTCCACGCTGGACAACATCGAGCAGGACGGGCTCGGTGCCGTGCGCTTCGACTGGCTGATGCCCGTGCCGCCGGCCACCCAGCAAGAGGCGGAGGCAGTACGCGATCGGGCATTGAAGATCCCGTTCCTCAAGGGCACGGTAGTCTCGGAGGACGCCAAAGCCCTGAGCCTGTATCTGCCGCTCAGCAGCAAACACCTGACCTTCCGCACCTATACCCAGTTGCGCGATCGCATCGCCGCGCTCAAGGGCGACGAGCGCTACTACATCACCGGTCTGCCGGTCGCCGAGGACAACTTCGGGGTCGAGATGTTCATCCAGATGGCGATCTCCGCGCCGCTGTCGATGCTGATCATCTTCCTGCTGATGTGGTTCTTCTTCCGCAAGCTGTCGCTGGTGATCTCACCGATGATCATCGCGATGGTGTCGGTAATCTGCACCATGGGCCTGTTGATCGTAACCGGCCACACCGTCCACATCATGAGCTCCATGATCCCGATCTTCATTATGCCGATCGCCGTGCTGGACTCGGTGCATATCCTGTCGCAGTTCTTCGACCGCTATCAGGAGACCAACGACCGGCGCGCGACCATCGAGCGGGTCATGCGCGATCTCTACAAACCGATGCTCTACACCTCGCTCACGACCAGTGCCGGTTTCGCCTCTCTGGCGCTCGCACCCATCCCCCCGGTCCAGGTGTTCGGCCTGTTCGTGGCCTTCGGCGTCATGTTGGCCTGGTTGCTCACCATCACCTTCATCCCGGCCTATATCATGCGCATGCCGGAGGCCTCGCTGCAGGGGTTCGGTATGCCCGGCGGTCCGGGTGGCCCGTCGCGCAATCCGATGATGGCGCGGCTGCTGCACTGGCTCGGCGACCAGACCTTCCACTGGGCCAGGCCCATCCTGCTGCTCACCGTGGTCGGCAGTGCCGTTTCGATCTACGGCATCACGCGCATCGTCATTAATGACAATCCCATCCGCTGGTTTGCGGAGTCCCATGAGATTCGGGTCGCCGACGCGGTGCTCAATGCGCACTTCGGCGGCACCTATATGGCCTACCTGAGTCTGACGCCCGAAGACGGCAGCGACATGCTCGAGCGCCTCGCGGCATGGGGGGCGGGACAGACGGCGGGAGGCCCCGAGCTGCAGCAGGTCTTGACCGATCTGCAGCGCGAGGCCGTCGGCCTGGCGCGTGCCGGCAGAAACGACAGCGAGGCACTGAGCGCGCTGGACGAACTGGTACAGGGGCGGCTGATGGCGGCGCAGGGTGCGCTGGGCGACGCCTGGGAGCAGGCGGCGGAGTTCATCGCCGCCGAGCGCCTGCGCCTGCAGGTGTTCAAGCAGCCCGAGGTGCTGGCCTATCTGGCAGGTCTGCAGCAGGCGTTGGCGGATACCGGCAGCGTCGGCAAGAGCAACTCAGTAGTGGATATCGTCAAGACTGTGCACCGTGAGCTGCTGCTCGGCGAGCAGGCGCAGTTCCGTATCCCCGACTCGGCCGCGGCGGTGGCCCAGACCCTCTTGGTCTTCCAGAACAGCCACCGCCCGCAGGATCTCTGGCATTTTGTCACCCCGGATTTTCGTCGCGCCAGCATCTGGGTGCAGATGACCAGTGGCGACAATCTGGACATGACGCGCGTGGTCGACGCCGTCGATCACTATCTGGCCGCACAGCCGCCGCCGGCGGGTCTCGAGGCGCGCTGGTATGGCCTCACCTATATCAACATGGTGTGGCAGGAACGCATGGTCACCGGCATGCTGCGCGCCTTTCTCGGCAGCTTCCTGATCGTTTTTCTGATGATGCTGGTGATGCTGCGCTCGGGCCTCTGGGCGCTGCTGTCGATGATCCCGCTCACGATGACGATCGGCGCCATCTACGGCCTGATCGGCCTGATCGGCAAGGACTACGACATGCCGGTCGCGGTGCTGTCGTCGCTGTCGCTCGGCCTGGCAATCGACTTCGCGATCCACTTCCTGGTGCGTGCGCGCACACTGGCGACCGAGCGAGGTTCGTGGCACGCGGCGGCCGGGCCGGTATTTGGTGCTCCGGCGCGCGCGATCACCCGCAACGGCCTGGTGGTCTCGCTGGGTTTTCTGCCGCTGCTGCTGGCGCCGTTGGTACCCTATCAGACGGTCGGCGCGCTGATCGCCGCGATCCTGATCGCCTCGGGCGCCGCCACCCTGGTGCTGCTGCCGGCGCTGATCCGGGTGCTGGAGCCCTGGCTGTTCCCACGCACCGAGGGTTGCCGCCTGACCTGCAATTATCTGACCTGCACGCTGTTGTCGCTGGCGCTGGTGGGCATCGTGCTGTTGAATCTGTATCAGTTCGCCGGCGTCTCGCCGCGTACGCTCGGGTGGGTGATGCTGGCGGCGCTGATCGGTGTCGGCCTGTTGTGCCAGCCGTTGGCGCGCCGACGCCAGCAGGGCGCGCAGCCAGACGCTGTGCTTACGTCTAGCGATAACGAGAGCAATAAGGAGCAGTAACGATGAACGGGACGTGGATGAATAGCTTCGCGGGGGCGCTTGCCATGCTGGTGCTGCCATGGATCGGCAGCAGTGCGCTGGCCGACGGCCTGACGGTGGAGGAGATCGTGCAGCGCACCGAGCAGGTAGCCTATTATCAGGGCGACGACGGCAAGGCCCGCGTGACCATGACCATCACCGACGGCCAGGGGCGGGTGCGCAACCGACGTTTCCAGATCCTGCGCCGGGATCAGGTCGGGGAAACGGGCGAGGGCGCCGCGCAGCAGAAATACTTCGTCCACATCAAGTATCCGGCGGATGTAAAGAACACCGTCTTCATGGTCTGGAAGCATCCCGAGCACGATGACGACCGTTGGCTCTATCTGCCCGCGCTGGACCTGGTCAAACGCATCGCCGCCGGCGACAAGCGCACCAGTTTCCTCGGCTCGCATTTCTGCTACGAAGATATCTCCGGGCGCAACATCACGGACGACCGTCACCGGCTGATCGAGACCACGGACGATTACCATGTGCTGGAGAGCGTGCCCAAGCGGCCCGAACTCGTCGACTTCGCGCGTTTCACGATGTGGATTCACCGCGACAGCTTTGTCCCGGTGCGGGTCGAGTACTTCGATGCGCAGGATCGCAAGTATCGCGAGTACGAGGCCCTCGAGGTCGCCACCATCCAGGGGCACCCGACGGTGATGAAATCGCGTATGAAGGATCTGCGCGATGGTGGTGAGACTGTACTGGCATTCGACAAGGTGGCATACGATCTCGGGCTGCCCGAGGGGATCTTTTCCGAGCGCTACCTGCGTCATCCCCCGGTGAGTTATCTGAAGTGATCGTCCGTTGCCTGGGCATTGCGCTCGCCTTGGTCGGCGGCGGCGCCTGGGGTGCGGCCCCGGTACTGCCCAAGGGTCTGGGCGGACCGGATAGCGCGGTGCCCGCGGCCGACAACACCGTCGACGCGACGGATCCCTTGCTGTTCCCCGATCTCACGCTGGCCGGCTTTGTCGAGGGCCGCGTCGGCCTACGCGCCCAGGACGATCCGAACCAAGACCAGGCGACGCTCGGCGAGGCCCGCCTGCAGCTGCGCCTCGAGCATGCCGACGAGCGGCTGACCGCGAAGCTGACCACGGACTTTCTGCTCGATGCCGTGCAGCATCAGGACCAGCGAGACCTGGATCAAACAGACGGCGAGGGTTATGTCGATATACGCGAGGCCAGCCTGGCCTTCCGCGTCGGCGAACACGCCGATATCAAGGCCGGCCGCCAGATCCTTACCTGGGGGACGGGTGATCTCATCTTTATCAACGATCTCTTTCCCAAGGACTGGGTGTCTTTTCTGATCGGCCGCGACGTGGAATATCTCAAGGCCCCATCCACCTCGGTGAAGCTGTCGCTGTTCTCGGACCTGGCCGATCTGGATCTGGTCTATACGCCGCGCTTCGAGCCGGACCGCTATATCGACGGCGACCGGCTGTCTTTTTTCAACCCGTTCGAGAACCGCCTGGTGGGTGAGGACGACAGCCTGCACACCGACGTCCCGGACCAATGGTGGCACGATGACGAGTTCGCGCTGCGCCTGCACCGGCAGCTGTCTGGCTATCAGTTCGCGGCCTATGGTTACCACGGATTTTGGAAGAGCCCGGCCGGATTCGATCTGAGCAATGGCGACGGCCTCTTCCCCGCGCTGTCGGTGGTCGGTGCCAGCGTCGAGGGCCCGCTGGGCCCCGGGATCGGCAATCTCGAGATCGGTTACTACGACTCCAGGGACGACCGCGACGGCGGCGATCCGGCGATACGCAACAGCGAGCTGCGCGTCCTCGCCGGTTACCGTCAGGAACTGGCCCGCGATCTGACGCTCGGGCTGCAGTATTACCTGGAGCGCATGCAGGACTACGACGACTATCGCGACAATCTGCCGGCGGGCACCCCGTCGCAGGATCGCAACCGGCATGTGCTGACCACGCGCCTGACCCGGTTGGCGCTGGATCAGAACCTGCGCCTGTCGTTGTTCGTGTTTTATTCGCCGTCGGATGACGATGGCTATGTCCGGCCGATCGCGACCTACTCTGTGGACGATCACTGGACCCTGGAGGGTGGTGCCAACTGGTTCTTCGGCGACGACAAGCACACCTTCTTCGGTCAGTTCCAGGACAACACCAACCTGTATGCAGCGATCCGCTACAGCTTCGCACGATAGTGGTCGATGGCGGCCGGTGTCGCGGGTCAGTTCAGCACGCGCTCGAGGGTGTGGGTGGTGCGCAGCAGGCGTTCTGCGAGCAGGTCCGCGATGAATCTATGCAACGCCGCGGCCAGTTCCGGGTGCTCTGTCTCCATGCGTTGCAGCGATTCGGTCGTCAGCCGGTAGGCCGTGCCTGCTGTTTCAGCAACGACGGACGCCGAGCGCGGCGCACTGCGATAGAAACCGAGCTCGCCGAGTACGGTGCCGGGGCCGGTCTGCCGGATCCTGAAGGCCTCGCCGGAGGCCGGCTTCAGA